>JALOQR010000070.1 GCA_025459365.1 Fimbriiglobus sp.
ATATGTTGCCCCTGAAGTCATCCAGGGGTACGCCACCGACACCAGCGATCAATTTAGTTTGGCGGTGACGTACTACGTCCTCCGCAGCACCACCTTTCCCTTCCCGCCGCCGCCGCCGGTGTAGAACCTGTCGCGATCGTACTTGCGCCCCGCGCCCGACCTGAACTGCGTCACACCGGCCGAACGGCCGGCACTGGTACGAGCACTCTCGCCCATCCCCCAGAACCGCTACCCGACTTGCACGGCGTTTGTGGATGCCCTGAAGGTGGCATGCGGGTTGAAGGGCGGTTCGACCGTCATCCGGGTGACGTGACGGGCCGGCCGGCGTAGGTTGTGTGCAACGACCTCACCCTGGCCCTCTCACCGACTTCATCCCATGACGACCTCCCCCCTCCGCTGGGGCATCCTCGGCGTTGCCGCCATCAACCAGCGCCTCCTCCCCGCCTTCCGCGCCAGCACCACCGCCAACGTGATGGCGATCGCCAGCCGCAGCCTGGAGAAAGCCCAGGCCGCCGCCACCGCCGATGGCATACCGAAGGCCTACGGCAGCTACGAGCAACTCCTCGCCGACCCGGACATCGACGCCATCTACAACCCGCTCCCCAACCATCTGCACGACGAATGGACCCGCAAAGCCGCCGATGCCGGCAAGCACATTCTGTGTGAAAAGCCGCTGACCTGCGACGCCGCGAGCGCCGAGAAGCTCATCGCCTACACCCGGAGTAAGGGTGTGCGGCTGATGGATGGGTTCATGTGGCCGCACCACCCGCGGACGCACAAACTGCGGAAGTTCCTCGACTCCGGCGCGATCGGCGAGGTGAAGAAGGTGAACGCCGCGTTCACCTTCAACCTGACTGGCTTGCCGACGAGCAACATCCGCATGCAGCCGCAGGCCGGCGGCGGCGGGTTGCTCGATGTCGGCTGCTACACCACCTACGCCATTCGCTGGTGGATGCAGGCCGAGCCAGTGAGCGTTTTCGCCCGGGCTGTTCTGGTGAACGGGGTGGACGTGGCCATGAGCGGGGTCTGGACGTTCGCCGACGGGCGGACGTGCAACTTCGACTGTGGGTTCACCCACCCGCTACGGACGTGGGTGGAGATCGTGGGGAGCGAGCACGTGGTGCGGGTGCCGAACATGTGGATCCCGGACGACCGGGCGGTGTTCGAGGTGGTCCGGCAGGACGGCGACTTCGGGCAGGCGATCGAGGTGATCGAGACGCCGGGCGAGAACCAGATGGTTCACATGCTCGACGACTTCGCCGCCGCCGTGCGCGAGAAGCGGGAGCCGTACCCCAACCCAGACGAAGCAGTGAAGAGCCTGCGGGTGATGGACGCGCTCCGGCGAAGCGCCACCGAGGGGAAAGAAGTGCCGGTGTGAGCACGCACGCGGGGGGGGGATCCCCCTCCCGCGACCACCAGCGGGGGCGGAAGAAGTCAGCCGCCCACGAAGAATTGCGTGACAGCGACCGACCAGCCGGGGAGTCGGTCGCTGGCGAAGGTGTCGGCGGCGCGGAACATCCGCACCGACCCGTCGGCCGCATGCAGTTCCATCGCGGTCGCGTCGGAGTCGAGCACCCACACTTCTTGCACGCCGGCGCGGAAGTACTCGTCGGCCTTGTTCACGATGCCCGGCCGGGTGTCGTTCTTACTCCGGATCTCGATGACGATTTCGGGGATGGTTTCCAGCCACCCTTCGGGAGTGCGGCGGACGGGCAACGAGGCAGTCAGGATGAACGCGGCATCGGCCCCCACCACCCGGTCCGGGTCGCGCCGCAGGACGATGCCGACCTCACCACGAGCTTCACCCAGCCCGGCGAGTTGGGCGGAGAACAGGTGATAGATGACGCTGGCTTGACGCACCGCGTGGATGTCGCCGGGTGGGGGCATGGTGACAAGGACTCCGTCGTCGAGTTCGTACCGCACGTCGCCGGACGGCAGACTTGTGGGCAACGCCGCCAGGTCGGCGGCGGTGAGTAGCCGAGTGGAAACGGGGGCCGGCCGCGGGGGAGTGAGTGTCGCGCTCATGCCGGTAGTTTACACTACCCGTCACCGCCGGTGCTACCCCTCGGAGCCTCCGCCATGCTCGCCGCGTCTGCCGTTCTGTTGTTGCTCGCCGCCGATCCGTCGCCGGAGAAGGACATCCGCGCCGTACTCACCGCCCAACAAGACGCCTGGAACAAGGGCGACCTCGATGGGTTCATGGCCGGGTACTGGGAGAGCGACGACCTGCGGTTCGCGTCCGGCGACACCATCACGACCGGCTACAAGGCGACGAAGGAGCGGTACCAGAAGCGGTACAAGGCCGACGGCAAGGAGATGGGCCAGCTCACCTTCAGCGAGGTGACGGTGGAGGTGGTGACGGCCGACTACGCCGTGGTGCGGGGGCGGTGGGCGCTCAAGTTCGAGAAGACCGCCGACGAACCCCGCGGGCTGTACACGCTGACGATGAAGAAACTGAAGGACGGGTGGAAGATCACCACCGACCACACCTCCGCGGCCGAGAAGAAGTAAGCAAATTCCGCGCATCGCCACCGCCCGCCGTGCCTCTCTCCGGGTGAGTATGGCCCGACTCCACGACCTCCTGGCTTCCCTCCTCCGTCGGCGGACGCCCGAGTCCGATCCGCTGCCGGATGCCGCGTTGCTTGATCGCTTCGCCCGGTCCCGCGATCCGGCGGCGTTCGAGTTGCTCGTGTGGCGGCACGGGCCGATGGTGCTGGCCGCGTGCCGGCGGGTGCTGCGGAACGACCACGCCGCCGAGGACGCCTTCCAGGCGGCGTTCCTGGTGCTGGCCCGCAAGGCGGGAACCGTCCGCGGGTCGGTGGCCGGGTGGCTGCACCGGGTGGCGTTGCGAGTGTGTTTGCGGATGAAACGACGCCTGCCGCCGGTCGCGCTCGACGCCGACCCCACCGCCCCGCCCGACCCGGACTCCGCCGAGGCGGCCGAACGGTCGGCCATTCTGGATGAGGAAGTCGGCCGACTGCCCGAGTGGCTGCGGCTGCCGGTGATCGTGTGTTACCTGCAAGGGCACAGCACGGAGCAGGCGGCGGCGCAGCTCGGCATCCCCCGCGGCACGGTGCTGTCGCGGTTGGCGACGGCGAAAAAGCGGCTGGTGGTGCGGCTGACCGCCCGCGGGGTGACGGCAACGGTGGCGGTCGTGGCGGTGGCGGAGTTATCGGCGGATGCAGGCCGCACGGTCGCGGAAGCGGCCGTGGCGTTCGCACTCGGAACAAACACGATCGGTGTACCCGTTCAACTGGCACTGGAGGTTCTGGCGATGACGACGCGAACGACGGTGACAGCGGCGGTTGGGCTGTTCGTGCTGGCCGGGCTGGGCACCGGCCTCGGGCTGGTGGCGGCACAGGGGATCAAGCCGACACCGACCACTGGCACGCCCGAGAAGCCGCCAGAGAAGAAGAAAGACGACCCCGACGCCGTACGCCGCCAGCGGATTGAGAAGATGCTCGACACGGTGGACAAGCAACTGCTCACGATCGGAACGGAGGACATCGAAAGCCTGCGGCGGCAACTCGAAGCGGCCACCACGCGGTTGACCGAACTCAAGGTCCGCGGGCATGGTGAGCAGGCGAAACTCACGCCGGAACAGGAGGACGAGTTGAGGAACAGTCACGAGCGAGTCGAACTCGCCAAGACTGCCCGTGTGCCCGGCGACGTGCTGGCTGAGGCGGTGAAGTTGCACCCGAAGGCGGTCGAAGTGCAGAAGAAGTTGACCGCCAAGGAGGACGAACTGCGGAACAGCAAGCTGCCGAAGCAGGACGCCGGGCGGAAGAAACTGGACGACGAGCGGCTGGCGCTGTTCAAGCAACTGCAAACGGTGCGGGAGGAGGTCAGCCCGGAGGTGGAAGCATACCTGCGGGTCCCGGCCGTGGTGGAGGCGACCAAGGCTCGGGCTGTCGCCGAGCGGAAGGTGGAGCAGATCATCGAGCGGGATAAAGTCGCTCAATTAGAGGTATACCGCACTGAAGAACAGGTGATGCTATTGCGGGCGAAAGTGGCCAAACTGGAACCGCAGGCCGAGGAGATGGTGTGGCTGAAGGAGAAGCGGAAGCGGTTGAAGCAGGAGTTGTTCGAACTCGAACTGAAGGAACTGGGCATCGGGAAGTAAAAAACGAAGTGCCGGCCGACCCCGTGGACGCTGCCAACCACGGAGACGACCGGCACTTCACCAGAAACGATGCGCGATCGCGGCGAGTTATTGCCGCGATCGCGTTTTTTTTCTTGCCGACGCATTTCCCGCCCCCATCATGGGTTGCGTTGTCGAACACGCGGCTCGCCACGAGTACCCCCCCATGACCACCCTCTCCCGACGCTCGTTCCTCGCGGCCTCGGTCGCTGCACCGTTCGTGCTGCCGACTATCGCCCGCGCTGCTGAACCGAAAACGGACGCCAAGTTCAAGCTCGGCCTCGTCACCTACAACGTCGCCAAGGATTGGGACCTGCCGACCCTCTTGAAGCACTGCAAGGCGGCCGGGGTGGCGGCGGTGGAGTGCCGCACTACCCACAAGCACGGCGTCGAACCGACCCTCTCCGCCGAGCAGCGGAAAGACGTGAAGAAGCAGTTCGCCGACAGCGGGGTGGTGTTCTGGGGGTGCGGCAGCGTGTGCGAGTTCCACTCGGAAGACCCGGCGGTGGTGCGGAAGAACGTCGAGGAGTGCAAGCGGTTCTGCGACCTGGTGAAAGACCTCGGCGGGAAGGGGGTGAAGGTGCGGCCGAACGGGGTGGGGAAGGGGATGACCGTCGAGCAGGCGGTGGCCCAGATCGGCAAAGCCCTGACCGAGTGCGGGAAGGCGGCCGAGAGCGCCGGCGTCGAAATCTGGGTGGAGGTGCATGGGCCGAAGGAGAGCACCGCCCAACCGAAGACGATGCGGGCGATCATGGACGCCTGCGGGCACAAGGCGGTGGGCGTGACGTGGAACTCCAACGCGAGCGACCTGATCGGTGGCAAACTCGACGAGGGGTTCGACCTGCTCCAGGGGTTCCTCAAGAGTTGCCACATCAACGACCTGACCAACGACAAGAAGGGGACGTACCCGTACCGCGACCTGTTCGCCAAGCTGAAGGGCATCGGATACGACCGCTACACCCTGTGCGAGGTGGGCACGCCGGTGAAGCCCGACGACGGCGGGAAATGGCTGGCCGACTACCACACGCAGTGGAAGGAACTGGTGGGGTGAGGCAAACCGGTGTCAGCACCCGCTGGCATGCCTACCATCTCCGGGTGAGACCTTAAACCGGAGCGACCAATGCAGATTCCGTGGTGGGGGTATGTGATCCTGGCCGGGCTGAGCTGGGGCACCTATGTGCCGATCATCTTCTTCGGCGGGAGCGAACTGGGCGGGAAGCCGGCGGCCCGGCTGGCGGCCATCATGTGCGTCGGGGTGGCGTACCTGGTGCTCGCGATCGTCATCCCCGGCCTCCTGTTCCTGATGAAGGCGCAGCAGTGGGAAGACGTGAAGCTGACGTCGAACGGGCTGGTGTTCGCCAGCATTGCCGGGGTGATGGGGGCCGTCGGGGCGATCTGCGTGGTGTTCGCCAGCAAGGAGGCGATGGGGGCGGGGTCGGCGGAGTACACCGCCGAGAAGGAGGCGCTGGTGGCCAAGCGAGATGCCGCGCCGGAAGCGGAGAAGGAGGCGATCGCCGCCCAAATAGCGACCCTCGACAAGGAAAAGGAAACCTACCTCACCAAGTACCGCATCCTCATCGCCCCGCTCATCTTCAGCATTGCCCCGATCGTCAACACCCTGCTCAGCAGCCTGTGGGACCCGAAGCCGGGCAAGTGGGCCAACTTCGAGTGGAACTCCCCGCCGCCGCTGTTCTGGGTCGGCATCTTGCTAGTGGCGGTGGGCACCGGGCTGGTGCTGTACTCGAAAGAGCAGGCCGAGCAGGAGCGGAAGAAGAAGCACCAGGCGGCCCACGCCGCACCGGCGGCCCCGCCCGCGGCGAAGGCGTGAAATGAACCAGGGCCGCCACGAGGCAGAGGTGGAATACCCTCGGCTCGCGGCGGCCCCGATTCTTACCAACCGATCGATCACTTCTTCTCTTCGGGCTTCTTCTCTTCGTCTTTCTTCTCTTCAGCCGGCTTCGGGGCGTTCGGATCGTCCGGCTTTTTCTCCTCCGGGTTCTTCTCCGGACCCTTGACTTGCTCCGGCCGGAACACGGGGGCGACGAACTTCGGTTTGTTGGCCACGGCTCCGGCTTCCCGCAGCGACACCAGCAGCCCGCTGTCGGACGCCAGGAACGCCCGGTCGGTGGCGGCGTTCGGCACGTGGACGTTGAACCCTTCGACGGGCAGAGTGCCGAGCGGGCGGGCGTAGTGCGTATTCGGGTCGGCCTTGCCCTTGGCGTACACCAGCAAGTTGCCGCGGCGGTCGCGGGCGAACACCCGGGTGTCGGACACACCAATGATCCGATCGACGTCGGCGTCGGTTCGCCAGTCCACCTCACCGGTTTTCACGTTGATACGAGCCGATCCCGAGCGATCCCCACCCACATACACTCCGTCGGCCATCCCGATCGGCTTCCGGTTGAGCGACCCACTGGAGTTGGCGCGGAACTGGTACCGGGGCGATTGCGGGGTGCCAGCGTTCAGGTCGATGCCGAGCACCTGGCCATCGGACAGCGGCAGGAAGCCGAGCACCTGCCCATCGCCATACCAGTACGGCCCGGCGATTCCGCCAGCCACATCGGCTGGCAGACGCCAGACCCGCTGGGCGTCGCGGTCGCGTTCCCGGTCGCGGGGAGAGGTCTGGAGGTAGCGGCCGTCTTCGGCGATCCACAGGCGTGCGGCGGCGCGGCCAGCGAAAGGCACGAACATCGGCTCGGTGTAAACCCGCCCGGTGGTCTCGGTGATCCACCGGAGCTTCGGCTCGAACGGCGGCGGGCTGAGATTGGACAACTCGAAGAGGCGGGCCACCGATGGCGGAATGACTGCCACCGACGGCGTGAGTTGGTTGTACTTCAGGAAGTCGGGCGTGAGGGTGTACGGTGGGTTGACGCTCGGCAGCAGGGCCATCGACTCGACCTTGTTCAACTCGCCCAGATCGAACGGTGGAATGACGGACTGAAGTGCAGACAGGGAGTAGGTCGGCTGGTTGTCGCCGACCGATCCCTGCATGTAGGTCCGCGGGGCGGTGTATTGCTCTCGGGTAGTGGTTGGGCGGGCGACGGGAGTGAACGCTCGGCTAGAGTTGCGGGCGGCCACGGAGTCGGCCAGCCCGCCGCCCGGCCGGATCAATCCCTTCCGCGTGTCGTCTGCGGCTTTCTTCTCACGCTCCACTTTCAGGCGCTTGGCCTCGGGTGAAGTGTGGAACGCCGGGGGGAGGTCATAGCATGCGACCTTGCCACTGGAAAAGCAGACGTAGAACTGGTCGCCGTCCGTCACCGGCCCGACCGAGGGCGCTTCGGGCAGGTCGAAGGCGAACTCCAGTACCCCGGTGTACCGCTGGTGGCAGTAGAGCTTGGCCACGTTCACCGAGAACACGAACTTCTCATTCACCCCCACCGCCAGCCCATCGGTGAAGGAGGTGGGGAACTTGTATCGCCATTCTTCCCGCCCAGTGGCGGCGTTCAGGGCGACGAGCAACCCGCCGCGGGTCTGGACGTACACCTGGTGTTCGTCGACCGGCTGCACACGGGCGATCCCATCCTGACGGTGGGTGACAGGGACGTGAATCGACCAGTCGGCTTTCAGCCCGAGGCGGTCGAGGGCGGCGACATCAGGGGTGACGGCGCGGGCAGCGGTACCCTGGGCGGGCACCGGCCCGGCGGCCAGCCCGAGCAACAGGAGGGCGGGCAGTGCGGACCGCATGGTGTGACGGCTCCGGGGTGGGGCGTGCGGTTAGTGTACCTTGCGGGCGGGCAGGCGACGAAGTGGCGAACGTGCGGATTCAGCGGCGGCCGTCGCGGGGGTGCCGGTTGTGCGGGCCGCGCCGACTACCCGCCGAGCGGAGAAGCGGCTCTGGCGAGCCTTGCCCCGTCAGGGGCTGGGGCGACCGAGGGCGTCAGTAATCGGTCGTGTGCAGTTCGTAGGCGGCCGAGGCCAACGTCACCACCGCGAACCCGGCCGACGCTGCCACGCTCGCCTCGGGGTGGAACTGCCCGCGGCTCTTCAGGATGCTTAACTCCCCCGCCTCGCTGAAGAACCCTTGCCCGCCCATCGCCTCGAAGAAGATGCCGCTCATGTCGAACGGCTTCGGCAGGAACCAGTACCCCACCTCCAGCAGGTAGTGCGACATCCCGCCCAACCCCTGCACCGGGAACGCCGCCAGGTGGTGATGCGTGTAGTTCATCGCCCACGCCAGCACCCAGAACAAGAGCGTGCCGAACGCCGCCGCCACCGTGCTCCGGGTGCAGACGGCGATGAACGTTGACACCGAGTAGAAGATGGCAAAGTTGACCACCAGCAGCGGTACTGCCAGCCAGTAGCTCGGGTTCCACACGTTCGTTGCGAAGCCCAGCGCCAGCCACGTCCCACCGACGAACATCACCGCCTGTACGATCACGAACCCGACCACTCCGAGGTATTTGCCGAGCAGGATCGCCCACCGTGGGGCCGGCTTGGCCAGCAGCACGGTCGCCGACGATGGCTCCAGGAAGGTCGGCAGGAAGCCGGCTGTCCAGATGAGCGCGAGCAGCACGCCGAGGGAATCTGCGACCACACCGGCAATCCAGATCTGCACGAACTTGACGGAATCTTCCTTTGTTTTGCCGATGGGCGACTTCACCGCCCCGAAGCCGAACGAGATTTCCCCATCCTTGATCTGCACCCCGTCCTTCGTCACCTCGTCTTCGCCGCCTTCCTTGTGGGCCTCCTGCTTCGGCAGGGTGTACAGCGGATCGCCGGGGGCAACCGACGGCCCGCCCTTCACATGGATGCTGGCGCAGAACGCAGTACACAACACCGTCACGCCAAGCATCACCCAGAACAACTTGGTGTGCAGCGACTGGCGGAACGTGTCCCGCACCATCCATCGCACGGTGCGGATCGTTTCCGGGAGGGAAATCACGACGCGGTCCTCGATGTCAGAGCGATGTCATGGTGTGGGGGGGCTGACGAGCCGTGTTCCGTCGATTCACCGCCCCGCTGTGTATAGCCCCCGCAGGGCCGCCTCCAGGCTCGGCTTGCCGGCGGTCAGATCGTTCAACTTGCCGCGGAACACCACCGTCCCGCCGACCAGTACGGCCAGTTCGTCGCAGACTGCTTGCACTTCTTCGAGCACGTGCGACACCAGCAGAACCGTCTTCCCGGCCTTCTTGAACTCCGTCACCACGTCGCGGAGCAATTGCCGGCCGAGCAGGTCAAGCCCCTCGGTAGGTTCGTCGAGGATGAGCAGGTCAGGGTCGTTGATGAGCGCCTGGGCCAGCCCGAGGCGTTGCACCATGCCCTTGCTGAATCGGCTGATCGGTTCTGCTCGCCGGTCGGCCAGCCCGACGCGCTCCAGAAGGGCGTTCACCCGCCCGGGAAGTTCCTCGCTGCTCAGCCCACTCAGGCCGCCGTAGAAGGTCAGCACCTCGGCGGCGCTGAGGTATCGCGGGAAGGCGTGGTTCTCGTGCATGTACCCGATACGGCCGAGCGTGTGGCGGGCCGAGGCCGGCTCGCCCAGGCGGGTCACGTTGCCGCTGGTCGGTCGGGCCAGCGAGAGCAGGAGCTTCACCAGGGTGGTTTTGCCGGCCCGGTTCGGGCCGAGCAAGCCGAACACGCTCCCGCGGGGGATGGTGAGCGAAACATCTTGCACGGCTGGCACTTTCGCCTTGGCGAACAGGCCGGTCTTGTAGGTCTTGCCGACCCCGGCAAACTCAACGGCGGCGACCATGGCGTGCCCTCCCGGTCGGACGTTTCCGGTTGTGAACAGCCGAACCATAGGTCACGCCGGAGCGGAAATGCGGACTATGACAAGAAAAAATGTGGTCCGGCCACCGTCCGGGCACGACGCGGATGAGAATCATGAAGCCGAGACGCCGCTGTTTCACCCAGTGATTCTGATCTTCTTTGTCGTATTCTGCTTCCGCATGGACTGTGTTTCGCTGGCATGGTCCGGTGTTGTGCCGGCCGAAAATCCTCCCCAAGTGCCCTACCCGAACCCGGCAGTGATCCGACACAATAGTGAGTGACCGCGCTATTCCGCCGCCGAGCGATCCGACCGACGGCCGACGCACGCTCTCCCACCAGGATTTCCCGAGGACGACCGATCATGACCCCGCCTGCCGGTGCGACCGCCGAGCCGACGCCGACCCCCCGCACCGCACCCCCCCAGGAAGTGGAGGCCATCACCATCCGGTTTGCCGGCGACTCCGGCGACGGTATGCAACTGGCCGGTACGCAGTTCACCAACACGTCGGCCCTCATTGGCAACGACATCGCCACCTTCCCGGACTTCCCCGCCGAGATCCGGGCGCCAGTCGGCACCCTGGCCGGCGTGTCCGGGTTTCAGGTTCACTTCAGCAGCCAGGACATCCACACCCCCGGCGACGTGCTCGACGCCCTGGTGGTGATGAACCCGGCCGCCCTGAAAACGAACCTCAAGGACCTCCAACCGGGCGGCATTCTAGTGGTGAACTCGGATTCGTTCGAGGACAACGACCTGAAGAAGGCGAAGTACACGTCCAACCCGCTCACCGATGGCTCGCTTGCCGGGTACAAGGTGATCCGGGTGCCGATCAGCAAGCTGAACCGCGAGGCGGTGAAGGAGGCTGGCCTCAGCTCGCCGAAGGAGCAGGACCGGTGCAAAAACTTCTTCGCCCTCGGGCTGGTCTACTGGATGTACGAGCGGCCGCTCGAACCGACCCTGAAGTGGATGAAGGACAAGTTCGGCAAGAAGGCCGAGATGCTGCCGGTACTCGAAGCGAACACGCGGTCGCTCAAGGCCGGGTACAACTACGGCGAGACGGTCGAGATCATGCCGGTGCAGTACAAGGTGGGCAAGGCGAAGATCGCCCCAGGGCGATATCGCAAGATCACCGGCAACGAAGCCATTTCGCTCGGGCTGGTGGCAGCGGCCAAGGCGGCGAACAAAACGCTCGTGTATAGCGGGTACCCGATCACGCCGGCCAGTGGCGTACTCGAACAACTCGCCGACATGCGACGGTGGGGGGTGAAGACGCTGCAAGCCGAAGACGAAATCGCCGCGTGTGGGGTGGCCATCGGGGCGAGCTTCGGCGGGGCGATCGGCGTCACTGGTACGAGTGGCCCTGGCATCTGTTTGAAGAGTGAGGCCATCAACCTGGCGGTGATGACCGAACTGCCGCTCATCATCGTCGACGTGCAACGCGGCGGGCCGAGCACCGGCCTTCCCACCAAGACCGAACAAGCCGACTTGCTCCAGGCCATGTTCGGCCGGAACGGCGAAAGCCCGGTCTGCATCCTCGCCCCGCAGTCGCCGGTCGATTGTTTCGACATGGCCTATGAGTCGGTGCGCATCGCCACGCAGTTTATGTGCCCGGTGTTTCTGCTGTCCGACGGCTACCTGGCGAATGGGTCGGAGCCGTGGAAAATCCCGGACGTGGAGAAGTTGCCGAAAATCGAGATCAAGCATCCGACCGAGCCGAACAGCGATGGCACGCAGTTCCACGAGGTCGGCGACGGGGTGCAGGGCAAGTACCTGCCGTACAAGCGCGACCAATACCTGAGCCGGCCGTGGGCCATCCCCGGTACGCCGGGGCTGGAACACCGCATTGGCGGGATCGAAAAGCAAGATGTGACCGGCAACATCAACTACGAGCCGGCCAACCATGAACACATGACCCACACCCGGGCGAAGAAGATCGAGAACATCGCCCACACCATTCCCGATCTGGAAGTGAACGGCCCAGCCGACGCCGACCTGCTGGTGATTGGCTGGGGCGGCACCTACGGCAGCATCCGGGCGGCGGTCGAGCGGTGCCAGCGCAAAGGGCGAAAGGTGGCGTGGGCGCACCTGCGGTACCTGAACCCGATGCCGAAGAACACCGAGGCGGTGCTCAAGCGATTCAAGAAGGTGCTGGTGCCGGAGTTGAACAGCGGCCAACTGCTGTGGCTGCTGCGAGCCAAGTACCTCGTGCCGGCCGAGGGGCTGAACAAGGTGCAGGGCCGGCCGTTCCTCGTCAGCGAGATCGAAGCGGCCGTCGACGCGAAACTCGGCTGATTTGGCGAGCGGGGGGCGTCAGCCCCCTGGTTCTCCGCTTCACAACACACCAGGGGGCTGACGCCCCCCGCTCGCCCAAAACCCAACACTCCCTCCCCCACCCAATACACACCAATGGCCGCGACCTCCCTTCCCACCCTGACGACCAAAGACCTGACCACCGACCAAGACGTCCGCTGGTGCCCCGGCTGCGGGGACTACAGCATCCTGGCCCAGATGAAGAAGGCCCTCGCCACCCCGAGCGTGCCAAAGGAGAAGCTGGTGTTCGTGTCTGGTATCGGCTGCTCCAGCCGGTTCCCGTACTACATGAACACCTACGGCTTCCACACCATCCACGGCCGGGCGCCGAGCTTCGCCACTGGCCTGCGGCTCGCCAACCCCGACCTGCAAGTGTGGATGGTGACCGGCGACGGTGACGGGCTCAGCATCGGCGGCAACCACCTGATGCACGTCCTGCGGCGGAACGTCGACATCAAGATCCTGCTGTTCAACAACGAGATCTACGGCCTCACGAAGGGCCAGTACTCGCCCACCTCCCGCATGGGCACCAAGACGAAGACCAGCCCGACCGGGAGCATGGAAACCCCCGCCCGCCCGCTCACCATCGCCCTCGCCGCCGAGGCGAGCTTCGTCGCCCGCACCATCGACGTGGACGTGCAGCACCTTACCGCCACCCTGCAAAAAGCGGCCGCTCACAAGGGGACGGCGTTCGTCGAGATCTACCAGAACTGCAAGATCTTCAACGACGGAGTATTCGAGTACGCCACCGACAAGAGCGTGAAGGCCGACAACCTGCTCTACCTGGAGCACGGTAAGCCGCTCATCTTCGGCAAGAACCGCGACAAGGGCATCCGCCTGAACGGGCTGAAGCCGGAGGTGGTCACCGTGGGCAAGGACTGCGGGCCGGACGACCTGCTCATCCACGACGAGACGCTCGAAGACCAGACCGTCGCCACCATGTACAGCCGGATGGTCGGGCCGGAGTTCCCGGAGGTGCTCGGCGTGTACCGTAACGTCCGCCGGCCGTGCTACGAGGAACTGCTAGAGAAGGCGATCACCGCCGATGTGGCCAAGAAGGGCGCCGGCACCGTTGCCGACCTCTTCAAAGCCGAAGACATCTGGACCGTCGAATAATCCGGTTCGCCGCGACCCGGAGGGGAGTACGCCGAAGTTCGGGGCATTCCCTTCCGGGTCGCGGCTAAACTGCTGGTATGTCTACCGAATCTGCACTTCTAGCCGCCATCGCCGCGGCCCCGGACGACGACCTGCCCCGGCTGGTGTACGCCGACTGGCTCGACGAGAACGGCCAGCCCCTCCGCGCCGAATTCATCCGCCTGCAAATCGAGATCGCCAAGAAGGAGACGCTCCCGCGGGCAGCGGTGAACGCGTTCAGCCACCTGTGGCAGCGGCAGCAAGAGATTCTCGACCACCACCGCGACGAACTGCTCGGGCCGCTCGCGGGTGTGATCGGCTGCCACGAGAGTGAGTTTCGCCGCGGGTTTCTGAACGACATCACCTTGTCGGCCGAACTGTACAACATTCACGGCGAGGCCATTGCGGGACTGGTGCCACTCCCCGAACGGGTTGAAGTGATCTATGCGGCCGACAAGTACTCGATCTTCCACCAGCCTATCCACTGCCTGAACGCGGTCACACACCTCCGCATGTCGTCCCGTCATGACGATATCTCCGACCTCACCGATTTGGGTGACATTCCATTGATCCGAGATGCTTGCGGTTGGCTTCGGTTGCAGTCGCTCGACCTCGAAAGCTGCCAGTACGGCGACGACAGCATCGCCAGTCTTTTCGCCACGCCATGCTTCCCCGCGCTGCAAGACCTCGACCTGTCGTTCAACGACCTGACCGACGCCGGGGTGATCGCCCTGCTAAACACCGGCGTGCCGCAGCGGCTCAAGCGGTTGGTGCTCGGCGGGAACCCGATCGGCGATCAGGCGGCGATGGAACTGGCCGACCGACTCGGGAACAGCAAGGTGCTGGAGAGCCTGAACCTGCGGATGACGAACATCGGCTCGGCGGGGCAGGCGGCGTTGCTCGCCCGCCTTGGCGCCAAGGTGGACCTTTTCTGAACACCGCCGAGGGTGCAGAAATGTGTTCGGAATTCGGATTGGCCGATCGGTCGCCCGGCAAGGTCAACTCCACGCCACACCAACCAGCGTTTGCTGGCCTCCACCCATCCTGCTCGCGATGAAAGCGGGACGCCGGGTGCGGTGGTCGGCGAAGGGGAGTACGACCATGCCCACCGCCTACTACTTCGATGGACCGGGCCAACCGTTGCGCCCGGAGGTGTTCGCGCTTCCGGCCCCTGGCCCTGGCGAGGCCGTCGTTCGTGTCTCGCTCTGTACGCTCTGTGGCAGCGATCTGCACACCTACTTCGGCCGGCGCGCGGAACCGACGCCAGTGGTGCTCGGGCACGAGATGGTCGGCGTGGTCGAACGGCTCCCCAACAAACCACTGTCGGACATTCACGGCGAGCCGCTGCGGGTGGGGGATCGCATCACGTGGAGCGTGATCGGGGCGTGCGGCCACTGCTTCCCTTGCACGCACGACTTGCCTCAGAAGTGCGACACCCTGTTCAAATATGGGAAGAAGACCGGCGGGCCGTTCGGCGGGCTGACAACCCATTGTCACTTGTTGAACGGCACGGCGGCAGTGAAGTTGCCAGCCGACCTGCCCGACGAAGCCGCCGCCCCGCTGATGTGCGCCACCGCCACCGCCGCGGCATGTTTGCGGGCGGTGGGGCCAATTGAAACGCTACTCGTCACCGGGGCCGGGTTGCTCGGGCTGTCGGCGTGTGCGATGGCGAGCGCCGCCGGAGTGTGGGTGGTGGTGTGCGACCGCGACGACGCGCGGGTGGCGTTGGCGAAGCAGTTCGGGGCGACCGACGGCTGGCCGGAGCGGATCGATGCGGCGGTCGAAATGTCCGGGGCCGCCGACCCGACCCGATTTGCGCTGTCGCAGGTTCGCACGGGTGGAACGCTGGTGCTGGCCGGCAGTGTGACGCCAACCCCGCCGATCGAACTCCACCCCGAAGAGGTGGTGCGGCGGTGCTTGCGGATCGTCGGCGTCCACAACTACACGCCGGCGGATTTGCTGACGGCGGTGCGGTTCATGGGCGAGAACCAACGGCGGTTCCCGTTCGCCGAGTTGGTGAGCCGGGTGTTCCCGCTGAGCGAAGTGGGGGAGGCGTTCGCGTTTGCCGCGCGGGAGAAGCCCATCCGCGTGGGGGTGCGAGCCTGAGCGTGGGCCGGCGAGCCGACGCACGCTCGGCGTTGGTTCAGTCCAGCCGCACTTTTGCCCCGAAGTCTTTCTTCGCGCCGATGAAGTAGGTGGCGCAGGCGGCGTCGATGAGGTCTGGGCTGAAGTTCACCCGCTCCATGTTGTACTTGGCGATGGAGATCATCTGGTCGAGGATGTCTCGCGGCTGGCACATGCGGAACGGGCGGGCGGATGGCTTGTACCACTTGTTGATGAGGTAGTCGATGCCGCTCGGGTCGTGTTCCACCCGCCGCCCCTTGCACACCAGTTCCCAGATCTTGCGGTACTGCTCTTCGTCCGGGTCGCGAACTTCGATCTTGAACTTGATTCGCCGTAGGAATGCCTCGTCGGCGAGTTGCGTCGGGTCGAGGTTGGTGCTGAAGATGAGGATCACGTCGAACGGCACCTCCACCTTGGTGCCGGTGGTGGTGGTCAGGTAGTCGTACTTTTTCTCCAGCGGCACGATCCAGCGGTTGAGCAGGTCCATCGGCCGCATCTGCTGGCGGCCGAAGTCGTCGATCATGAAAATGCCGCCGTTCGCCTTCATTTGCAGCGGGGCTTCATAGAACTTGCCGACATTGTTGAACTTCAAGTCGAGCATTGGCAGGGTCAGTTCGCCGCCCACCACGATGGTCGGCCGCCTCACCTTGATGTACCGCTTGTCGTGCCCGCCCCCCTTCTTCAGGATGGCGTCTACCCCGCCGGCCGGGCTGCCGACCTCTTCCTGCTCCTTGGCGGGGGTGTGCAGGATCGGGTCGTACACCTTGATGATCTGCCCGTTCGCCACCACAGCATGTGGGATGTAGATGTGGTCGCCCATCAGCCGGGTGATCCGCTCGGCGATGCTCGTCTTGCCGTTCCCTGGATAACCGAAGAAGAACACGCTCTGGGCCGAGTTGATGGCCGGGCCAATCTCGTTGAACGCACTCTCCGAGATGATCAGGTCTTCGAAGGCCTTCCGCACGCTTCGCCGGGTCACCACGATTTTCTTCACCGTCTGGGCGAGCACGCTCTCGGCGTAGTCGGCGAAGGGCACCGGGGCAGGGCCGACGTAGGTCGTTTTGTCGAGTGCGTCTTGCAATGCCGCGCTCCCCTTGGGCGGCTTCACCTCGTACACGAAGCTGGCGTCTCCGCTGCTCCCCTGCTGGCCGACGATGTCGATGAGCATTTGCCGCCGCATTCCCTGAAGCACCGGGCTTAGCACCGTGAACGGCAGGCACATTTCGTCGGCCAGGGCGGAGGCCGCCATACGCCCACGGACGAAAATCGTCCGCAGCACGCTCTCGAACAGGAACGGCAGGTCGAGGCCGGTTTCTTCCCAGGTGGTGGGAATGCGGGGGAGGAACTGGTTGCCGGTCGTCGGCACGGCTTCGTCTTCGGTCGGCGGTGGGTCGCCGAGTAGGGTCACTCCGTCGAGGCTGCCGTACCGGGCGGCATCGGCCAGGAGCATTTCGTAATGCACCTTGTGCAACCGCAGGTGATCGACGGCTTCCTGGTCGCCTTTGGCCTCCGCCTGCTCCAGGCACTCGATCACCGCTGGGGCGACGACATACTTCACCCCTTCGATGTACATGTGGTGCGGGTACTCGCCTGGCCGCACGCAGCAGTCGGCCGGATGGTACGGCAGGCTGAGCATCTGCTGATGAAACTCGGGCGCGATAATCACCCGCATCGTCTTCACCCTCGGGGCGGAAAATCTGCCCGCCACCGGAGCATAGAACACGGAATTGGTCGCCGCCCGTGGGGTGGGCACTGGCGGGATTGGGTGGTGGAACTGCCATCCGCTCACGCCGGCTTTCTGGCCGATACCAGCCCGCCCTGGGTGCAACCCGACGTGCGATAGCCCGTCCAACCGTGGAAGTGAACCGCCCCGAATCCGGCGGCCGTCAGCATCTCGCGGAGCGACCGCTCCCAGACGGCTCCGGACACTCAGTCCGACCACTCACCCTTGCCCGCCAGCTCCTCCGGCGACACGTGCGGTTCGAGCAGAATATCGGCCATTTGCAATCGTCCGCCTGGCCGCAGCACGCGGAACAGTTCGGCGAGAACGGCCGGTTTATCCACACACAGGTTGAACACGCCGTTCGAAACGACCACGTCGATGATGCCGCTCGCTACTGGAAGGGCATCGGCTCGACCCTCGCGGAAGTCGGTGTTGGTCAGGCCGAGGGCGGCAGCATTCGCCTTCGCTTTGGCCACCATCGCCGGTACCAGGTCGATGCCAGTCACCCGGCCCGAAGGCCCGACTCGCTGGGCGGCGAGCAGGCTGTCGAGGCCCGCCCCGCAGCCGAGATCAAGAACGAATTGCCCGATGTGAAGCTCGCCGAGTGCGAAGGGGTTGCCAACTCCGGCGAACGATTCGGTCGCACCCAGCGGGAGGGCATCGATTTCGGCGGGGGGGTAGCCGAGCCGTTTCGCACTGCTCGGCCCGATGGGGAAACGACGCTCACCAATGGGGTTCACCGCGAGGGCGGCGAACCGTTCGGCGACAGCGGCTTCCACAGGATTCACGCTCACTTCTCCACCTTTGGCTTGTCGGCCTTTTCCGTGTCGGCCTGGCGATCTTCGAGGAACCATCGTTGGATGGTGGTCGGGTCCTGGCGGGTGGTCAGCCGGCCTTCGATCACCACTCGCGATTCCTTGCTCGCCACCACGTCGAGTTGCTTCAGAAACACCTTCTTATTCGGCACCGCTTTGGCCTCGGCGGTGGCCGCGGGGCCGCTCTCGGCGATCACTCCATCGCGGCTGATGGCGGCGAGTTGGGTCACGTTCTCCGGGAACTCGGCGAGGTTCTCCTGAAGCGCTTTCACCAGTCCGTCGAAGGCTAGCCGCTCGGCTTCCGCCTGCACTTTTTCGGCGAACCCGACTGGATCGGTCGGGACGACGTCCTCCGGACGTGTGTCGGCCGTCAGCCCCCGTCTCTGCTCGGCTCGCCGCTCACCCAGCCGCTTCTCCACTGCCGGAGTGAGTTGGCGAGCGCGGGCGGCCACCTGGGCATCGACGAAGGCCGGGTCGATGACGTAGGCGAGGATGTAAGCATACCGCCCTTTCTCGATGAGCTTGGCAGCGGTGGCGAGGGTCTCTTTGGCCGTCCCCTGCGGGTAGAACTCGGGGCTGGGGGTGATGCCGTACCGGGTCGGCAGCGTGATGTCTTTCAGTTCCTCGGCGCTCGCCGCCGCTCCGGCCGCCGCCAGCACCGCCACCGCCAGAATGCTCCGCATGACACCGCTCCTTGGTTGACCCCCGCTCTCGCGTCGGGCTGACGGACCGGCCACGCTCGCCGTTGGCTCGCAGCTAACCGGATGTACCAATTTATCTGATCGGCCCACACCACTGCCAGTGGCTACTTCTGTCTGCGGTGGCAGGCAAATCGGTACAATGGCAGCTATGGCAGGCAACACGTTCGGCAAACTCTTCCGCGTCACCACCTCCGGCGTCAGCCACGGCCCCGGCTACCTGTGCATCATCGACGGTTGCCCAGCCGGGCTGGAACTGTCGGTTGAAGATTTGCTCCCCGATCTTGCCCGCCGCCGGCCGGGGCAGTCGAAGCTCACCACCCAGCGCGACGAGGCCGACACGCCCGAAATCTGGAGCGGGGTCTATCAGGGGAAGACCGACGGCACACCCATCGGAATACTGTTCCGCAACGCCGATCAGCGGAGCCACGACTACGGCGATATTGTGGAAAAGTACCGCCCCGGCCACGCCGACTACACCTTCGACGCCAAGTATGGGTTCCGCGACCCACGCGGCGGGGGGCGGAGTTCGGCCCGCGAGACGGTCTGCCGCGTGGCGGCCGGGGCGGTGGCGAAGAAACTGTTGGCCCGCCACGGCATCCGGGTGCTCGGGTATGTGAAACAGGTGGGGGAACTGGTCGCCGATATCCCCGATCCGACGGCCGTGACGCTGGAACAAGTGGAGGCGTCGCCCACCCGCTGCCCGGTGCCGGAGGCAGCGGCGCGGATGGAAGCACTGATCGACGAGGTACGAAAGGACCGCGACAGCATCGGCGGGGTGAGCGAACTGGTGGCCGTCGGTGTGCCGCCAGGGCTGGGCGAGCCGGTGTTCGACAAACTGAAGGCCGACCTGGGAAAGGCGCTGCTGAGCCTGCCAGCGGTGACCGCATTCGAGTACGGCAACGGGTTCGCGGCGGCAACCATGCGGGGGAGTGCGAACAACGACCACTTCCAGGCGAGCGGGGGGCGTCAGCCCCCTGGTTCCTTCCAGGCGAGCGGGGGGCGTCAGCCCCCTGGTTCCATCCAGGCGAGCGGGGGGCGTCAGCCCCCTGGTTCCGAAAACCACCAGGGTGCTGACGCCCCCCGCTCGCCCATGATCTCCACCGCCACCAACCGCCACGGGGGGATGCTCGGCGGCATCTCGTCGGGCATGCCGATCGTCTGCCGGGTGGCGGTGAAGCCGACCAGTTCCATCCCGCGACCGCAGCCGACCGTCACCCGCACCGGCGAACCGACTGAAATCCTGGTGAAGGGGCGACATGACCCCTGCCTGCTGCCGCGGTTCGTACCGATGGGCGAGGCGATGGTGGCGCTGGTGCTCATCGACCACCTGCTGCGGGCCGGGGTGAGCAAGCTCACGTGAACAGCGGGCCAACCGGGATCCGCAGGTCGGGCAGCATGCCGGGGAAGATCATCGCGTCGTTGGGGCCGAAGAGGGTGCTGAGCTTGCCCTTCTCGAAGAGCATCGCCAGTTCGCGGCTCGGGTCGATGACGTACACCAGCCGCACCCCGGCCGCCAGATACTCGTCCGCCTTCGCCATCACCTCGCGGAACACGTCGTCCGGCGACATCACCTCGATCACTACATCTACCGGGCGGCGGCGGGTGGGTACCCCCCCCGACCCAACCCCTA
>JALOQR010000341.1 GCA_025459365.1 Fimbriiglobus sp.
GCGGTCATGCTCGCCCTGATCGTCGTGGTGTGCATCGCCGCCATCACCGCCATCGGTTCGGCCAGCAACCAGACGTTCAGCCGCGTCGGCTCGACCATCAAGCCGAGCTAAACTCACTCGGTCTGCAGTCAAACCCAGGGGTGTTCCCCTGGGTTTTGCGTTTTCCGCCAGTTCACTTCCCGAGCAGTTTCTTGATGAACGCTGTCTCGTCCGCCTCGGAGGCGAAGTCGGGCACTGGCACCCGACGGCCGGTCCGGTCGAACGCCACGAACTGCGGAGTGCCGGCGACCTCGTGCTTCTCTAGCCAGTTACCCACATTTTCTGGTGCGTCCTGGAAGATGTAGTTCGGGAAGTCGGCTTTCTGGTCGGTGAGGAACTTCAGCACTTTCTCCTTCTGCTTCCACTCGCCCGGATCGACGTTCAACGACATCATCACCAACCCATCGGCCGCGAGTTGACGGTGCAACTGCACCGTGTGCGGGAACTTCCGCACGCACGGGCCTCACCCCAGGAACCAGCAGTCGATGAGCACCACCTTGCCCTTGTGAGCGGCGATGGCCTTGTCGAGGTCGGCGGCCGTGACCGGCGTCAGTTCGACCGGGCCGACCGGGCCGGTGATCGGTGGCGCCGAGATTTTGGTGGTGGTGGTGGTGCCAGTGCCGCAGCCGATCGCCAGCACCGCCAGGAGGGGGAAGAGTCTGTGCCGCATAACGCCGTCCTCGGTCGGATGGGACGAAGAGATTGTAGGCCGGGGGCCGCTCGCTCCTACTGCCCCGATGGCAGGGGTACACCCGCCGGCTCTTGCACGGTGCCAGTGAACAGGCGGCGGCCGAGATGGTAACCCACCCTCACATCGGCCAGCGTCCGCCAATTCGGGTCGTTGCTCCGATGGGCCGCGATGCGGAAGCGGGCCACACCCAGCGGCGGCGACAGTTCGACCCGTGGCACAGCCCGACCGAGCACATCGACCAACCGCACCCGCACGTCGCCCCGCCCGCGGTGGAGCAGGTGCCAATAGAAGTGAATCCCTTCCTCGGCGTTCAACTCGCCGTCCTCGCCCCGCCCGCTCACCCACTCGACGACCGCCCCTGGCGGAGCGTCCGTTTCCACCGTCCGGAGCAGTTCCCACAGCATCCGCGACCGGGCGGCCAGTTTCTCCTGCCGGCCCACATTGGCCACGAGCACCGCCGCTAACCCGACTCCGAGCAACCCCCACGCGACCTGCCCCCACACCCCCCGCACCAGCACCAACCGCGACAGCAACGCCGCCAGCAGCACATCGGCTCCCCACACCGCCGGCATGGTGTACCGCCCGCACATGATGCTCACCGGCAGGTACACCACGAAGCCCGCGAGCAGCAGGGCAACGGCAACAACGATCGTGGGGGCCACCGCTGTGGGTGCCCTGTTTCGTGGCAAGTCCCCACCGGGCGTACCCTGTCGCCACCCCACCACGACCGCCGCCACCGCCACTCCAATCCCCAGAAAATCCAGCCCGACGGCCCCCTTCATCCACGAGGCGAACGCCACCGCCTGCCCCCAACTCGGGCCGGGGGTGTCGTAGTGGTGCGGGCCAGGGTTCTGCTTCACGTACGCAAAATGACCGACGGCCAGCAACACCGGAACGGTGTACACGATGGCGGCCAGCACTTTGCCTCGCACGCCGAGATGGGGCGTCCAGGTCCGGAGCAGGATCATTGGCGGAATGAGGGCGACGAACGTGTTTTTGCACCCGAGTGCCAGCAGCAACCCGGCGAGTGCGGCCATGTCCCACGGCCCCGCGCACGCCCGGCGGTCGGTGCTCGCCGCCTTCCGCGCCGCCACCAGTGCCAACAGAGCGTAGGGCATCGCCACCCCTTCCGCGAGCGTCAGGCTCGTCCAGATGTCGTTGCGGTAGGGGTTCCACATCGCCGCGGCGGTGGCCAGCAGTGCCGCCACCGGGTGTAGCCGCAGTTCCCGCATCAGCCAGAGCAGCATCACCCCGGCCAGCCCACACCAGACCAGCCGCCCTGCCCGCCACGCCACCGGGTTGTCGCCGTAGACGTTGGCCGCCACCTGCCAGTGCGCCCACACTACCGGGCGAAACGGGCCGAGGTGTTCGACGTTCGCCCGTACTTTGTCCCACCACACCCCCAGGTGGCCGGCGGCCGAGAGTTTGCCGGTGGGATAGACGAGGTTGCCGTCGTCGAGGAAGTCGAACGGTGCAGACAGGGTCGGCGAATAGGCCAGCGCGAGAGCAAACCCGAGCAGGGGCACCCAACGGGGGAATGGCGGGGGTGGGGTAGGCATGCGGCGCGCCTCCGTGCGCGGGCGGGAAGTGTAAACCGGAGGGCCGACGGGGGGGAAGGCCGATCGCGGGCGTACCGGCACGACGGCCCGGGGGGTCACGAATTCCCCCCGGTGTCGGAGGACCAGCCCCCCGCCCAAGCCAGATGGCCACACTGACCGCCCCGCAATATCTCGCTGCAAGATCATGAATGGCAGCTATTTACGTTGACAAACGCACTGCACTCGATCATCGCACACTGGCCCTTGCATCACTCGAAACGCGGGGCGGTGGTAGGGGGGGGGTATGTGTGTGGCAGGTGGCAGTGTGGCAGAGAGGGTGCCCACCGGATGCCACGAAGTCACTCGTATATCCGTCGGAGCGGTGTGTGGGGTACTCGGCTCCTCCCAACGATCCCTGATCGCCTCGCTCCTCCCACAACGAGCGATGAACCGTTCAATTCCCTATCCTTTCCTTCATCCCTGCCGTTCCGGACCGACTTCGATGGACATCCCCGCCAAGAAACTGGTCCGCCTGCTGCAGCCCGACCAGCCAGCCGACCTCCGCGCCGCCGCCGTTCTCGTGTTCGCCGAACTCGGGGTGAAGGATGCCGAAGCCAACGCCGAGATCGTCGCCCGCCTCGACGACCCCGACCCGGCCGTGCGAACCTACGCCCTCCGCGCCGCCGGCAAGCTGAAGATCACCAAGGCCCTGCCGGTACTGCTCGACCGCATCAAGGGTGGGGGCGAAGAAGCCCGCCTGGCCGCTGAGTCGGCGGTTCGCCTCGGGGCCGATGGGGTCAAGAAGCTGCAAGACTTGCTGCACCATGTGGTGCCCGGCGTGCGGAAGTACATCGCCGCGGCGCTCACCTCCGATAGCGCCGCTGGCACCGATGCCGGCGTGGGTGTGCTGCTCGATAAGGATCCGCAAATCGCCATTGCCGCCGCCAACGCCATCATCAGCCGCCTGCCGACCATGCCCCCCGATCGCAAGAAAGAACTGGTCGGTGAACTCATCGCCGTCGCCAAAGACAAGAAAAACAAGCTATCGGGCACGTCCGAAGGGCCGGTGGTGAAACTGCTAGCGGCGATCAACGACCCAGCCGCCGCCGATGTGTTGTGGGACCGCACCGCCCCCGGCTACAGCCACGACGTGCGGGCCGCCGCCATGACCGCCGTCGGCGGGTGGCTCACCACCCCCACCAAGGAGCAATGGAAGCGGCTGTTCGCTTCAGCGATCGATCGCGACTTCACCGTTGCCGCCCCCGCTCTGGTGCTCCTCACCCGCCTACCGGCATCCGACAAACAACTCGACGACTGGGTGGCCCTACTGAAAGCCCCCGACCTCGCCCCGCGGCGGCTGGCCGTCGAGAAGATCGGCGACCGCGACACTCCCGAAGTGGCCGCCGGGCTGATGGAGCAACTGACCCACCCCGACCGCAGCCTCCGCGACCTCGCCCGCACCAAACTTGCCGCCCTCGACCACGGCCGGCAAGTGCTGGTGAAGACGGTTCTGGCGTCGGAAGCACAGGACGAACTGTGGGGGCTGGTGAAGCTCATCGCCCCGTTCGCCAAGGGGGTGGCGGGCAAGCTGCGGGCGGAAGTGCTGGCGCGAGCATGCAAGTTCCTGGAGGCCGACGACAACCGCGCCGACCCGCTCTTTTTCCTGCTGCGAGAGGCCGATGCCGCCGGGTTACGGGAAGAGGTGTTCGAGCGGGCGGTGGCCCGGCGGAAGAAGAAAGACTACGAGACGGCCATCAAGTACCTGAAACTGCTCGCACGTGATCCGTCGGTCGGGTTTGATGTGCGGTTTGAGCTGGCCACGGTAGGGGTCAAACTGAGCGGGAAGAACCTGGCCGCCGATGCCCGACAGAGCGACCACTGCCTGCGAAACTTCAGTACCTGCCTGGGGCTGGACGCCGCCCAATCGTTGGAACTGGTCGGCAAGGCGAAGTGGCTCGACGCCGACGACCTGTTTTATGTGGGGTTTCACTTCGTTGAGCACACTGGCCAGGAGCGGGAGTTCGGCGTGGGGGTGCTGAAACTGCTCATCAAGGCGGGCGGGAAGACGAAAGCCGCGGCGAACGCCAAGAACAAGCTGAAAAGCCTCGGGGTGAAATAGGGCCGTGGGTGATCGTCCGGGAATGCCTGTACGAAATCCTGCACCAGCCCGGCAGGCTGGTCGGGGTCGGCCCGAAGAGCCGGTTCCCACAACCCAGGCCTGGGGCCGCAGCGGTCACCTCCGCGCCGTAGCCGCACCCGCACAACTCACCTAACCTTAACATTCTCCCGGTTGGGAACGCCGTTCCCACTCGCACCGGGATGTGCGTCCGCGTCGGCCGGTGGGGTCGCCCTGCGACCATCTCCGCCTCTCACTGCCCGCCGTCGCGTCCGCCCCCCACCGATAAGGACTTTCCTGCCCCATGACGCCAGATCAACCTCTCGCCCTCAATCGCCAACGGAAGAGGCGGCGGTTCCCGTGGCTCGCCCTGTTTGCCGCCGCCGGCACCCCTGTTTGCCGCCGCCGGCACGTTTGGGATGGTCGCGGCCGGCCCCGACTCCCCCTCCGGTCACTCCTGGCAACCCTTCGAATTCCTCACTAGCCCGGCCTATGGCCTGGTGGAGAAAGGCGGGCTGCTGTTGTGCGTGGGCATCGCCCTCGCCGGCCTGGTGTATGCGTTCCGGTTGGCCAAGCAGGTGTACGCCACCGGCACCGGCACAAGCGCGATGCGGGCCGTGTCTGACGCCGTCCGCCAGGGGGCCGATGCCTACCTGAAGCGGCAGTTCACAGTGGTCGGTGTGCTACTGGTGGTGCTCACCGCGCTCATCATCGTGGCCAAGTGGCCGTGGCAGTTGGGCGGGGCGAGCGAGACGGCGAACGAGCGGATCGCCGTGACGGTTGGCCGTGGGGTGGCGTTCCTTATCGGGGCCATCTTCAGCGGGAGCGTCGGGTTCATCGGCATGCGGCTGGCGACGGCCGGGAACGTGCGAGTGGCCCAGGCGGCCCGCACCAACTTCGGCGAGGCGATGCGGCTGGCGTACCGTTGCGGCACTGTCACGGGCATGTTCACCTGCGGGCTGGGGCTGCTCGGCGGCACGCTCATCCTGCTGGTGTTCGGCGAACTGGCCTACGAAACGCTGCTGGGGTTCGGCTTCGGCGGGAGCCTGCTGGCGCTATTCATGCGGGTCGGCGGGGGCATCTACACGAAGGCGGCCGACGTGGGGGCCGACCTCGTTGGCAAGATCGAGAAGGACATCCCGGAGGACGATCCGCGGAACGCCGCCACCATCGCCGACAACGTGGGCGACAACGTCGGCGACTGCGCCGGCATGGCGGCCGACGTGTTCGAGAGCTACGCCGTGACGATGGTAGCGGCCGTAATCCTGGGGTACGCGGCCCTGGGCTACAAGGGGATGATTCTGCCGCTCTTGATGATGGCGGTGGGGGTGGTCAGCTCGCTCATTTCGACCGCGATGGTCGGCCGCGGGATGACCACCGGCAACGCCACCTCCGCGATGAAGAGCATCAACTGGGGGTTCTGGCGGTCGGCGCTGATTTCCGCCGTCGGGTTCTTGTTCGTCGGGCTGGTGTACCTGAAGTACGACGCCCCGTACGTGGTGGGCGTGGCGATCGACCGCGGCATGTACGCCGAACCCGAACTACGGAAGGCGCTCGCCCTCGACCCCATCCCCGGGATCGCCACACTGCCCGACGGCAAGCCCGACCCGGCCCAGCGGGTGGCGAACGAGACGGCCCTCGCCAAGGCCCGGCACGACACCCGTGCCGCTTGGCAGGCACTTTCCCCCGAGCGACGAACGGAGGTGGCCGACAAACTGGTGACCGCCGCCCAACTCGGCTACTCCCCGCTGCCGGTCGGGTTCGACTGGAAGGCGCTCGTCTGCTGCCTCATCGGGCTGGTGCTGGCGGTCGCACTGAACCGCTGCACC
>JALOQR010000342.1 GCA_025459365.1 Fimbriiglobus sp.
CGCCCCTGCGTGAATGGGGCGATAAGTGAGGATGCGACCGCCCGTGCCCGGGGGAACAAAGGATCCCACCCGCCGGCCCAATACGGCGAAGCCGGGGCGGGCGAGGTGTACAGCCCGCCTTCGTACCCGCCGATACCGGGCGGAGACGGAGCCACAGGAGTGGCGAGGGTGGTGGCACCCGCGTAAGGATCGCACGCCGCACCTGGCGGGTTGGTCACCACTGGCCCCGAGACGGTCGGGGCGAGCGTGTGACCCGGAAGGGTGTAGGCGGGAGCGGGAGAAGTGGGAACAAATCCGCCCGGGGCGTGCGGGGCAGCGTGGGCCGGCGACAGTTGATAGCCGGGCGGCGGATACGCACCGGGGATGAACGGCGACCCCTGCATCGGCACGCCTTGCATTGGCACGCCTTGCATTGGCACGCCGGTGCCGGGGGCAGTGCCCATCGGCGGGGTGCGGCTTTCGGTCACGTTTGGCTGCCCGTCCACCGGCTTCCCCATGGGTAGCGGAGTGCTACCGCCTGAGGGCGGATCCTGGCGGAACCGGCTCGGGGCAGGAAACAACGATGTAGGACGGGTGTCCGGCGGTGCCGCCCGGACCACCGGGCTTGCAGACGGAGCGTCAATTGCCACTGCGCGGCGGAGCGTAGCGGCGGGTGCCTCTGGGGCGGAAGTCTGGGCAAAGCCGGGGGCGGCGAGTGCCAGCGCGACCCCAACACCGGTCGTGCGGATGCCGTTCATTCCTGTCCTCCCTGACACGGCCGTTTCCGCAGAAGCACCGCGGGCGTGGTGGAACGTGTCGATGGCAGTACGTTCGGCGGGCGGACGCTAAGCCACACACCCGAAGCGAGATGAGGGGTGGAGGAAATCTGCGCCGGTCATCGTGATCTGCCGGTTCCGTGGTTTCGGTGGAGTGTAGCGGTTGTGCGGGATTCGGTTGGTCCGGGAAAACTGGGCGGTCCGGGTGAAGGGACGGCGGCGAATGTGCCGAAGAGAATTCCCGCCAGGAAAGCCCACCCAACCCGCATAGCCCCGAGGGGGACATGGTCGTCCGCTTCGTCACCACCAAACTGATTCCGACCGCCGCTGGCCTCGGGCTGGCGGTCACGGTCTACTCGTCGTCCGCGGCGGCGTTCTTCCCACCGATCCTCGGGTCGGACCCGCCGGTGACGATCGTAGTTCCGCCGCCACCCACAAACCCGATCAATCCGCTGCCGGTCGTGCCGCCGGTCGTGCCGCCAGTGGTGCCCCCTGTGGTACCACCGGTGACGCCCCCGCCGTTCGTTCCACCACCGGTTCCGCCGCGAGTGCCGCCGCCGCCGCACTGCTGCCGCCCGACCGACCCGCCTTGCCCCCATGAGATTCCAGAGCCGGGCACCATCGCCCTGGCTGCCATCGGCCTCGGTGGCATGGCCGCCGCCGCCGCGAAGAAGGGGCTGAAAAAGAAACCGGCCGCTGAGTAGCGGCACCGAACAGCACAGAACCCCGGCGGAAACGCCGGGGTTTTTGCCATTTCAGGCCCATTGCAGATCGCCACTCCGCCGACCCGACCTCGCCTTCCCACGCCCACCGTCCCTCCGCTACACTTCTCGCCTCTCGCCTTCCGGTCACGGACATGACCCCGCCGCGTCTTCTGTTCCGCCGTCTGCGTTTTGTGTGGGTGTTCTTGCTCGGCCTGGTCGGGCTGGATGTCGCGCTCCGCCTGAACCACAAGACGTGGGAACGGCACTCGCCGGATGGCTACACCGAACGGGTCGAAGGGTGTGCAGCTGAGCGGCGAGACGTGGTGTTTGTGGGTGGATCGCCGGTGGCGGAGGGGATCAACCCGGCGCTGATCGGGGGAGTGAACTGGCGGGGAGAGCGGTTGACCAACCACTACGCGGTCGGGCTGAGCGGTGGGACGACATCGGACGTCTACTTCGCCACGTTGCACGCCTGCCCGAAACCGCCGAGGGTGCTGGTGTATGGCATCACGGCGAGCGACCTCAACGACAGCCGACACGAACCCCACGGGGCGAATTCGCTTCTGACACTGGCGGACCTGGCCGACTGGCAACGTACCCGCCCGGAGGCCGCCGAGTGGGTGACGCGGCACTTCTGGCAGGCCCGGCTGAGCGAGGTCTGGGCGGCCTATCGCTATCGACACGGGGTGAAACTGTGGGCGGCGAGCCTCTGCCCGCAATGCTGCCCTGTGACCGCCGAGGAGGCCGACCGACAGCGAACGATCGGCGAACAAGTCGCGAGCCAACGCGGCTACGCCCCGACGCGGTGGTTCGACCGCAGCTACGAGCAGATGAAAGCCGGTGGGTGGGAACAACCGCCGTTTGAGTACCTCGCCCGCTACCGTACTGGCTCGCACCTGAAGTACCTTCACCGATTGATCGACTGGGCCGAGGCGAACAATGTGACCGTGGTGCTGATCGACATGCCGACCACCGCGGATTTGGAACGCCGCCACCCGGCCGAGTTTGCGGAGTTCCGCCAGCGACTCGCAGAGGTGGTCGCGGTCCGCGGGGTGCCGGTGCTGCGGGCGACCCGCGAAACGGTGGGGCTGACCGACCAGCACTTCGCCGACTTGATCCACCCGAACCCCGCCGGTGCGGCGGTGTTGAGTGGGTGGCTGAAAGCGGAACTGGAGCGGATCGGCAACGAGACAAGCCGCGTCGTGCGGGGGGCGGCGCCGTGATCTTCGCCGGACGCGAGTTCTTCCTGTTCTTGCCAATTGTGCTGCTGGTGTACCACCTGCTCCCACGGCGGGCGGCCCGGTATGGCTGGCTCACGCTGGCGAGTTGGGTGTTCTACGCCTGGGCCAGCCCCGGCTACCTGTGGGTGATCCTGCTCCTCACCGGCATCGATTGGTGGGCCGGGCGGCGAATCGCGGCGAACGACGATACCCGCCTCCGCAAACGGTGGCTGCTACTGAGCATCGTGTCGAACCTCGGCCTGCTGGCGGTGTTCAAGTACGCGGCGTTCGTTACCGACAACGCGTTGTCATTGGCCAAGGTGTTCGGCGTCACGGCCGACCGCACCTGGGAGTTGCTCCTCCCGCTTGGCATCAGTTTCCACACCTTCCAGGGAATCAGTTACACGGTCGATGTGTACCGCCGGCAGATCCCGGCGGTGCGAAGCCTGCTCGACTACGCCCTGTTCGTGGCATTTTTCCCACAGATGGCCGCCGGGCCGATCGTTCGGGCGGTGGAGTTTCTACCGCAGATGACGACGCCGCCGAAGGTGACGGCGAAGCAGATCGAAGACGGGTTGCGGCTGTTTGTGGGCGGCTTGTTCAAGAAACTGTTCATCGCCGACCAACTCCACGCCTTGTTCGTCGGCCCGGTGTTCGAGAACCCCGCCGCCTACGACGCGGCTGTGCTCCGCTGGGCCGCGGTGGCGTGGGCGGTGCAAATCTACTGCGATTTCAGCGGATATACCGACGTGGCCATCGGCGTGGCCAAGTGGTTCGGGTTCGAGCTTCCCGCGAACTTCCACCTGCCTTACCTGGCGAACAGCATCACCGACTTCTGGCGGCGCTGGCACCTGTCGCTCAGCACCTGGCTCCGAGACTATCTCTACTTCCCGCTCGGCGGGAGCCGCTGCGGGCCGGTGCGGGCGTATTTGAACCTGCTGCTGGTGTTCGTGCTCTGTGGGCTATGGCACGGTGCGGCGTGGCACTGGCTGGTGTACGGGCTGTACAACGGGGTGTTGATGGTCGTGCACCGCCAGTACGATCAACTCACGGCGTCGGCGAACTGGCGACGGAGTTGGTGGTGGGCGGTCCTCGCCCACGCCGGCACGTTGTACCAACTGGTCGTGGGGTTGGTGCTCATCCGCATGACGAGTTGGGCCGGTGGCGGGTTAATGTTCGGGGCGCTGGTCGGGCTGAGTCATGATCCGGCCGGCGAAGCGGCGTTCCGTGGCGTGCCCGTGCTGGTGTTCCCACTGCTCCTGCTTGGGGTGGCTGGCCATCTGTGGGCGCTGGTGCCGAAGGGCGAATGGCTCCGGGAACGGCTGGCACCGGTGGGCGGGCTGGGATACGCCGCCGCTGTGGGGTTGCTCGTGTGCTTCGGGCCGGGTGCGACGCAGAGCTTCATCTATATCGCGTTCTGACGAGGATATCCTCCCTCACTCCTGTCTGGAGTCGTGGCCGAATGGAGCCAAAGGCTGATTGGCACAACACTTAGGGTGAGAGTGGCCGAGGGGGGGTATGTGTGTGGCAGGTGGCAGTGTGGCAGAGAGGGGGGGGGCGTGAGGTCACCAAGACGCGTTCAACTCCCGAAAATCGACCTGCCCCAGTGAGGGGTGGGGGGTGAGGTCTGATCCACCGATGCGTGAACTCCGCTGGCTGCTGTTTGTGTTCGCCCTCTGCCTACCAATCGTGCTGTTGGTCGGCGGGTGGTGGAAACCGTGGACCGACCGCCCAGCCGCCCGGCCGATGCCGGTGCCGGCCGGTCATCTGGAAGTCGCATGGATTCACACCACGACCAACTCCTCCACCTGGGAGCGGTTTGTCACCGGTGTTGTCCGCTCAGCCGCCGAAGTGCCCGGCCTGACGGTGGACGACTCGCGGGCATTCCTGGAGAGCACTACTGCGGTGCCGGAGTTGGTACTCTCGCGGACTGGGCACGACGCCAAGCTCCACATCCGCTGGTACAAGCTCCAAAGCGAAGTGAGCACGGCCGACTGGGTACGGGCGTTGGCCACACGCGATCCACCGCCGTTGGCGGTCATCGGCGGCGGTAGCACCGACCGAGCCATCCAACTCGCCGAGG
>JALOQR010000343.1 GCA_025459365.1 Fimbriiglobus sp.
GTGAACGCAGACGACCTCGCAGGGTTGATCCCGCTGAGCGGGCAGGCCGTCACGCATTTCACCGTGCGGGCCGAGCGTGGCGTCGAGAACACTCGGCCGGTGATCGACGAGTTGGCTCCGCTCTATCACGTCCGCAAGGACTGCCCGCCGTTGTTACTCATCTCGGGCGACCGCAACAAGGAACTGCTCGGCCGTTACGAAGAGACGGCGTACCTGTGGCGGATGATGAAGGAGGTGGGCCACAAGGACGTGGAACTACTGGAACTCCAGGGGTACGACCACGGCGGAATGGCTGAGCCGGCGTTCCCGCTGCTGCTCAAGTTCGTGAAGGAGAAGGCGAAAGGGCGATAACTCACCCCCAGAACTTGACCAACTTCTCCTTCTCTGGCACACCGAGGGGAAACTTCTTGGCATGCGGGTGTTCAGCGATGCCGGCCAGTTCCCGCAAGGCTTCGTGGACGTGTTCAGGGCGGATCTTTGTCCCTTTTGCTTTGTCCGCCTTCAGGGTGACCGGGTCGAGCGGCACGGCAAATTGCTTGTCGTCGGTCGCTCCGACCACTCGGTTCCCCTTGATACCTCTCCCGAGAAACAAGATCGACCCGATCGACCAGTGGTCCTTCCCGTTCCCCTGGTTGTAGTTCGGGGTGCGGCCCATCTCACTCTGTACGACCACCACCAACTGCTCGCGGATTTTCAACTCACCTGCCCGCCGCATCAAGTGGGCGATGCCAGCCAGGAACTCGGGGATAAGTTTCATCTGGTCCTTGTCGTTGTTGGCGTGGCTGTCGAACTGGCCGATGTCCAGGTTGGCCGACACGCCCACTCCGGCCTTGAACGTAGCTAGAGCGATCTCCACCTGCTGGTTCAGCCGTTCCTTCGGCAGTTTGTCGGGGATGAACGGTACCACTCGCTGGAGTGCCTTCGAGTTGGCTTGAGCGGCGTACAGCATGTTCTCGCCCCGCTCAGCCCGCGGGAGTTGCGGCGTTGCGGCGACGACGGCATGCTGCTCCTTCAGCGCCTCCTCGATACGGTTGAGAGCAAACGGGTCGTGGTACGCTGCCTTCGGGTTCCCCTCCACGTTGTCGGCGAGGGCGATCTTCTTGAGCGATTGCACATAGGGCACGCGGGCCATGGCCACCACCCCACCGGTTGCCGAGTAGTTGCCGAAGGTGAGGTAGGCCAGCGGGCAGTCCGGCCCGCGGCAGGCGGCCACCAGGGCGGCGAAGGTGGGATAAGCCAAGCTGTCGAGCTTGCCGGTGGCCATGTACCGGGCACCGGGCGAGTGATTGTTCACCGAGTAGTCGAGGCCGTTGAAGGTGAACAGTTCGTCGCCGAACTCCTTGTAGAAGTCTTCGTTGCACATACCGCCCTGAGCGTCTTTCTTGTTCGGGGCGAAGGCATGATTTCCGTGGGTGAGGATGTCGCCGTGCTTGTACAGGCGGTTGATGTCATGGACCCCTTTGGGGTCCATGAGATAGGTGGTATCCCACCCGCCGGAGGCGTTGAACACGACGTAGTACGGCCCGGTGTATGGTTCATCTTTCTTGTCGGCGGCGCGGGTGTCGGGGTGCCGCAGCGGCAGGGCGAGGCCCAGCCCGGCGAGGCCGCACAGCTTCAGGAAGTCGCGTCGCATGCCTGGCCTCATTCGTAGAGGAACTCGCTCCGCCGCAGCAGGTACGTCACCACAGCCCGCCATGCCCTGATTGTGTAGTGTGGGTCTTCCACCCGCGAGCCGGGGGCGTCCTTATTGCCGGGGCGGCAGAAATAACTCTCTTGCTTGTCCACGGTCTTCGCCTCGGCCGCATCGTTCACCACCGACGCGAACAGCTTGAACGTCCGCTTCACCTCGGCCGATTCGGCGTCGTCGTTCCGCCCGAGAATCCGCTGGTGTAAGTGCGCCATCGCTGCCCGCAGCTTCTTGTTGTCGTTGGCCGACACGCCGGGCCGCATGTCGGGCTCAACGTCAGGAAACAGCCGTCGCTCGGCCGGTGGCTTGCGAAAGTCGGTCGCCACCACCTTGCAGGCCACATCGTTTGACATGATCCGCTGAATCGCCCCCATCGCCCCGCTCGGGTCGCTCGCCCGCTCCGTCACCTCTTTCGAGTCGATCCCCCCGTACAGCATGGCCAGGTCGCCTTGCAGCTTGTTCCACCGCTCGCCGAACACCGCCTCGATTTTCCGCTCCAATTGCTCGGGGGAGAGCATCCGCGTCAACCCGATGTCTTCCAATTCGGCCTTGCGGCAGGCGTCCTTGATCGCCGTCGTTGGACCGTCCGCCCGGTAAAAATCGGTCTGCACCCACTCCTTGAATACCACCTTCAGGTTGAACCCGCTTGAGGCGAACTTGCTCGCGATCGCCTCCACCTGCTTGCGTTGCTCGGAGTAAGCGCGGGCACGGGCGGCATACAGCGGATCGTCTAACCCCTTTGGTGGGAGCAACACCTTGCGACCAGTGAGGACGTAGTAGACGTGTTCGACCATCGTGGTGGCGAAGCGAGGATCTTTCGCGGTCCGCTCACCGAGCCACTGAAGTGCCCGCCAGCGGTCGCCTTTCGGTAGGTCTTCGCCTTCGAACCCGGCCCCGAACATGTCGGTGAACCAGCCCCCCTTCCGCTTGCCGTAGATGCTGAAGTTGGCATCGAACCGCCAGTAGTCCTGGAACAGCCCCGCAACGGGGTCGAGCGTACGGTGACACACCACGCACTCGGCGGCCTCCATGGTCGGCACCTTGTACTTGGCGGTGGTCGCGGCGGCGTCGCTCACTCGTGCGGCCAGTTCCAGCACATCGACCCCGAGAAAGTGCTGGTAGTACATGCGAGCGCGGAGACGATTGCGGTTCGTTTCCGTGGTCGGGTAGCGACCGAGGTACTGAAAGGTGCTGAGCAACCCGGCGTGTGGGTAGTTGCCGGTGAGCGAATCCTGGTTCGCCTCCTTGCTGTTCTTGTCCCGAGATCGGAGCGCCTTGAGCTTCACCGGAACGTACTCGAAAGGGTCGTCGGGGTTCTTGAACTTGTCCTTCAGTTCGTCGAAGACCCCGTACCCGCGGGCGCTATACGCCGACACCAGGATGTAGTCAGCGGTCACGATCTCGGTGAAAGGGCGGTTGTTGCGGACGATGAATTCGATCAACTTCATCGGCTCGCCGAGCAGCGCCTTGCGATAATCGTTGGCCAGTTTGTAGCCCGCCTGCTGGCGGGCCTTCTCGTCCTTGATGTGGCTGAGGTCGTGCTTCTGGTACCACAGGCGGGTCTTCTCGAAGTGGTCGTAGGCAAGCACCGCGGTGTCGGCGTTGTCTGTCAGCCCGATCGTCAGGAAGATGTCGTTGAACGCTTCCCGCAGGCGTTCGAAGAAAGCGTCTTCCGTCATCACGCCATCGAGCACGGCGGGAATCGCCTTGATTCCGTTCTTCGTCACCGCCGCCCGTTCGGCGTCAGTCGGCAGGCGTCCGGCGAGCGAGAGCGTTGCCCGACGGAGCAGCCGCTGGTCGTCGAGCATGGCCACACCCTGGAAGAAGGGCGGGGCTTTCGGGTCGGGCGTTGGCTGCAGCGCTTTCCCGCCACCCTCCGACCGCCGCACGAATTCCGCCAGGATGCGGTATTCCGGCGAATCGGCCCTCAGTACATCCTTGCCGCCGTGATCGAGTTCCCCGACCACTTTTTGGAGCATCCGCGACTTGCCATTCTCCTTGCTCACTGCGATCGCTGCCATCGCCGCCGCGTTCTGCCGAAGTGCGTCGTCCTTCGCTGCCGCGTCCACCTTTTTTGGATCCACCAGTCCAAACTTGCTGTCCGCCCCATCGCCGCCCTTTTTGTGGCAGGTCAGGCACTTCTGGCTGCCAACCTTCGCCCAGACTTCATCGGCGAAGAAGTTGTCCACTACGGCAGCGCAAGTCGCGGGCGCCTGGGCAAACAGTGGGCCGGCGAAGAAAAGTAACAGCGGAGCGAGGCGGGCACACAACATGGCAAGCTCGCGGAGCTGGACGGTGAACAGTGGGTCAACAGTGAGGAATCGTACCCCGAACCGTCAGACTCCAGCAACGGCATTCACCCGCCGGCGTCCGGTGCGAGAAACGGCCGCATTTGGGCGTCAGAGAGGGGCACATCGAAACGGGCACCAACAAGGTAATCGCCGGTATCGGCCTGCTTGACGTGGACGACGTGGAGCAGCACCGCCAGACCGGCCCGGCCGCCCTCGGTCGTCAGTTCCGCCGTCAGCATCTCGCCGGTGGCAGGCGGGTCGGCCAGCATCATGCTCACGCCGGTCGCAGAGACATTCCACACCAACCCGATTAGTCCGCGATCGCGGAATCTGCAGATGGTGCCGAGGGTGGGGCGGAACCGTGGGGCGGCGCGGCGTTCGGCATCAGGCGATAGGGTGTACGACATGACGGCCTCGGATGGGGCGGGGGCCATCAGATAACTTAGCGAGCATCGGCGGCGCTGGGAGGGTGCTTGCCCTCACAGCCCGGCTGGAGTACCCTCTGCCCAACTCACCCCCGGAGCCTCCCCGTGGCCCGTCTCTTCGCCCTCACCCTGATCTTCACTTCGCTCGGTGTTGCCGTGTTCACGTTCGCCCCCGCCGCCGACGCCCCGCACGCCCTGGTGCTCACACTCCGCTCCCGTACCACTGCCCCGGGCGAACCAGCCGTACCGCCAACCGAGAGCACTGTGAAGTGGGAGCCGAAGCACACGGCGATCATCGTCTGCGACATGTGGGATCAGCACTGGTGTAAGTCGGCCGAGGAGC
>JALOQR010000344.1 GCA_025459365.1 Fimbriiglobus sp.
CACTCTCGACGGTCCCCGGAGGTCGGGTCATGCGAAAGCTCCTGTGCGGGTTGGTGGCGGCGGGGTTGATGGCAGCGGCGGGCACCTCGGCCCCGGTGCCGAAGGCCGCCCCGAAACCGACGCACGGCGAGAAGAACACCAATGCCCTCGTCACCCAACACAAAGAGAAGATGGAGGCGAAGGCGACTTCAGACTGGGCGCCGCAATGGCCGGTCGAGCACCTGTTCGACGGGAAGGATGAGACGTCGTGGTACTCGAAGGCACCAGACAGCACCCTGACGGACCAGAAGCCGGCGGTCACGGTCACGTTCCCGGACGACGTGAGGGTGAAGCGGGTGACGATCCTGGGCAACCGCGACCCGCAGTACCCGACCGGCTACTTCGTGAGCGAGGGAACGGTGGAACTGCTCGACGACAAGGGAAAAGTGATCTCGTCGCACGAGATGAAGTCCGCTGGCGACAAACACGACTTCGACCTGAAACTGGACAGGTTCGTGACACTGCGAGGGGTGCGGTTCACCTGCACGAAGTCGGAGAACGGGAACTGCGGGCTGAGCGAGTTGCAGGTGGAGTGACCGCCGTCACCGGACCCACCGGCGGGTGACCGAGTCGCGTACGCCGGCGGGTCCGGACAGATTCACACCACCGGGTTCGTCAGCGTGCCGATGCCCGCGATGTTGATGCTCACCACGTCGCCGGGGCTAAGGGTAAACTCGTCTGGCGGGACGATTCCAGTGCCGGTCATGAGGAACACGCCGTCCGGGAAGTGGTTTTCCTTCCCCAGCCACTCGGCCAGGGTCGGCAGCGTGCGGGCCATCTGGGCCACACTCGTCGCCCCATCAAACGCCACCTCGCCGTTGCGCCGGATGGTCAGCCGGATTTCGGCGGCGGTGATGTTCGGGGCGGCGTCGGCCAGCACCACCACCGGGCCGAGAGCGGCGCTGCCGTGGTAGATCTTCGCCTGCGGCAGGTAGAGCGGGTTCTCCCCCTCGATGTCGCGGCTGCTCACGTCGTTGCCGACCGTGTACCCGACGATCCGCAGATCGGGCGAGATGGCCAGCGTCAGTTCCGGCTCGGGCACGCTCCACTTGCTATCTCGTCGCACGCGGATCGGGTCGCCGGGGTGGCTCACCCGGCTCGGGGTGGCCTTCAGGAACAGCTCCGGCCGCGGAGCGGAGTACACCTTGTCGTAGAACTGGGCAGCCCCGGCCGACTCCTCCTCGCGGGCGATCTTGCTCCGCTTGTACGTCACCCCGGCGGCCCACACCTCCTGGTCGTCGATCGGGGCGAGCAGTTTGAGAGCGGCGAGCGGGCGAGCGGCGGCCGGCACCTCCAACTCGTTCACCAGCCCGAACGGGTCGGAGGAGAAGAGGATGTCGGAGAGCGAATCGACGCCGGGGATGACGCCGAGATCGACGGGGACGGCCTTATCGCCGTCCACCCGCACGGCCCCGATATCGCCGGCCGGGTAGAGCACTTTCGCCAGATGCATGAGTGGGAGTTCCGCCAGGATGATGTGGGACAGTGTACGGACGCCCCGGCGGGTGGGCGGCGATCACGCCCCAGGCTGCGCGAGTAACTCCCGCAGGTACGGCGGACTGCCGGCGAACGCCGCAGCGTAGGTGTCAGCGAGCGGCAGGTTGACGTACTGCGTCTCGGTGAGGAACAGCGGGAACGGCGGCAGTTCCTCACCAACCGCGAGGAACTCGAAGTAGGCCTCCGGCTTCGGCTTCGCCACGAACGTACCGAGGGAGAGCGGGCGACCGGCGGGCAACAGAACCGGCGAGCGGCCGAAGCGTCGCCACACGCGGGCCGGCAACCCGTGCGGTGCCGACGGCGTGGGTGGGAAAAGGTCCACCACCGCCACGTGAACTTCGTTCCGCACCGCCTCCTCCACCTTGGCGGCGAACTGGGCGACGGTCAGCCGGCGGTCTTTGTTGGCGGGGGAAACGAGTTCCAGCAGGGCGACGACGCGGTGCCCCGAGACGTGCCGGATCACGAGGTGCCGACGCTTCTGCCGCTCCTTCGGCATCCTCCCATCGGTGCGGTGAGCGGACAGCTTCGGCGGGGCGTCGAGGACGGCCGTGTTCGGCCCGACGGCGGGCACAGGCTTCGGGCCGCGGGGCGGGCTGGCATGCAGCGTGAGCACATCGGCGATGCGGTCGTCGGCGTGCTGCTCGGCGTCGGCGTAGTACGTTGGCGGCAGCACACCGTTGTTCAGCGCTTTGCTCAACTCCGCGATCCATCCCAGGTAGAACCCGTGGAAGACTCCCGCGTCCACCCGCGGCCAGTCATGAATCGGCATGGCGTCCCTCCGTGCCGCCATTCTACCCGCCGAAGTCGTACACCGTCACCGCCACCCCGCGGGCGGACAGGTGCTGTTGCACCAGCGGCTCGACCAACTCCCACTTGCCGCCGGCCAGCCCGCACCCGATCCGCGGCATGTGGACGCTCGCCCCGGTGGCGGCGGCGTGGTCGCCCACCTTCGCCAGCCCGGCCGCGATCGCCTCGTACCGGATCGGCGGCCCCTTCGACCCCTTCTTGATCCCCCGCTGGCCGATCAGGTTGGCCACCACCAGGTCGGCCCGCACCGGCACGAACTGCACCGCCCCGAGGGCGAACCCCCCGGCCGCCCCGAGGTTCGCCCACGCCTTGTACTCCGCCTCCGGTTCGAGCCACCGGGCCGAAAGGGCGAGCACGAACCCGGCCCCCCACTTGCCGAGATCGTTGCAGCAGTGGACGATGATCTTCGGGCCGGACGCCTGCGGGCTGGTGGCGTCGCCCTGCGCGTAACGGATGGGGGTCATGGCAAGCTCCGGGCGGGTGGCGGGAGGTTGTACCCGGCCGGAGCGGGAGACACGATGTGCGTGGGGGGGGTTCGCCGGAAAACGAGGCGGCCGGGTGGGATCGTCCGCCCACCCGGCCGCCGCGGTTCGGCCGTCGCTCAATCGACGTCGAGCGTGAACTGGTTGTCGCCCCCCTTCTTCACCGTCACCTTGGTGAACGGCTGGGAGGGGTTGCCGTACTTGGGGTTGAGCATCGACTGGCCGCCGCCGCCGCCCTCGCCGCCGAGGCTGAACTTGGCCTCCTTCGCCTTCTTCTGCCACTGCACGGTCACCCCGTACTCGCCCTCGGGCGCGCCGTCGCCCTGTTCGAAGGTGGTGAGGGTGAACGTGCCGTCCTCGCCGACGGTGCCGACCGGTTTGCCGCCGATCTTCTTCTCGAACGCCGGGTCGGTGGGGTGGAACACCACCAGCGCCCCGGCCGCCGGCTCCTTCTTCTTGCCGAACAGCACCTTGCCCCCGGCCGGCACGGCCGCCGGCTTGGACGGCTCGCACCCGGCCAGGGCGATCAGGAACACGGCGGCGGTGACGCGGGCGTAGCGGGACATGGGAACTCCGCTGGAGCCGGCCCGTGTGAGGCCGGGGTGGGGCCGGCCTCGCACGGGCCGGCGACAGATTCAGTCCGTGCTCGGGCTGACCTCGGCGGCCGTCAGGCTGCCGCCCTGGGCGGTGATCAGCGCCGCGTAGGTGGCGGGGGTGATGCTGTCGCGGATGAACCGCACGCTCCCGTCGCAGAAGGCGTGCATGGCCCCGCCGGTGTGGAAGGCGTACGTCTCGTTGTCGTTGTGGCAGTTGATGACGCAGTTGCCGGGGGAGGAGCGGTTGGTCCTCGACACCGCCCCGTCCAGCCCGTAGTCGTTCTCGTGGTGCCCCCACCCGCCGTCGTTCAGCGCGCCGCTCTGCCGCGCCCCGCCGATGTAGAGGTCCGGGCGGCCGGCGTCCTCGCACAGGAGGATGGTGTTGCTGGTGCCGTCGGTGATGGACACGAACGTGGCCGGCCGCGAGGCGGCGGAGCCGAGCACCGGACCGATCCCCGCCCCCTGGAGGTCGGGCCGCATGCCGCTGAACAGCGAGAACTGGGTGGTGCCGGTCGGGTAGCCGAAGAAGGTGATCGAGCCGGGGTTGATGCTGCTGTTGGTGGCGTAGTCGGTGACCGCGAGGTTCTGGTACGGGAACGGGGCGCCGAAGTTGAACGCGCCGCTCACCGTGCGGTTCGACCCGCCGGGGGTGCTCGGGCAGATGAACGTCTTGATCTGGGTGCGGAGCGGGGTCTGGTTGTCCGGGGTGCCGGGGACGATGGCCGGCGAGGAGAACCACGGGAAGTTCATGTTGTACTGGCGGAACAGGTTCTCCTGCTCGATGTACGGCAGGAAGTTGACCGCCCAGCTGTGCACGATGGCCGGGTACGGGAAGCCGGGCTGGCCGGCGCCGCCGGGGGGCAGGCCCATGTTCACGATCAGGCTCGGCGGGACGACGCCGTAGGCGCTCTCGTAGTTGGCGGCGGCCAGGCCGAGCTGCTTCAGGTTGTTGCTGCACTGCATGCGGGCGGCCGCCTCCCGCACCTTCTGCACGGCCGGCAGGAGCAGGCCGATCAAAATGGCGATGATGGCGATCACCACCAGCAACTCGATGAGTGTGAACGCACTCCGTTGGCGGACGGCCATGAACGACCTCGGGGCGGCGAGTGATTTGAAGGCGAGTCACCTCATTCATTAGGCCCTCGGGTCCGGCCCGCTATGCCCGCCCGAGCTATTCAATTAATCTTCACGCGATCTGCACACGTCGCCCGACAGGGGGTGTCGGGGTTGCCGACGCCGGAAACGGCCGAGGCCGGTCGGGGGTGGCTACCCCCGACCGGCCTCGGTGACCGCC
>JALOQR010000345.1 GCA_025459365.1 Fimbriiglobus sp.
GCGGCCGGCCGAACGGGGGCGGTGGACGGCGGTTGCCCGAAGGCGGTCGCGGCCAACAGCCCGCAGGCCAACAGGGCGGTGGGGAAGCGCATGGGGTTGGTCCTCGTGAAAAGGGGAACCCGCGGCGGCGGGCGGGGTGGATTGTACCACTCGCCCGCCGCCGGCGGCGTCACTTGCCGAACTTCCACTCCGCCCCCGCCGGCAGGGCGATCAACTCGACGTGGGAGCGGAGATCCCGCGTGCGGCCGGGCATGAGGGTCGTGGTCACGACTGTCTTGCCGTCTTTTGTCTCGGCGACGTGCGAGAGTTTGTCTTGCCCCGATCCGCTCCACTGGAACAACGCCAGGTGCTCCTTTTTGAAGTCCACCTCGGCCTTTGCGTCTTTGCCGAACACCTTGTGGAACTCCTCCTCGCTCTTGATGACCGTCGGCTCGCTCACCTTGCCACGATCCAGGGCGGACATGAAGCCGTCCGGCACCTTGACCACCCGCACCGTCTTCTTGTCTTCGGCGGCGGCGGTCAACGCCGTCAGCCCACAGAGGGCGATCACGCACAGAGCACGCATGGGGAATCCCTTGGGGTGAAGGCCGGTCGGTGCCCGGCCGCAGGCGATTGTACCGCCGCACCCCACGCGGGCCGAGCGACAGTGTGTAACGGCACAACCAACGCATTCGGCATTTTTTGGCCGGATTTCCGAGACTCCCTCACCCGTGCGACCCAACTCGATCGGCAACCAGCTTTTGTAAATTCTGCCGGGCCGCGTGTACCCCGGCCGGTGGGGTCGGTTCAATGATTCCAACTCCGCCTGTCGGACTCGTTCTCCCGCCGGTGACGGTTCGCCCCGCGAGGCGCTTCATGACTCCCGCCGCCCACCGCCGCCGCTCAGTTCCAAAAATTCTCCTCAAGTTGGGGCTGGCGGCCGGGCTTGCCTCGGCGGTGATCGCCCAGCCGCCTCCACGAGCGCGGACGACCGACGACGCCGTTGCCCTGCGGGTGCGGCAGGCACTCGATGCCCACCCGGAGTTGCGTCCGCACAAGCTGAACCTGCTGGTGACCGTCATCGACGGGGTCGTGGTGATCGGCGGAGCGGTGCCAGACGAGAAACTGGTTGGGGCGATCGAGTCGGCGGCGAAGGTGGACGGAGCCGCTCGGGTAAAGGTGACCGTGTGGACACAACCAACCGCCGACCCGCTCGCGGCAAAGATTGAGGAGAAACTCGCCCCGCGGCCGTTTCCGACCCCACCGGCCCCACCTGTGGTGCTCAGCCTGCCGACCGACCCTCGGCCGACAGCCGCACCCACCGCCCGCACGGCCGCCCCGTCGCCCGCTCTGCTCCAACCGCCGGTGGTGGCCGTTGAGCGTACCTCCCGTTCGCCACACCTGCGAACGCCGGGAGCCGAACCGCCCGAATACACGCCGATCCCGGCCACGAACCTGCCAACGGAGCCGGTGGCGGAGCCACTCCCGGCGACGCCGGTGCGGGCGGCGATCCCCGAACCGGAGCGGGCAACCGACGCGGACGGCTGGAAACGCGACCCGCGTTTCGCGCGGCTGACGGTGGAAGTACGGAACGGCACGGCGGTGATCGGCGGGCGGGCGGCGACCCGCGAAGCGGCGTGGGAACTGGCCGAGGTGGTGCGGGGCTGGCCGGCGGTCGAACGGGTGGTGATCGGGCGGGTCGAACTGCGGTGATCCGACTGCCGCGGCAAGCCGTGCCCCCTCACGGAGCACGGCTCAACGCAACTGACGTTACGCCTCCATCTTCTCTTTCACGAGCTGGATGTAGAACGTCGTCTTCTTCTCCTCGATCTTGGCAGCGAGCAGTTCCTCGGCCTCCTTCTTCTGCGGGAACGGGAAGGTGCCAACGGCCTTGCCGGAGTTGTCGAACACCTTCCACACCGCCCGCATCCGCTCTTCTTTGGCGGCGCGGGTGGACCGCTTCTTGGCGGGCGCTTTCGCGGCCTTCGCTTTGGCTGGTTTTTTCTTCTTCTTCTTGGGTGCGTCCTCATCGTCGTCATCGCTGTCGGCATCCGCGTCGTCGTCTGCACCCTCGGCGTCTTCGCCGTCAGCACCTTCTTCGTCTTCCTCTTCGTCTTCGTCTTCCTCTTCCTCTTCGTCTTCGGTGGTCTCCTCGGTCGTCTCCCGTTCGCGGGCCTCGGCGGCCTCCGCCTCCCGCCGCAGGTCCATCCGGCTACGGCCCCCGCCGCCACGTCGCCCGGCCATATCTCCCCCTCTCGCCGCAGGTTTCGGCGGTTGAAGTCGGTATCGATTCCAGACTCGTAAACTTACCCCCGCCGGCCCGAACCGACAAGGTTTCCCGCCATGCCCGCCGTCCCGTCGCCCCTCCGCGACCACCTGAGGCTCGCCCTGACACCAGGATTGGGGCCGAAGCGGACCCGCGCTCTCCTGGCCCGCTTCGGCCCGACCGGAGCCGCCACCGCCACCGCCGGGCAAATGGCCGAATTGCCGGGATTCGGGGCGAAGGTGGCAGCCCAGGTGGCGGAGGGGCTTCACCGGGCCGACGTGAACGCCGAGTGGGAGTTGATCGAGCGGCACGGTGTTCGCGTGATGACCGTGGACGATCCGAGTTACCCCGCCCGGCTGGCCGCGTTCGACGATGCCCCCGCCCTGCTCTATCTCCGCGGCGACCTCCAGCCGGCCGACGAACAGGCGGTCGGTATCGTTGGTTCGCGGCACTGCACCGCCTACGGGCGGAAGATGGCCGAGCGGCTGGCGGCGGGGCTGGTGCGGGCCGGGTACACGGTGATTTCGGGGCTGGCTCGCGGAATCGACGGAGCGGCCCACCGGGCGGCCCTCGACGCCGGCGGGCGGACCATCGCCGTACTCGCCGGCGGGCTGTCGCGAATCTACCCGCCCGAACACGCCGACCTGGCCGAGCAGGTGGTGGCTCGCGGGGCGATCCTTACTGAAACACCGATGACCGTCCAGCCGCAACCCGGCATGTTCCCCGCTCGCAACCGCATCATCAGCGCCCTCAGCCGAGCCGTGGTGATCGTGGAGGCGGGCGAGCGGAGCGGGGCACTCATCACCGCCACCCACGCCGCCGAGCAGGGGCGGGAAGTGTTCGCCCTGCCCGGCAACGCCGACAGCCCGGCCAGCGCCGGCTGCCTGAACCTGATCCGCAACGGGGTGCGGATGATCCGCCACGTGGACGATCTTCTCGAAGATCTCCAAGGGCTGAGGATGCAGGTGCCGCCGACCCCGAAACCGGCCCGCCCGAACCTCTTCGACACCCTACCCACCGCAACCGAACCTCCACCGCCGCCCCCACCGGCCGGACCACCGCCAGGATTGGACGACGCCCAACGCCGCATCTGGGATCATCTCTCCGAACCCCGGCACATGGACGACCTGAGCCGCGACCTGACCATCCCGGCCGGCGAGTTGATGCGGGCGCTCACCATGATGGAACTGAAGAAGGCCGTGCGAAAACTGCCCGGCAACCTCTTCACCCGGCGGTGAGTTCTGCGGACGCGACATTTCCGCGGAACCTTCCGCCCACGGCCGGGTTTTCTCCCCCGTCGGGCAACTTTTGCCCCCCTCCCGAGGATCGTCCGATGCGTCTGCTCTCACTGGCCGTGGTGGCCACCCTGTTCGCCGCCGGGTTCGGTATCGCCCAGGAAAAGAAGGCCGACAAGAAGGCCGCCAAAGTCACCGGCGCTCTGACCAAAGTCGAAGGCGACAAACTGACCGTCACCCTGAAGGGCGACGGCGGCGAAAAGACCGAAGTGTACACCACCAACGACAAGACGAAAATCTTCCAGCAGGAAGCGGCTGCCCCGGCCAAAGAGGGCGAGAAGAAGCCGGCCCCGAAGCGGACCGAGATCAAGCTGGCCGACCTGAAGACCGGCAGCCGGGTGAGCGTGATGGCCGGTGAAGACAAGGTCGCCACCGAAGTGGTGGCACTCCCAGCCGCCAAGAAGAAGAACGACAAGTAAGGGAGTCGGAGGTGGTTTATCGTGAGCCGGTGGGGGGTGGGGATCGCTTTCCCGCTCTCCTTCGGCTCGCGGCGATCAAGGGTGGAACACCCACTCCCCTGGGGTGGGGGAGGCAGCCGGGGGACGAGGCTCCTTTCGTACAATCCCCCTCATGACCCTGCTCAAATTCGCCGGCGGGACGGTGTACGACCCGCTCCACGGGATCGACGGCGAAGTCCGCGACCTGTGGGTGCGGGACGGCAAGATCGTGCCGCCGTCCGCCGACCCGCCCGACCGCACGTTCGACCTGTCCGGGCTGGTGGTCATGCCCGGCGGGGTGGACATGCACGCCCACATCGCCGGGCCGAAAGTCAACGTCGCCCGTAAGCTCCGCCCCGAAGACCGCCGCGACTCGCCCCCCTTCTTCCGCACCGAACTGCTCCGGAGCGGCACCACCGGCAGCACGCCGACCACCTTCGTGACGGGCTACCTCTACGCTGGCCTCGGCTACACCACCGTCTTCGATGCCGCGATTCCCCCGCTCGGGGCACGCCACACGCACGAGGAGTTCCACGACACCCCCGTCATCGATAAGGGGTTCTTCGTGCTCGTCGGGAATAACCACTACGCCATGCGGCAGATCGCGGCCGGCGAAACCGAACGCCTGCGAGACTTCTGCGGCTGGCTGCTCAACGCCACGCGGGGCTATGCCCTGAAGGTGGTGAACGCCGGCGGGGTGGAGGTGTGGAAGCAGGGCGTGAACGGCATGACCGGG
>JALOQR010000346.1 GCA_025459365.1 Fimbriiglobus sp.
GTTGTGCAACCTGTACGGCGGGGTGGAGGAGACGCTGTTCCGCGGGAAGGACCAGAAGCAGGCGGAGGAGATTGTCGATCTGGTGGGCGAGGCCACCGGGCTGGATGTGAAGGGGATTCTGTGAGCCGGCGACGCCAGTCGCCGGGGTGTCGTTAACCCGGCCCCTGGTCGGGTGCCGGCAGCAGTTGGGCAGCCGATTCGAAGCAGCGGCCGTTCGGCCACCGCACGTCGAGTTGCCCGGGGTCGAGCGGGAAAGGCGGTTCGACCACCACCCCAACGCCGACACCGCGGCCCCACGAGTCGAAGGCGTTCGACTCCCACGTCGCCGGGTTGCGAATGACACGATCGCCGACAGTGAAATTGGGCATGGTATCGTGCGCGGCGGATGTTATTCGAAAGCGTCAACTTCAACCGAAAAACCCTCACGTCCCGAACGCCGGCGAGAGTGCCCCACCGGTCGGCTCGGGGGCTGGCTGCGACGGAGCGTTGTCCGGCGTCGCCTTCCGCAGCAGCCGGTGGACCTCATCGCGGTCGAGTTCCTCGCTCACGATGAGCGCACCCGCCAACTTGTCCAGGTCTTCGCGGTTGCGGGTGAGCAGGTCGGTAGCGCGGGTCATCGCTTCGGTCACGATCCGCTGCACCTCCTCGTCGATGATGCGGGCCGTCCCTTCGCTGAACTCGCGGCTCTCGACGATCTCCTTGCCGAGGAACACGTGGTCCTCGCTCTGCCGGTAGTGAACCGGGCCGAGTCGTTCGCTCATGCCGAACTGCGTGACGAGTGCCCGCGCCAGCCGGGTGGCCTGCTTGATGTCGCCGATCGCCCCGGAGAGCGGCTCGCCGAACACCATCTGGTCGGCCGCCCGCCCACCGAGCAGCACCACCAGTTGGGCTTTGAACTCGCTGTACGAACGGTCGACGCGATCCTCGTCCGGGCTGAAAATGGTCACCCCGCCGGTACGACCGCGGGGGATGATGCTGACCCGCTCGATCGGGTCGGCCTTCGGTTCGAGGTACGCACACAGGGCGTGCCCGGCCTCGTGGTAGGCTGTCCGCCGTTTCTCCTCGTCGCCGAACAGTTCTTCTCGCTTGGCCCCCAGCCGGACCCGGTCGAGGGCGGCGTCGAAGTCGCCCTGGTCGATGCGGTTCTTCCCCTCGCGGGTGGCGTGCAGGGCAGCCTCGTTGCAGACGTTCTTCAGGTCGGCCCCGCTCATGCCGATGGTCGCCCGAGCGACGCGGGTGAGGTCCATCGTTTCATCGAGTGGCTTGTTGCGAGTGTGGACTTTGAGAATGGCCAGCCGACCCTGCCAGGTGGGGCGATCGACCGTCACCTGGCGGTCGAACCGGCCGGGGCGGGTGAGGGCGGTGTCGAGCACGTCCGGGCGGTTGGTGGCGGCCATCACGATCACCGTCTCGCTTGGCTGGAACCCGTCCATCTCGCCGAGGATCTGGTTGAGCGTCTGCTCGCGTTCGTCGGACCCGCCGCCGACGCCCGCCCCCCGCATCCGGCCGACCGCGTCGATCTCGTCGATGAACACCACGCACGGGGCGTTCTCCTTGGCCGTGCGGAACAGATCCCGCACCCGCCCGGCCCCGACGCCGACGAACATCTGAATGAACTCCGACCCGTTCACGCTGTAGAACGGCACATTCGCCTCGCCGGCGACTGCCCGCCCGAGGAGCGTCTTGCCGGTGCCCGGCGGGCCGATGAGCAGCACCCCCTTCGGCACTTGAGCGCCGAGGCGGGTGAATTTGTCCGGGTTCCGCAGGAAGTCCACCACTTCCTGCAACTCGCGCTTCACCCCTTCCATGCCGGCCACGTCGTCGAAGGTCACCCGCCCGCGGCCGGATTTGTCGTAGCGCCGGGCGGGGCTGCGAGTAAAGGCCGAGGCGAACCCACCACCGTTCGCCTCGCGCAGACGAGGGAGCACGAACATGAAAAAGGCGACCACCCCACCGAACAGGATCAGTGAGAGCAAGGCCGTGCCGAACCACGGGGGCATCTCGCGCTCGGCGGTCACCTGAACTGGCGGGGTGTCGTCGGCTGGATTGGCCTGCTTGCGACGATCGCGGGCGGCTTCGTCGTCCTTCCGCACTTTGTCTTTGATGGGGGTGAGGTCGTTCAGCGGGGGAAGATCGACGGCGAACCGCCCGCCCGTCAGGTGGAGCGGCTTGACCACCTCCGCCTGTTGGTCGCGAACCTCGCCGCGAAGCTGCGACTTCCCTTCGATCACCAACCGCTTGATCTGCCCTTCTTCGGACAGGCGGTCGAAGTCCGTCAAGGAGATGGGTTTGACCGCGTCCGTGGCGAAATAGAGGGCGGCGAGCACGAGTAGGGCAGCGGCCCCCACCCACCAGATGTAAGCCGGCAGGGGCGGTCGCCGCAGAGTGGCCGAGTCGGGAGGGGTCGGCCTGGGCTTTTCCGGAGTGGGGCTATCGGCCATTCGGCGAAGATCCGTCGTGGAGGGCGTGTTTCGGGTGTGACGAATTATAGCCCGGTGGGCGGGGAGCGGCGGGTGAGAAGTGGGCGAAGGTGTCGGGGTTGTGCCGGGCGGGGCGGTCAATCGTGTTGCGGCGAACAGATCGGATACACCCCGCCCAAGTTTGCCGACAGTGCCAATTCCGACCGTGTTCGACTTCGCTCCATCGGCAGCAAGTTTCACAATTCCCTCAAGCCGGTTCGTACTCCCGCCCTCGGTGAACCCCATGTCCCGTCTTTGCCCCCTGGTGCTGCTCGCAATCCTGGCGGCTGGCGGCTGTCGGTCGTTCGAGGAGCGACCGGCGCTGTTCCCACGGCTGCGAGACGCTCTCGACGGCGAACGGGACGACGATCGCTATGCCGACCGCTTCCGAGATCGTTACACCCTGCCGCCAGCGGTGGCAACAAACAACTCATGCCTTCCCTGCTCGGGAGGGGGCTACCCCAGCGGGCTGACGCTGGGCACCCCGACGGTGATCGGCGGCGGATACGCCCTGCCGACTGGGTACTCGAGTCCGATGGCGTACTCGTCCGGGCCGGTCACGTACTCGGGCACCACGGTACCGGCGTACTCGTCTGGCCCAATCCTCGGGCAACCGGTCTACCCCTCCGGCCCCGGCAACACCTTCCGCCCACGCCGAGACGACGAACTCCCCGCGCCAGGCGGCTATAGCACACCAGGGGCAACGGACGTGAACCGGAGCGTGGCACCGAGGCCGCCGGGCCTGCCGGTTGGGCGGTAGCCGGCCTGAAACCGTGAACCTTGTCCGTAAACCCAGGCAAGATGTCCACGGTTCCATAGATTTCGCCCGTGTCCTTCTCCCACGGGTATCTGCCATGCGACCGCTCGTCGCCGCCTTCGCCCTGTTCGTGACCGCCGCTCCGCTCCTCGCCCAGCCGAAGGGCTTCTTCTTCCAACCCAACGACCGCGTCGTCTTCCTCGGCGATAGCATCACGGAACAGTACCAGTACAGCACCTACCTGGAACTGTACCTGACCACCCGCTTCCCGAAGGCCAACTTCGTGTTCCTCAACGCCGGTATCGGCGGAGATACCGCATTCGGCGGAGCCAACCGCTTCCAGTTGCACGTCCTCGACGACAAGCCGACCGCTGTCACCATCAACTTCGGCATGAACGACGCCGGGTACCAAGAGTTCAAGGAACCCGCGAACAAAACGTACCGAGAAAAGACCGAGGCGATGCTGAAGCAAGCCAAGGCCGCCAACGTGCGGGTGGCCCTGTGCAGCCCGAACGCCGTTGATCCACGGGTCAGCCCGGGCTTCTCCGACTTCAAGCGGTACCTGGAGACGCAGAAGCAGTTCTACGCCCCGCTGAAGGAGATCGCCGAGAAGAACGGGGCGAACTTCGCCGACCAGTACGCCGTCACCCGCAAGGCGATCGAAGCCATGACCAAGGACGACCCAAAGGCAGAGAAAGCCAAGCCGTACTACGACGGGTTCCACACCTCGCCCCCCGGCGGCCTGCTCATGGCCCACGCGATCCTGACCGAACTGAAAGCCCCCGCCGTGGTGAGCGAGGCGCACTTCCTGACCGGGAAGATCCGCGGGAAGACCGCACCGAACGTCGGGTGCAAGGTGGAGGACGTGAACCACACGGACGACGGCCTGACGTTCACCCGCACCGACGACGCCCTACCACTGCCAGTGCAGAAGGACTGGCGACCAATGCTGCCGTACACGAACCAACTGAACGACCTGAACTACTACGGCCTGACCGTGGCAGGGCTGGAAGAAGGGAAGTACGACGTTCTCATCGACGGGGTGAAGGTAGCGACCTTCACAGCCAAGGAACTGGCCGCCGGGGTCAACCTGGGCAACGCGACGAGCGGGCCGATCTACGACCACGCCCAGAAGGTGTTCGAGGCGATCAACAACAAGAACAACCTGGTGCGGAGCCGATTCTTCGACGTGCTGCGGTTCAATCCGCCGGGGTGGGTGAAGATCGACGACCTGGCCGGGCAGAAGAAAGCAGAGGCCGCGAAGCGGTTGCCGATGATCGAGAAGGAGCAAGCGAAGGTGTTCGAGGTGGCCCAGCCGAAGCCGCACAAATGGGAAGTGAAGGCGGCGAAGTGAGTGGATCAGTGGATCGCGGGGAGATGGCGAGCGGCGACACCGGCACGCTCGCCATCTCCCCGCGAGGGCCGTCGGTCATTTCTTGTCGTCCTTCTTCTTCTCATCCTTCTTC
>JALOQR010000347.1 GCA_025459365.1 Fimbriiglobus sp.
GGCGGAATAGATGAAGCGCTTGAGCCGCCCGGCCGTTTCACTCATACGCTGACGCAGCATCCGGATGAGGTCGAGCGGTTTGCGGAACGCCGGGCGGTCGCTCAGTTGGTTCAGCCGCTGGCGGGCGAACGCGATACGGTTGTCGATCGCTTCGGTTAGCCGGCTGGTGGCATCGTTGAGCAGGGCATTGAGTTCGCGGCGGTCGGGCACCAGGCTGGTCACGGCGGCAGAGGGTGTTTCGGCCCGCCGGTCGGCCACCAGGTCGGCCACCGAGACGTCGATCTCGTGCCCGACGGCGGAAATCACCGGCACACTGCATTCATAGATGGCATCAGCGACGATCTCTTCGTTGAATGCCGCCAGATCTTCTGCGCTCCCGCCGCCGCGGCCGATGATCACCGCGTCGAGCGGGAGCGTTTTCAGGCTGTTCAGCCGCGAGAGAATCCGAAGGTTGGCTGCCACGTCCTCGGCGGCGCCCGGCCCTTGCACGCGGCTGGGCCGCACCACCACTTGTGTCAGCGGCCAGCGCTGGGCGAGCAGTTCAAGCATGTCACGAATGGCGGCCCCAGTGGCGCTGGCAATCAACGCGATGCGGCGGGGGAATCGTGGGATCAGCCTTTTCCGCTTCGGGTCGAAATATCCCTTCGCGAGCAATTTCTGCTTGAGTTGCTGCAACGCCAACTCGGCTGCACCGATTCCCTTCGGCTCCAGTTCCTCCACCATCAGTTGGTATTCGCCGCGGGATGGATAGACGGTCACGCCGCCGCGGGCGATGACCTCCAACCCATCGCGGGGGTCGAACTTCGCCCGCAGGTTGAACCCACGGAGGTAGACGCAGCGGATCTGGGCCTGGGCGTCCTTGAGTGTGAAATACATGTGCCCGGACGACGCCCGGACGAAGTTCGACACCTCACCGGCCACCCACACCGAGACGAAGTGCTCTTCGAGCCGGGCCTTCACCGCAGTGGTGACGGCCGACACGCTAAACGGTTTGACGCCAGCGGGCAGGGGCATGGGCGCGGACCACGAGGGGTGCCGCTAGGGTAGCGAACTGATCGGGTGTACACAACCCGGCCTGACGGGAGCCGGCGGCGGATCACCGGCTGACCACCCCGCGTAGCCGTTCCAGTTCCTTCGCCCAGTGAGTTTTGGTGTATTCCCGCCGGTTGCCGGCGAAGGCACTGTCGGGGAGGGTAGCGAAGACTTTCTGCATCCGTTCGACCGTCTCTTTGGCCAGGTCGGGCCGCTTGCCTGCTAGGTGCGCGCTCACCACATAGTTGAGCACGATCAACTCTTCTGGCCGCCCCTTGTACTTGTCGGCCAGTGCCTTGCCGGTGTCGACCGTTCCGGTGAGGTCGTTCAGGTAGAGAACCGTCTGCACCAGCCACAGATCGCCCTCGGTGCGGGCGAAGTCGTTCTTGGCGGCGCCGAGCGAGGCGAACAGTTTCTTGGCTTCGGTGAGCTTCGCGGTGGCGTCGGCGGGCGGCACCCCGGTGCCCCCTTCCGGGCGGGCGAGGTCGTAGAGGGCAATGCCCAGGTAGAGGGTGCCGCGGTCGGCGAAGTCGCCGCCGGGGTACTCGGTCACCAACCGGCGGAAGCGGGCCTCCGCGTCCGACGGATTGTAAAGCCAGGGGAGGGACACCCGGCTGAGTTCCAGCTTGCCCAGTTCGTACAGGGCTTCCTGATGCGGGCGTCTTTCTTCCGCCGTCGTGAAGGTCTTGTTTGCCAGTTGGGTGAGCAGCGTTACAGCGTACTGCATCTGTTGTTTGCCGGCAGCGTCGTCGGGTTTGGCGGCGAGCGTCCGCAGGCTCTCGGCCGCATACAGCAGAGCGAGCCGCAGGGTGGCCCGGGTGCCGGCTGGCCCACCAGCGTTGGCCACTTCCACCAGTTTTTGCACCCCAGGGTCGAGCTTACCATCGGCGATGAGGTTCTCAGCCTCTTTGAGCAAGGCGTCGGCCTGCACGCTGGCCGGAGCGACGGGGGATCCTGCGAGCTTACCGAGCAGGGCGTTGGCGCGGGCGGTGTCGCCGGCGGCCTGGTAAGCCGCGGCTGCTTTCTGGGTCAGCCCGGTCCGCTCCAGTTCCGGTCGGGCATCGGCGAGCCGGGCGAATTCGCCGGCGGCCTGCTTCAGTTTGCCGGTGGCATCCGGGGTGCCTGGGGTGTTGCCCCAGGCGGCCATCACCTCGGCCCACAGTTCGCGGTCACGGCCTGGTTCGGCGACCGCTGCATACACTTCGGCCGCGCGGGCAGCGTGCCCGTGTTTCCCGGCCCCTTTGCACGCCACCACCAGAGCCTCACACGTCGCGCGGAGATCGGCCAGTGGAAGGTGTGGGTTGACCCACTCGTCGGCCCCTTTCACTCCTTTCACTGCTGCTTCCAGGTGCGGTAAGCCCGAACTGGGGTCGGCGTCTTTGGCGGCCAACTCGGCGAGCCGTGCCTGCGCCGCCGCGCCGGCTGGGGTAGGGCTGTCGCTTGCCTTCAGGAAACAGTCGCGGGCGGCTATCGGGTTGTTCAGGAGCATCAGCCCACGGCCGGTTTCGTACTGGGCGATCGCCTGCGTGGCGGGTGGCACCCCGGGCAAGGCATCGACCGCCTGGAAGATCTTCACCGCTTCGTTTACGTCGCCTTCGGCGAGCGACAGCCGTGCCAGGCGCAGCTTGGCCTCTGCCCGCAACCCAGTCGGCACGTTCTCCCCGACCTCTCGTAGCCACGACCGTGCTTTTTCTGAATCGTTTGTGTTCGCGCACAGATCCGCCAGTTGAAGTTTGAGTCGTGCGGCTTGCTCGGGTGTCCCACGGGGCGGGCCGCTCAGGTATCCGCTCAGCTCGGCCTTCGCTCGTTTCACGTCGGGCGGGGTGAGGCGGAGGCACAGGTCGGCCGTTAGCCGACCACGATCGCCGGGGTCTTCGCCCGGTGGGACTACTTCCAACGCCTTGAGCAAACTCGCTGGGTCGCCGTCCCCGGCCCCGGCTGCCGCCTTGGCCGACCGGAAGACGAGCCTCGCCCGATCTTGCTTATCCGACAGCTTCTCTCCGTCACACCCCACGAGGAGTGCGTGCGCTCGCTTCCAGTTCTCGACGGCCTGGTCTGCCGGCCCCTGTTCCGCGAGCAACACAAACGCCGACCCGATGGTGAAGGCCGCGTTGGCGTCGCCATCGGTGCTGGTGCCCTCTTCACCGAGTTTGTTGACGAGGGCTTGCACTTCACCCACGTTCACCGGCCGGCGGGTCAGCACCTGCCGGAGTGTGTAGCGGTCTTGTTCGATGCTGCGGCTGTCGGCAAAACTGATTTGTGGAAAGCACCGCCAGGCGAGGACGGCAGCGGTCACGCCGAGGGCGAACACCGGCAGTTGCCAGTACATGCGGCGGGGGTGGGAGGCCGAATCCGTGGCCATGATGGTCGTCCAGGGGGCGGAGGCGCAGCGTGCCGAGCGGAGTTGTGCCAAAAGTGAGCGGTGCTGGTCAAGGTCAAGTCTGAAGTGCCTGGGCACAAAAGCAGAACCCCGGCAGTAGGCCGGGGTTCCGATTCCACTTTGGCCCGTAAACCGCTGACGGGCGGGCCGGGGCTTGAGTTTAGTACTGCGGAATCGCGACTCGGGTGCCGCCGGCCATGGCGCTCTCGTGAGCGCAGATGCCCACTTGCGTCCAGTTGGCGCTCGTAGGCGCGTCCGGGAACGCCGGCTGCTGGCCTAGCACCGCCATGAGGAAGTTGTGCGCCAGGTGCGGGTGACTTCCGCCGTGCCCGCCCCCCTGCACGAAGCTCAGGTGCGTGGCGTCGTGGATCGCCCCGGTGAACTTGCGGATCGGCTCCGGCAGCCGGCCGGCGAAGTCGGGCACCTTCACCCGCCGCGGGATCTGGTGCTCGGGCAGGCCTCGCATGTGAAGCACCGGGTCTTCGCCTTCGAGTTGCTGCCACTCGAACGACACGTTCGACGCCGTCACGTCGAAGCTCTCGCGGTACTGGCGGGCGCAGTCGTACAGGCTGCGGGTCACTTCCGCGGCCACGTCGGTGCCGGCGATCTTGAACGTAGCTGACTGCACGGCGAACGGGCTGCCGTACTTCGGGATGTACTCTTCGCGGATGCGGCCCGAACCGTGGCACACCACGCTCTCGGCGAGGGCCGGCTTGCCCGGCGTGCTCAGGATACCGAGGCACGGCGACACGCAGTGGGTGGCGTACCACATCGGCGGGAGGCCCGGCCAGTAGCCCGGCCAGCCGTCCATGTCTTGCACGTGGGAGCCGCGGAGGAACTGGATGCGGCCGAGTACCCCGCGGTCGTACAGGTCTTTGGCGAACAGGTACTCCCGGGCGTACACCACCGTCTCCATCATCATGTACACTTTGCCCGTTTTCCGCTGCAACTCGACGATTTCCTTGATTTGCTCCTTCGTCGTCGCCATCGGCACGGTGCAGGCGACGTGCTTGCCGGCCTTCAGGGCGGCGATCGTCTGCGGTCCGTGGTCGGGGATGGGGCTGTTGATGTGGACGGCATCGACGTTCGGGTCTTTGAGCAGATCTTCGTAGCTGGTGTAGCGAGTCTTAATACCGAACTTGTCGCCGGTGGCGTCGAGAGCGGATTTCGTCCGCTGGCACACCGCGTACATCTCGGCATTCGGGTGAGCTTGGTAGATGGGGATAAATTCGGCCCCGAACCCGAGGCCGACGATGGCGACGCGAACCT
>JALOQR010000071.1 GCA_025459365.1 Fimbriiglobus sp.
GCCAACTACCGCACGCGAATCCTGGACCGTGTGCGACAGGCGGTCGCTGATGCCGGGGTGGCGGTGGAATCCGACCACCTCATCCGCGAGGTCGCCGTATTCGCCGACCGGACGGATGTGTCGGAGGAAGTGACTCGGTTCGCTGCTCACCTCGACCAGTTCGCCGAGTTGGTGAAGACCGGAGCGGCCGATGGTGCTGGGCGGCGGCTGGAGTTCGTCGTCCAGGAGATGGGCCGTGAGGCAAACACGCTTGGGTCGAAGGCCGGCGATGTGAGAGTGTCGCGGCGGGTGGTCGATCTGAAGGCGAACCTCGAACGAGTGCGGGAGTTGATCCAGAACGTCGAGTAACCCTCACTCCCGGTTTGCTTCCCCCGCTCATTGTTCTGTCTGGCCCGGCCGGGGCAGGCAAGAACACAGTGGTGGAAGGGGCGCTTGAGGTGTGCCGGTTCCCGCTGCGGCGGGCAGTCACAGCGACCACCCGCGACCCCCGACCGGGCGAAGAAGCGGGGCGTGACTACCACTTCTGGCCGCGGAAGCGGTTCGAGGAGGCGATCGCCGGCGGGGAGTTGCTCGAATACGCCGTGGTTCATGGCATGGACTACTACGGCACCCCACGGACGGAAGTCGACGGTGCGAGGCTGGCCGGGTTCGGGGTGCTGCTGGTGATCGATGTGCAGGGGGCGGCGGCCGTGCGGCGGCTCTACCCTGGCGACCATCGGTCGGTGTTCCTGGATGTGCCCAATCTGGGCGAACTCGAACGCCGCCTCCGGGGACGGAACACCGAGACCGAAGAACGCATCGCCCGCCGGCTGGCCACGGCCGCCCAGGAAATGGCACGGGCTGGTGAGTTCGATCTGCGGGTGGTGAATGCCCACCTGCCAGACGCCGTGCAGGAGTTGGCCCGAATCATCGACGACGAGTTCGCAACACGGGGGTTTACGCCATGCTCGACGAACTGAAGGAAGAGGAAATCGTCAACAAGGTGGGCGGGCGGTTCAAGCTGTCCACTCTCATCCAGAAACGGATGGTGGCGCTGAACACCGGTGCCCCGCCGCTGGTCGATATCCGCTCGGCGGACAAACTCCAGATCGTGGTGCAGGAGATCCTCCAGGACAAAATCTACCTGGACATGACTGGCAACCTGCAAACCAACGAAGGTGGCGATTACAGCGGAGACGTGCTCAACAGCATCGGCGGAGACGACTGACCCGCCGCGGTCGCCCGAACCCCGTCGGCCGCTCCCGCGTACCACCAGTGAGACGTGCCGACCCTCCGCGCGGGTGCCCCCATGGCCGAAGCCCCTAACTTCCGCAGCGCCACCGACGCCGCCGCCGCCAGATACGCCCCACTCTCCACCTTGGCGGTGGTGTCGCTGGCGGTGGGCGTGCTGTTCGCCTTCGTTCTGCTGGTGCTCGGTTGGCTGGCATATAAGGCCGGCCAACCGCTGCTTCAGTTGTGGCTGTTCGTCCTCCCGCTCGGTGGAGTATTCCTCGCTTTCCTGGCCCGTCGCCAGATCAGCAACTCTGAAGGCGCCCGCACCGGCGAGGTGTACGCCAATGCCGGGTGGTGGCTGTGCGTCGTGCTCGGCGCGTGCTACGGGGCGTACCTCCTGGCCAACGACCTGGCCGTGCGGGCCGACTCCGAGCGTGAGGTTTTGAAGTGGGCCGATCACCTGGGCAAAGGTAAGCCGGCCGATCCGGCTGATCCGGCTGTGTGGGAAGCGTTCAAAAAGAGCCTCGATCCGGGCAACCCCATGCTCGGCAACCCCCAGTCGGTTCACCAGCCGGGCGCCGCACTGGCCTACAGCCAGTTCCGCCACAACCCCCTGCTACTTGTGTGGTCGCGGAACCGTGAAACTGCCAAGTTTGTTCCGAACGGGCTGAAAAGCTGGCAACTCACCCCAGATGGCAAGATGGCGTGTGAGGCCGCTGCGGTCCTCAGTTGCCCGGAGGGTGAGTTCCCCGTCACGATCCCACTTCAAGCGGTCACCGATCCGCAGTCGAAGGTGCGGGCGTGGCAGGTGATGCCCAACACCCGCTTTCAGTTCGTGGAAATGGAGCAAGTGAGCCGCACCCGGTACGGCTGGCTGCTGGCGGGGCTGGAAATGGAAGCCATCGCCGCCGCCCTGGAATTCTGCGAGATCTTGCGCTTCCCCGCCCCCATCGGCCACTTTCTTACGACCGACCGCTTCATCACCAATGGCCGGAGCCAGGCCTTCACTGAGGGCTGGATGAAGACCTTGAACGGTCGGGTCATGCTCACCGGCCCACTTGGAGTGTTCGCCCCCGAGATCGACCCGACCGCACTGCCCGCCGGGGCCGATCGCCCGAACTTCTTCTCCCGGTTGTCGGGCGAGCCAATGACCGACACCCCATTCGCCCGCCCCGACGGAAAGCGTACCGAGAACGGCCTCAGCACCCTGCGCAAGGTGTGGCAATCTCCTCTCGCGTCGAACCTGCGACCAGCTGTCACCGCAGGTTTCCGGATGGCGGAGGCTGCCCCGCGTTCCGCTGTCATCGACACTTCCGACCCCGCCCGTGTGCTGTTCAAGGTGCATGTCGATTTCCAGCCCCCGCAGTCGGACTTTTCCGCCAACCGGCAATTCGTCACCGGCTATCTGGTGATGGCGTGCGACGATCCGGCGGTTGTCAAAGAACTCCGGGACGCTCAACAAGCTGCCAAAGACGGCCGCGACCGCCCCACCCGCCAGCCGGTCGCCGATCTGCCGAAGACGACGTTCCGTGCCCTCCGGCTGGAAACCGACCTGACGCCCATTGCCTTGCCACAGCAACCTCAGCCGGGTGGCGGCTGATCGACACCCCCCGAGTTCGCTCATGTCTACCCCGTTCTGCCCGATCGAAGACGCCCTGGCCGACCTACGGGACGGCAAAATGGTGGTACTCGTCGACGACCAGCATCGGGAGAACGAGGGCGACCTGGTGATGGCGGCCGAGGCCGCCACCACCGAGAATGTCAACTTCTTTATCCGTCAGGCGTGTGGCCGGCTCTGTGTGGTACTTGGCAAGGCCGAGTCCGACCGACTCGGCCTTGAACTGCTGCCGGGATTACAACTCGACCCGTCGGCGACCCCCTTCACCCGCAACTTCGACGCCCGCACCGGCATCACCACTGGCATCAGTGCGGCCGACCGTTGCCGTACGATTCAGGTTTGTGCCGACCCGGCCAGCGGGCCGGGCGATCTCGTTCGCGACAAGGGGCACATGGATGGCCTGGTCGCCCGCGCTGGCGGGGTGTTGGTGCGAGCCGGGCATACCGAGGGCGTTGCGGATCTCTGCCGGCTCGCCGGGTTCCGCGAAGTCGGCGTGCTCTCCGAGATTCTCAACCCCGACGGCACGATGGCCCGCCTTCCCGATCTGCAAGAGTTCTGCCGTGTTCACCACCTCAAACTCTGCTCCATCGCCGATCTGATCGAGTATCGCCGCCGTACTGAAAAACTGGTGAAGCGGGAGATCGCCGTCCCGTTGCCGACCGAGTTCGGACTGTTCCACCTCGTGGCCTATACGTCGGTGGTCGATGCCGAGCCGCACCTGGCGCTCACGATGGGCGGGGTGGGGGTGGAGGCCAACGGAACCGTGCCCGTGCAGGAAGAACCGGTGCTGGTGCGGATGCACTCCGAGTGTCTGACCGGCGATGCCCTGCACAGTGCGAAGTGCGATTGCGGCCCGCAACTCCAGTACGCCATGAAACAAGTCGCGGCGGCCGGGCGAGGCGTGATTGTGTACATGCGGCAGGAAGGGCGCGGTATCGGTCTGCTGAATAAACTGCGGGCGTACAAACTCCAGCAAGACGAGGGGCTGGACACGGTGGAGGCCAATCAGCGGCTCGGGTTCGCCGCCGACCTTCGGCACTTCGGCATTGGTGCCCAGATCCTGCACGACTTGGGGGTACGGAATATCCGCCTCCTGACCAACAACCCGCGGAAGGTGGTCGGGCTGGATGGCTACGGACTGAAGATCATTGAACGGGTGCCGATCCAGATGCCCGCCGGCGAACACAACCGAGGCTACCTGACGGCCAAGAAAGACAAACTCGGGCACATGCTGGATGGGGAGTAGTGGTTGTCGGACCTGCCGGACGGCACAACCGGCCACACGACCACCACACCGACCGTGAGCCGATCAAGAACGCTTCAGCCGAGTTGTCACTTCCCAAGTGCGGCCGTCGAGCGGTTCGTTTGTCACGAGTGAGATGGTGCGAAGTGTTGGTGCTATTGGCATGGCCGAGAACAACGCCGCCGGGTCAGAAGGAGACCCGATTGCGGCCGGCGGCCTTGGCCTGATAGAGCTTCGCGTCGGCCGCGCGGAGCAGTCGCTCGGGGGTATCGGCGGTGGGGCCGTTCACCGCGACTCCGATACTCACCGTCACCGGCACTGGCTTGCCGTCATACTCGAAGCGGTGTTCGGACACGATCTGGCGAAGCCGTTCGCACGCCTTCACTGCGTTCTCGCCGGTCGTTTCCGGCAGCACCATCACAAACTCCTCCCCGCCGTACCTGGCGAGCAGTTCGTCCTTGCGGACGACCGGGCGGAGGATGGCAGCCAACTGTCGCAGGATGGTATCGCCGGCGAGGTGGCCGTGGGTGTCGTTGATCGCCTTGAATCGGTCGATGTCGAAGATGGCCAGGGAGAGCGGGCGGTTGTGCCGCTCCGCGCGGGACAGTTCGCGGTCGAGAAACTCGGTGAGCGAGCGGCGGTTGTGCAGCCCGGTCAATCCGTCCTGCACGGTCAGGCGGTAAATCTCCTCGTGGTATTCCGCTTCGATGTTCCCGCCTTCCAGAAAGCGGTAGATGCAGTTGCCGATCCGCAGGTAATCACCGTCGCGGAGAAGCGCCTCCGTGACCGGTGTGTTGTTGACAAAGGTGCCGTTGGTGCTGCCCAGATCGGTGACGTAGTACCCGTCGTCGCGGCAGTCGAGGCGAGCGTGGGCGCGGGACACCGAGGCGTCGGTGTTCCGCACCTGGCAGTCGTCGGTACGGCCGATCACGGCCGTTTCCTTGAGGACGTATCGAGCGCCCATCTGCGGGCCGGTCGGGTAGATGAACACCAAACAGGCGTCCGTCACCCGGACGGGCAGAATAACGGCTTTCGCCGTGCGGAACGTCTGGCTGGGGTCAAACACAAGCATCTGGGGGCGTGAGGGTGGGCGGTGGGTCAATTCGGTCCAACCAGCGACATCATCGCCGGAAGATCGAGAATGAAGGCGGCAGCGGGCTCGGCGGCGGCGACGTTGGCGGGGAGATGGTGCCGGTCGGTGGCGGCGGGCTGGGGGTGCCAGGTTCGGCCGGCGGCGGGTTATCCATTGGGTCTTGCGGCGGTGTGGTCACTCTCTCGAAATACATGTTGACGGACAGGGAACGGAACCCGCCGATCAGAGCAGGCACGGACCGGTCGTCGAGCGAGGTGACCGTCAATGAGTCAAATTTCATGGGAGCGAACTCCGGGCATGTGGTCGGTCGGCGGTCGCCGGCGGCGAAGATCGATTTCGCCGTACTGACCTGTAGAGCATGTGCGGTGATCTGGAGGGTGCGACTTTTCCGATTTTTCCGATTACCCACTGTCGGTAAATCCGGACTCAGGCCTCGCGTGAAGTCAGGGTCGGGCAGTTCTCGCCTCACCAATACCGCTGCACTTGGATGCGAACCGGGCAGCCGTGCCATCTGCCACCGGCGGACTAGCGCCCCTCAGGCGTGGAGTGATCTATGCTGTACCGCCGTTGCATCGGGTGACGGCTTTGCCACCTTGCGGAGAGGGAAGCGTCCGCATGAGCATCTACGCCCCCGTTTCCTCCGAGGCCGACGAGCCTCGGACGGTTCGCAACTTCATTGGCACCGGCTCCCGGTCGATGAGTACCGCCGCGCCAGTGGTCGGCGATACCGTTTTTCCTGGCCCTTCGTTGCCGGAGGTGGGGGGGGAGTTCGTCGGGTTCCGGCTGGAGCGTGAACTTGGCCGCGGGTCGTTCGGGCGTGTCTATCTGGCCGCTCAGGCAGAGTTGGGCGGGCGGGCGGTGGCTCTCAAGGTGACGGTTGAGCAGACGAACGAGTCGGTCTCTCTGGCCCGCCTTCAGCACACCAACATCGTGCCGGTGTACTCGGCGCACCACGACCGCGGATTATTCGCGGTGTGTATGCCGTACTTTGGCGGCACCACCCTGGCCGATGCACTCCGTCGCTGTCGCTCACGGCGGCCCGCGAGTGGGGCCGAGTTGGCCGATCTCTTGCGGGGGCTTGTGGCCGAGCGTGCCGCCGCCTCGCTTCCCGCCCACGGACGGGAGGGGGCCGCCGCCGTGTTCGACCGCCTCGCCACCCTCACCTTCCCTCAGGCGGTCTGCTGGCTCCTCGGGCGGGTCACCGACGGCCTGGCCCACGCCCACGAGCGGGGCATCATCCACCGCGACGTCAAACCTGCGAACGTGCTGCTCACCGACGATGGTCAACCGATGCTCCTCGACTTCGGAGTGGCGGCCGACCTGCGAGCGCGGGCCGTGGTTGACACCACCGGTGGAACAGTCCCCTACATGGCCCCGGAGCAACTGGCAACTCTTTTCAGTACTCCCGCCCCACCCGATCCGCGAAGCGACGTGTATGCCGTCGGGGTGATGCTGTACGAGTGGCTGGCAGGGGCGCACCCGTTCTCCCCGCCAGGGACAAATCTCGAGACCGACTTGTCGCGGTTGCTGGATGAGCGGCGGCGGTGGGTGCCGCGGCTGTGCGCGACCACGCCCGACGTGCCCCCAGACCTGGAGGCGATCGTCCGTCGATGCGTGACCGCCGACCCTGCCCGCCGCTACCAGTCGGCCGCCGACCTGGGGGAAGACCTCCGGCGATACCTCGCCTACGAGCCGCTTCGCACGGCCGCCGAACCGGGCGGATGGTGGAGGTTGACGAAGTGGCGACGGCGACATCCCAAACTCGGCGGTCAACTGCTCACCGCTGGTGGAGTGGCGGCCGGATTGGCCCTGTGCGCGACCGCCGGGGTGGCCTGGCACCAACTCGCCCAGGCCGGGGCCGAGCAGGCAACCCAGGCAGCCGCCACTGCCCGCGAACGAGAAAGGCTCGACGCCACCGAGCGGCTGGCCGGCCTGCACGCCGAACTGCGAGCCGGGCGGTATCGCCTCACCGGGCGGGTGAGTGAGCCACGGGCCACCAGGGCCGACCTGGAAGGAGTACGGAATGCCGTGGCGGGCTATGGCCTTCCTCACGACCCAGAATGGCGAGTGGGGGTGGCTGTGGCGGCCCTGCCACCGGGCCAAAAGCTTGAACTATGCGTCGCCCTGTCGGAAGCTTGCCTGCTGCTCGCTCGCGTCTCCCTCGATTCCGACGACGCCGCCGATGCCGAGCGATGGAACGACCTGGCCGAAGACGTCCGTCCAGGCCCGTCGCCGCGGGCCGTGTTCTCTCAGCGGGCCGCCATTCACAGTCGCCTCGGCCGCCTCGATGACGCCGAACTCCTATCGGAGCAGGTCGCCTCGACCCCACTCCTCACCGCCGAAGACCACTTCCTCTCGGGTGAAGAGGCAGTGGCCGCCCGCCGGTACGCCGACGCCCTTCCGCTCCTCCGCAGCGCCGTTCGCCTCGATCCGACCCACTTCTGGGCACAACTCCTGCTCGGGGTGTGCCACCAGCGGATCGGGCGGGCCTCCGAGGCGAGGGCCTGTTACACCGCCGCTATTGCTCTTCGCCCCGACTCCTGGTGGGGGTACTACAACCGCGCCCTGGCTACGGTCAGCCTCCAGAACCCGGCCGAAGTGGTGGCCGACCTGGACGTGGTGTTGAAGATGGAGCCTTCTCACGCTCCTGCCCTGCTGCACCGTGCCCACGCCCTCATGCAGATCAACCAGCGCGAACGGGCCGTCGCCGACCTGAACGCGGTTCTCACCGCACCAGATCCCGGCGGTATGCACGTGCGGGCGTTCCTCCAGCGGGCGAAGTGGAAGCAGCAGGAAAAAGACACCACCGGAGCCGCCGCCGACACCGCTGCCGCACTCCAACTGACACCCGCCGATGAGGTCGGTTGGGTGCTCCGCGGGCTGGCACGGGCCGACTCCGACCCCGTAGGGGCACTGGCCGACATTGAAGAAGCGGTTCGGCTGAATCCGCAGTACGTGACGGCCCTACGGAACCAGGTTTATGTGCTCGAAAAGTTGAAGCGCTACCCCGAGGCGGTGGCGGTGATGGAGCGGGTCATCCCACTTGCACCCTACGATACCAGTCTGCTGGCCAACCGCGCCGTCCTGTATGCACGGGTGGGCAAGGCCGAACAAGCCCTCAGAGACACCGCCGCTGCCGTGGCCAGGGAACGCGGCATGTCCTCTGTCCGGATCTCTTCACTCACGACCTATGCTTTGCTCTGCGTGGAGAAGCCGGAACTAAAACTCGAAGCGGTGAAACTGCTGCAAGAACTGACGAAAGAGGGGCACACCCGCCCCGATCTGGCCCACGACCCCGACTTTGCCGCCCTTCACAACGAGCCGGCGTTCCGAAAATTTACAGCCAAGAAGTAGCCGCGACCCGTTGGGGTAGGCGTCCCGATCGGACGCCTACCCCAACGGGTCGCGGGAGTTCACTTCGGCCGGTTCACGCCCCGACGATTTGCTTGACCTTCACCCGCACATAAGGCTGGGTGTGGCCGCGGAGGCGGCGGACGTTTTTCCGTCGGCGGAACAGTTGCGTTTGCGTCTTCACGCGTGGGAACCCCACCACCTCGACCACCACTTTGGCACCGGCGACCAGCGGCTGGCCAATCTTGGCCTTCTCCCCGCCAATCAGCAGCACCTTGCTCAGTTCGAGCGTCTGCCCGGCCTCGCACTCGCGGTGGTCGATGTTTACCAGCGACCCTTCTTCTACCCGATACTGGCGGGAACCGTCTTCGAAGATGGCGTACATGGCTCAGTTCACACGGAAAGTCGCGGATAATCGGAAGCTATGACTATAGCAGCCGGTCGGAGGTTGGCTAGGGGGAAGTCGCCTGCGGAGGATCCTTTCCTGTTCGGCCTTCTTCTTCCGTCGAGGTGGCGGTGGAGCCGGGGGGCGGTCGGGGGCCGTGGTCGAGTGGCCGAATGGAGCCAAACGCTGATTGGCGCAACACTTAGGGTGGCGGTGGCCGAGGGGGGGTATGTGTGTGGCAGGTGGCAGTGTGGCAGAGAGGGGGGGGCCTGAGCCAGGCCCGGCGGTGCGAGGCCCCCCTCGATCGTCGAACGTGCGTCTGAGGCCCGGTCGTCTGCCGACGCCCGTACAGAGCAGCGGGCGAACCCAACCTTCGAGCCGCCCCTCTGAACTCGGGGAGTCTGGTGCCGGGGTTCCTTCTTCTGCCAGGGCCGTTACAGTAGCAGGCTCTACCCTTGTCGTCGGCGGGCCGTCCTCCGTAGGGACGGGAACCCCCGATGGCGCACGCGAGGTCTGTCATGTCGTCGCAAGTCTCTCTGAAACTGCCCGACGGTTCGGTTCGTGAAGTGCCCACCGGCACCCGCCCCCGCGAAGTCGCCGAGGGGATCGGCAAGCGGCTCGCTCAGGCGGCCATCGCCGCCAAAGTGAACGGCGAGATCGTCGATCTCGAACGCGAACTGCCCGCCGGAGAGCACACCTTCGAACTGCTCACCGATAAGAGCAAGGAAGCCCTCGACGTGCTCCGGCACAGCACCGCGCACATCATGGCCCGGGCGGTCATGCGGCTGTTCCCCGGCACCCAACTGGCCTTCGGCCCGACCACCGAGATCGGCTTCTACTACGACATCGACAGCCCCACCCCGATCACCGAGGCCGACTTCCCGCGGATCGAAGAGGAGATGCGGAAGATCGTGAAGCTGGCCGAGCCGTTCGAGCGGTTCGAGCGGCCGACCGCAGAAGGCAAGGCACTTGTGCTCGACATGAAACAGAAGCTCAAGGGCGAGCACATCGACGAGGGGCTGAGCAAGTACGACAGCGTCAGCTTCTACCGGCAGGGCGAGTTCATCGACCTGTGCCGCGGGCCGCACATTCCGCACGCGGGCAAAGTCGGGGCGTTCAAGCTGCTGAACATCGCCGGGGCGTACTGGAAGAACGACGCCAAGCGGGAGCAGTTGCAGCGGCTGTACGGCACTGCTTTCTTCGAGCAGAAGCAACTCGATGAGTACCTGAAGCAGGTCGAAGAAGCCAAGAAACGCGACCACCGCGTGCTCGGCAAGCAGCTCAAGCTGTTCACCATCAGCCAGACCGCCGGGCAGGGGATGATCCTCTGGATGCCGAAGGGGGCGACTCTGCGGCACGAACTGGAGCAGTTCATCCGGGCAGAGTTGATCAAACGCGGCTACTCGCCGGTGTACACCCCGCACATCGGCAACCTGAACTTGTACCGCACCAGCGGGCACTTCCCGTACTACGCCGACGCCCAGTTCCCGCCGATGTACTTCAACCCGGTGGTGGCGACCGTCGATACCTGGTACACCCTGCTCGAAAAGAAGCACCTGAGCACGGAGCGGGAGAAGGCGTTCCTGAGCGTAATTGAAGGCGTCAGCCAGGGTGAATTCCCAAGCGGGGACGACGAGTATCCACGGTACACCTGGGGCTCGATCAAGCTCGACGCCCGGGCGCTGCTGAACGAGTACAAGGCCGCCACCGACGACGCGGCGAAGTTGCAGATTCTAAAAGACTGGATGTCCGGGCAGGAAGGCTACCTGCTCAAGCCGATGAACTGCCCGCACCACATCCAGATCTACAAGGCGACCCCGAAGAGCTACCGCGACCTGCCGCTCAAGCTGGCCGAGTTCGGCACCGTGTACCGCTACGAGCAGAGTGGCGAACTCGGCGGCATGACCCGCGTGCGGGGCTTCACTCAGGACGACGCCCACCTGTTCGTCACCCCGGATCAGGTGGAGGCCGAACTGCGAAGCGAGATCGAGCTGGTGCTGTACATCCTCAACACCCTGAACCTGACCGACTACCGGGTGCGGGTGAGCGTGCGGGACCCCGAGAGCAGCAAGTACGTCGGCGACCCGGCCGACTGGGAACGGGCCGAGGCGACCCTCAAGAGCATCGTCGAGACTACCCCAGGGCTGAAGTACACCATCGGGGTTGGCGAGGCGGCGTTCTACGGGCCGAAGATCGACTTCATCGTCAAGGACTGCATCGGCCGCGAGTGGCAACTCGGAACCGTGCAGCTCGACTACAACCTGCCGAAGCGGTTCGAACTGGAGTACACCGGCTCAGACAACGCCACCCACCGGCCGGTGATGCTGCACCGGGCGCCGTTCGGCAGCCTGGAGCGGTTCTGCGGCATCCTCATCGAGCACTTCGCCGGGGCGTTCCCGCTGTGGCTCGCGCCGGAACAGGCCCGCGTGCTCACCATCAGTGAAAAGAGCCTGGAGTACGGCAAGCAGGTGGAGGCCGAGTTGAAGGCGGCCGGGTTCCGCGTGACCGGCGACTACCGCTCGGAGAAGATCGGTGGAAAGGTGGCGGTGGGCAGCCAGGAGAAGGTGCCGTACCTGCTGGTGGTAGGGGAGAAGGACGCGGCGGCCGGCACCGTGAGCGTGCGGGACGAGAGCATCGAGGACCAGAAGAAGCGGGACCTCGGGCCGAAACCGCTGGCCGAGGTGATCGCCCTGTTCCGGGCCGAGATCGCGGAGAAACGGGTGCGGAACGTCAGCACCGCGACCGCCGACCTCACCGGCGGCGGGGCGAAGTTCGAGGGCTAAGAACGCGACGAGGGCGGCCGGTAGTGCCGACCGCCCTCGCGGGATCCACTCCTCACCGTGTTGGCGCCACGGATTCTGTGCCTCGGCTCCAGTCCGAATCGTCCGCCGTGGCGTTGCTCTTTCATCCGACGAGCTTCACCCTGCCCACGGTGCAGGCCGTTTCTCGAAGAACGCCCGCAGGCCGCCCTTGCACTCGTCGGTCAAGCGCGGTTCGGCGCTCGCGGTCGCCAGTTCGGCCACTGGCACCGCCTGCACGCTGCACCGCCGCAACAGTTCCTTCGTCGTCGCCAGTGCCTTTGGCCCGCCCTCGGCCAGCAGGTTCGCCCACGCCTCAGCTGTTGGCATCAACTGCTCCGCCGGCACCACGTCGTTGATTAGCCCGATCCGCTTCGCCTCGGCGGCATCGATCAGTTCGCCGGCGAGGAGCATCCACCGGGCGGCCCGCTCGCCAACGTGCCGCAGCAAGTGCGGAAGCACCATCGCCGCTACCAACCCCCGTCGCACTTCCGGGTAGCCGAACTTGGCCGAGGGCACTGCCACTGCCAAGTCGCACACCGTCATCAGCCCCGCCCCGCCGGCCACGGCCGCCCCGTTCACCGCCGCGATGGTTGGTTTTGGCAACTCGTAGATGAGCGAATACAGGGCAGACAACTTTGCCGCGTCGTCCCACACCAGTTCCGCCTCGGTGGCATTTTCGATTGTTCCCCGCAGCTCGTCGAGGTCCATGCCGGCGCAGAACGCAGTCCCGCTGCCGGTGAGCACCACGCAGCGGGCGGCGGGGTCGGTGGCGGCGTGTTGGAATGCGGCGGTGAGTTCGGCGATGAGTGCCCGGCTGAGGGCGTTCCGTTTGTCGGGCCGTTGGAGCGTGATGACCGCTGCCGGCCCGCGGTGGTCGTAGGTCACGATGGCAGACATGGGCCAACTCCGATGGGTAGGTGGGTGGAAAGATCGTGGCGGGATGGCACAGCCCGTGGGCGTTCGGATCTTCAGCCATTGTAAGGCTTTATGTGCGGGAGCCGCGATCGTGGGCTGGGAAGTCGGCTCGCGGGTCGTCTGTTCCTCTGGCTGGTGAGAGTGGCCTGGAAGCATGGATCTTTCACCAGAACCCACAACATCCCCACAACCGAGAAAAGCTACCCGAATTCCCAAAACTGCACTCGGCGCGGGTGCCGATAGTGGGTATGTCGCGCCCGACCCTGCCGGGACTATTTCGCGCCCCACGGCTTTCATGGGGGCCACGCCGACGACCGTCCGGCCGGCCCGCCTTCACGGAGGAAGGAATCCGATGAGTCTGTTCTCCCGCCGCGCCCTGGCCCTGGTTGTCGGCTCCGCGGTGGCCGCCGCTGCCTCCGCCCAGACCCCGCCGACCGCACCGCCGGCCGCCCGCCCCGCTAGCCCGGCCCCGGCCCCGGCCGCCCCGCCTGTTCTTGGCGCGGCTCCCGCACCGAACCCCGCTCCGCTCAACGCCAAGCCTGAACCGCGACCGACCGGCGTGGCCGCCACCGTGAACGGCCAGGAGATCCCGGAAGTGGCCGTGTGGCGGGCCTTGCGGCAGTTCAGCAAGGAGGAGCAGGAGGTGGCCCGCAAGGAGATCCTCAGCCACCTGACCGAAAACTCGCTCATCGACCAGTACCTCTCCCACCCCAGCCTGAAGATCGAGGTGAAGACGGAAGAGGTGGATAAGCTCATCGGCGAACTGAAGGATGAGTTGAAGAAGGTGCAGAAGGACTACGCCAAGGAACTGGAGCAGATGATGCTCACCGAGGCGGAGTTCCGGGCCGAAGTGACCGCCCAGATGAAGTGGGACAAGTTCCTGAAAGACCGGGCGACAGACGCCGAACTGAAGAAGATGTTCGATGCCGCCCCGAACATGTTCGACGGGAGCATGGTGCGGGCCAGCCACATCCTGCTGACCCCCGGCACCGACAAGAAAGCGCAGGAGGAAGCCGCAGGCCTCCTCCGCGGCATCAAGAAGGCGTGTGAGGATGAAGCCGCCAAGGTGGTCGCTGCCATGCCCAGCACTGCCACCCCGCTGGAGAAAGATGCGGCCCGCACCAAGAAGGTGAGCGAGTTGTTCGCCGCCTACGCCAAGCAGCACAGCACCTGCCCGAGCAAAAAGGAAGGGGGCGACCTCAGCTTCTTCCCGCGGGTGGGGGCGATGGTGGAGCCGTTCGCCAAGGCCGCCTTCGAGTTGAAGGTGGGCGATATGTCGGATGTGGTGGCTACCGAGTTCGGCTACCACGTCGTGCTCTGCACGGCCAAGCAACCGGGCAAGCAGCCGACGTTCGAGCAGGCGAAAGAAGCGGTGCGTGCGGTGTACGCCATGCGGCTCCGAGACGCCGTCATCGGCCAGATGAAGCCGACCGCCAAGATCGTCGTCACCGCGCCCGCCGCCGGAAGCCCGATGAAGTAACCCGTGGCGAACACGAGCGATAAACACGGCGGTCGGGTGGGGTAACTCACCCGGCCGCTGTGTCGATTTTTATCCCGTTTCATCGCTCCGCCACCCTCACCTCTTGTGCTGGCATGGTGGCACTCTTTAGCCGTGGGTGCGCCCGCCGTGACCAGAACGGCGCCAAGAAATCGATGACATCGATACAATTTCTGCACGGCACTTGTTTTGCGAAGCAGGCGCGGACTAACCCACTCTGAGGCGCCTGACCATGCCCCGTCGTCGTACCGCGTTCACGCTGATCGAACTGCTGGTGGTGATCGCCATCATCGCGATTCTCATCGGCCTGCTCCTGCCCGCTGTGCAGAAGGTCCGCGAGGCCGCCGCCCGCATGAGCTGCTCCAACAACCTCAAGCAACTTGCTCTCGCCGCCCACAACTACGAGAGCGCTCACGGGTACTTCCCGGCATCGAAGCGGGCCGCTCGCCCGCAGCGGAGCTGGGCGCCCGACCTACTGCCGTACCTGGAGCAGGCGAACGCGGTGAGCGGGGCCTTCTACAACCTGGACGAGAACTGGTGGCGGACAACCGGCGAAGTGGCCCCGAACGTCGGCGTCGCCATCCCGAACGGGACCACCACCCAACTCTACCTGAAGGTGTTCAACTGCCCGAGTACGCCGAACCAACCGCGGATGCAGAACAAGTTCGAGACCCCGCCTGAGCAACCGAAGGTCGGTTCGACTACCGACTACTTCGTCGTGGAAGGGGTGAACCGGGCCATCGCCGCCGACCTGGGGTTCACTCCGACCGGCGACCTGAAAGGGGTGATGCGGGTCATCACCGAGGGGAACACACGCATTACCGGCATCACCGATGGGACGAGCAACACGGTGCTGTTCGGCGAATGCGCCGGGCGGGAAGACGTCTACCGTCAGGGGCGGCTGGCGGCGACGGCCCAGACGAACACGAGCCTGCCGAACGTGGCCCGCGCCCGTGGCGGCGCGTGGGCGACGAACGACAATCCGTACGAGATCGGCGGGCGGACCCCGTGGAACTTGACCAACCCGGTGATCGGCACCATCATCCCTGGCACGATGAAGATCAACAACTCGAACGAGTGGGGGCACCTGTACTACAGCTTTCACACCGGCGGGGCGAACTTCGCCTTCGCCGACGGCAGCATCCGCTTCCAGTCGGACGGCACCGCCCTGACGACGCTGGTGTACCAGGCTACCCGCAGCGGTGGTGAGGTGATCCCGAACTGAGTGTGAGGGCGGGTCACGGACGGGCGGTGTTGGGGTATGCCCTTCAGGGCGTCTGAAGGCGTGTGTTGGGGTCCGCCCTTGAGGGCGACTGGAATGGACGCCCTGAAGGGCGTACCCCAACGGAGGTCACTTCATCGAGGGTGGTGTTGGGGTCCGCCCTTGAGGGTGACTGGAATGAACGCCCTGAAAGGCGTACCCCAACGGAGGTCACCTCTTCACTGTACCCTCGGGTTCACCTTTCTCACGAACTCATCGGTCAGCCGCGTTCGCTCCTCTGGGTCGCCCGCAGTCAGCGTGACGTGCCCCACCTTCCGCCGCGGCTTCGGCTCCTTACCATACCAGTGCAGGTGGGCGTTCGGGATGGCCAGCACCTCGGCAAAGTCCGGCTGATAACCGATCAGGTTGAACAGGGCCGAGTGCCCGACCGCCGCCGCGCTTCCGAGCGGTAGCCCGCACACCGCCCGCACATGGTTCTCGAACTGGCTCGTCACCGCCCCTTCGGTCGTCCAGTGGCCGGAGTTGTGAACGCGGGGGGCCATCTCGTTCGCCAGCAGCCGCGGGCCGTCCTGGAACCACTCGATTGCCAACACGCCAACGTAGTCGAGTTCAGCCAGCACCCGCTGGGCGAACTCGCACGCTCGCTCGGTCAGTTCCTCACCCGTTCCACTGGCCGGGGCCAGGCTGCGGTAGAGCATCCCCTCGCGGTGTTCGTTCTCGCTCAGCGGGTAGAAGGCGGTTTCGCCGGTGCGGCTCCGCACGGCCAGGATCGACACCTCGCGGTCGAACGGCACGAACCCTTCGAGGATGAGCGGCCGTCCGCCGAGGGTGGCCCACGCGGCTTCGGCATCGGCCGGTGTCCGTAACACCGCCTGCCCCTTGCCGTCGTACCCGAAACGGCGGGTCTTCAACACGGCGGGCAAACCGATCGACCCAATCGCCGCGTCGAACTGTTCGCGGGTGTCGATGGGGGCGAACGGCGGGGTGGGGATGCCGAGGTCGGCGAAGAAGGTCTTCTCGACCAGCCGGTCTTGCGACATTTCGAGGGCTTTCGGCGGGGGGAACACCGGTACACGTTCGGCGAGCCAGCGGGCTGACTCCACCGGCACGTTCTCGAACTCGTAGGTGACGACGTCGGACGCTTTGGCGAGGTCGTACAACGCCCGCAGATCGTCGAACTCACCGCGGACGTGACCGGCCACCGCCGCCGCACACGGGTCGGCACCGGGGTCGAGCACAGTACTGGTGATACCGAGCGGGTGGGCGGCGAGGGCGATCATCCGCCCGAGTTGCCCGCCGCCGAGGATGCCGAGGCGCATAGGGTTTCCGGTAGGGTGGGTCCGCACGGGTCGTCAGACCCGGCGCGACCCACGATG
>JALOQR010000072.1 GCA_025459365.1 Fimbriiglobus sp.
AAGAACCTGAAGACGCTCGACCTGATGGACACCGCCGTGACCGACAAGGGAGTGGATTCGCTTCTTGCCCTGACCAAACTGGAAGAATTGAACCTCTCGGGCACGAAAGTGACCGACGCCGGGGTGAAACGGTTGCTTCAGTTGGAGGGTCTCAAATTGTTGCAACTCAACAACACAAAAGTGACCGCGGCCGCAATCGGGATGATGGAAGAGGAGTTGAGAGCGGGCAAACGCGGGCTGAAAATCTTGCGGTGAGCAGAGCGGTGGAGTTGCGTGGGCCCGCCGCGTGTTCTATGGTTCGACCGGAAAGTGTCGCCCGGCCGCAATTCCGGCCCCTCGCCCCGAGTGCCGTGATGTCTGTCCCCACGTCCGTTGAAGAGCTTATCCAGCTCATCCGCAAGAGCGGTATGGTGGATGAGGCCGCGCTGAACAGTTACCTACACCGCCGCAATAGTGGTCGTGGACTGGCCAGCGATCCGCGGCTGGCGGCAGAGGCCATGGTGCTCGACGGCCTGCTGACCGACTTCCAGGCTGAACAGTTCCTACTAGGCAAGTGGCGGGGCTTCACCGTTGGCAAGTACAAGCTGCTCGAACGTGTGGGCGTGGGCGGAATGGGTCAGGTGTTCCTCTGCGAACACCTCTTCATGAAGCGGCGGGTCGCGATCAAGATTCTTCCCCCGGCCAAGGCCGAGCAACCGGCGGCCCTCGGTCGGTTTTACCGCGAGGCCCGAGCGGCCGGTCAACTTGAACACCCGAACATCGTCCGCACGCACGACATCGACCAGGACGGCAACCTCCACTACATCGTGATGGAGTACGTCGACGGATCGAACTTGCTCGACATGGTGAAGAAGGGCGGCCCGATGCCCGCCCCGCGGGCGGCCGGCTACATCTGCCAGGTAGCTCATGGCCTCCAGTACGCCTACGACAACGGCCTGATCCACCGCGACATCAAACCCGGCAACATTCTGGTTGACCGCGAGGGAACAGCCAAACTTCTCGACATGGGCCTGGCCCGGTTCTACCAGGACCAGTCCGACATGCTGACCGTCAAGTACGACGACAAGATCGTACTCGGTACAGCCGACTACGTCGCTCCCGAGCAGGTCGCCAATAGCCACGCTGTTGATGTGCGGGCCGACGTCTATGCTCTCGGCGGCAGTCTGTACTTCCTCCTAGCCGGCCACCCCCCCTTCCCCACCGGCACAGTTTCGCAGAAGCTCTTGTGGCATCGCACCAAGGACCCCACCCCGCTGCGGCAGGTACGGCCCGAGGTGCCAGAGGGGCTGGCGGCCGTTGTGGCGAAGATGATGCACAAGGATCCAGCCCAGCGATACCAGACGCCAGCCGAGGTAGCCGCCGAACTGAGCCGGTGGGCAGCGGCCGAGGCGGTGCTCCCAACTGAGGCCGAACTGCCGGTGCTGAGCAAGGCTGCCCGCGATACCACCGAGCGGCAAAGCCCACGCCCAGTATCCACGGCCAAGCCAGCTTCCGAGGCGCCCAAGCCCGACCCCTCGAACTTCGGCACTGGCGGCCTTCGGTCATCACCCTTTGCCGCCGAGCCGGCGGTTTTGCTCACCGCCGAGCCGCCCACCGGCGGGCGAACACCCACACCGGGCCACCGCCCGTCGCCATTTGCCCCCCCCACCCCGACCGCCGCCGAGACGGTAAACGAACTCCCTGGCCAGCCGACCGGCCCGGCCTTGCCGAATCGGGCCAGTTCGCGGCTTTCCAAGTCCGCCATACCAGGCGGTTTCCCGATCATCGCCTCACCCCCGCCCGACAACCGTATGCAGAGGCGGACTTACTTCGTCGTTGGGCTGGCGTGCGGGGCCGTGGTGCTGGCCGTAGCTCTGTTCCTGGTCAAGTATCTCGGACGACAACCGGCCGCACCAGTGGTTGAACCGACACAGACAACCCAGGGGCAGTAAGTGGAACCGAGAACGCCGTGACCGGGTGGCTACCAACCCACCCGGTCACGGCGTTCTCGGTTCTGGTCATTTCCCCGATGGCACCAATTGTTTCTCGATCTCCGGCGGCATCTCGAACGCCTGGGCCATCGAGGCAATTGGTTCCCCGAGTTGCGGGATCAATTCTTCTTTCAGTACCCCCAGCCGCTTTTGCTCGGCTAGTCGGAGAGTCGGCAACCGCTCGGGCGGCAGGCTCATGAGCCGGCAACCGGTGGCGTCGACGGCGAGCGGATCGAGGCCCATCACCACCGCCCCGACATACTTGGCATTGCCAGCCAGGGGGCCATCACCCTCCATGCCCACAACACCATCGATGATGGCGAGATGCGGTGTGTGTGTCAGAGCGATATCGACAATACTGTTCGGGATGCCCCGCCAGTGCAGTTCGTTCTTTGGCCAGCCGTAGCAGATCCCCGGCAAGATTCCGAACAGGTTCTTCAGGCTCAGTGTCGCGCCGGCCCAGTGGTGGGTCTTCAATTTTGGCAGGCTCACGAATACCTCCGCTTCCGCGATGGTCTTCGACAGGTAGAGGAACTCCAGCCCGGTGGTGCGGCCCACGTTCGTGACCTTCACCGGTTCATCGTGGTTGACATCCACGAACCGCACACCACGAGCACGAAGTTCATCGCCCAGCCCACTCTCGCTGACCAGAAACTGCGCGTTCCGCCAGTGACCCGGCCCCTCGGCCACCACCACTTCGGCCGCCCCCTCACGCTGGAACAGATCGATCACTGCCCCGACGAACTTTGGATGCGTGTTGATGACGCGATCGCGGTGGAACTCGACCAAGTTCGGCTTGAGGACCACTCGTTTGCCCGCCACGGGCACGAACTGCCGAAAGTGGGCGAACTGGGTTTGTAGAAGATCGGTAAGTGAGACGTCGTAGCTCTCGGCCCTGGCAATGTGGACGGCCGATGTGACCGGGAGTGGGCGAATGGCCGCGGTACCGCGGAGGAGGAAGTTTTGCACGCCAGCCTTGAGCTTACCGAGAAAACCACTTGCCTCACTGCCGGCACGCACAGGTTCGTCCTTCGCCGGTTCGCGGGTGCTGCCCACGACCGCGTGAGTGGCGACGGCGGGGGTATCAGCCAGGCGAAATGGGTTGCGGCTTGCCGTGTTCAAGGCAAGTGCAGCTAGGGCGTGGCGGAACGGCCCGGCGCCGAGGCCATTCGTCTGACCAGCCTCGAAAGCCAGCGATCCTGTGATTTTCCCTTCGAGCAGCGGTAAGGCGTCCAATGTCGCCGTGTCGTCGGCATGCACGCTCAGCGCCAGCTTGACCCACGCCAGCGTTTCCAGGTCGTTCGTCTGGTTCGCCACAACTCGCAAGTAGCCCTTCGCCGCTTCGATGCGGGTGTTGTCCTTCACACCTTGAAGGGCGAGCAGTAATGCACACGTCGACCCGGGAATTGGCTCGGTCTGCTTGCCGAGAATCATCCGACTACCGTAGTTCGCCCCACCGTGGTCGAAGGCCCGATCCAGTAGAAGCCGCAACCCCTCTTGTACACGCGGGTGTTCGCCCAGTCCAACCGCTCGCAGGGCCAGGCACGCCCACGCGGTCGGTTCCACCCACGAGAAGGTGTCTTCGGCCCAGGGCCAGCCGAGCAAGCCGGCATCAATGTCGCCGGCATCGGAGGTTTCCAGGCGAACCACTTTGCCTTCGATACCGAGAAGTTTATTCGCGATCGGTTGAATCTCGGCGGCCGAGTGGTTCAACAGGCCGCGAGTGAAAAGCACCAGCGCCGTTGGCCAGACGGCTTGTTGCCGACCGCGAGTGAGGCGGTAGCTACCATCGGGTTGGGCGTGCTGCCGGATCGCCTCCAGGGCGGCCGAGAGTTGTGGAGCGAACCGTTCCGGTTCGGCGGCCAGGGCGAGCAAACCTAGGCAGGTGGGTTCGAGATGGGTCGGCTGGCCGCGATGGTAGCCGAACCCACCATCGGCGGACACGGCATCGGCGAGCAACTCAAGTGGCGAGGGGGCCATCGGGTGCGCTCGAGGGTGAGATTTCAGCCGAAGCATAGAACAGGAGGTGAGTCAGAACGGACCAAAAATCGGGACATGGATAACACGGAAGAGGCAGAGATGAGGAGGATCTGAATCATCCGTGTTATCCGCATCCCTTCTGTTGAGATTTCCTATGCGTGTTGCACACTTCGACTGCTTCAGCGGGATCAGCGGAGACATGGTACTCGGGGCGGTGATCGACGCCGGAGTGCCGGCCGACGCCATTCGAGCTGCGTTGGCCTCTCTTGGGTTACCGATCACCCTGGAAGTTGAAACCGTCAAACGGTGCGGATTCCGCGCCACCAAGGCGACCATCCACGCCACCGACGAAGAAGACTACCGTTTCCTGCCTGACGTGCAGAGGATCATCGCCGCTAGCACGCTGAGCAGCCCACAACGCGAACTGGCGACTGCGATCTTCACCAAGCTCGCCCATGCCGAAGCCGCCGCCCACGGCATGCCGCTCGAACGGGTCCACTTCCACGAGGTCGGAGCACTCGACAGCATTGCCGACATCCTCGGCGCCGCCGTCGGGCTCGATTTACTCGGAGTCGAGCAGTTCACGAGCAGCAGCGTACCGACCGGCAACGGAACGGTGAAGTGCGCCCACGGGGTGATGCCGATACCAACGCCGGGCACACTGGAACTGCTCAAAGGGGTGCCGCTCTCCAAGTTCACTGCGAAGGGGGAACTCACCACCCCGACCGGAGCGGCGATCCTCACGACCGTTGTACGCAGTTGGGCCGACGCCCCTCCGATGACGGTCGAGCGTGTCGGTAGCGGCGCCGGCACCAAAGATTTCCTCGAACATCCGAACATTCTCCGGCTGTTCGTCGGTTCGGCAGCCTTGGGCGGCTCACCTGGTGGCGATACCGACGCCGTGGCAGTACTGGAAACCAACCTCGACGACTGCACGCCGGAGGTTATCGGGTACACCACCGAACGGCTGTTCGCAGCGGGGGCACTCGATGTCTTCACCGTGCCGGTACAGATGAAGAAGAACCGGCCGGGAATGCTGCTGAGCGTGATCGCATCACCTGACACGGCTGCGGCGTGCGAGGCGATCCTGTTCCGCGAAACAGGCACATTCGGTGTGCGGCGGCACACCGCGACCCGGAGCAAGCTACACCGCGACGCGGTCACGATCAACACACCCTTAGGCCCGGTGAAAGCGAAGAAGGGATGGCGAGAAGGGATGGTGATCGTCACTCCGGAGTACGAAGACTGTGCCCGTATTGCCCGCGAGCGGGACGTGCCACTGCGAGAGATCTACGATGCGGTCCGGCGGGCGACAGGTTGAAGGCGGGCGAGTCCGTCTCGCCCGGTATACCCGATGTCACTGGGGCGAAATACGCTAGCCCCGCTGCCCCACCACCCCTGAGGCCCCCATGCCGCACCTCTCCCGAATCGCCCTGCTCGCCGCCCTCGCCGCCGCTGGCACGGCCACCGCTCAGCCAGTCCGCAAGTACGACGACAAGAGCGCCCCACCATTCAAGGTGCTCAAAGAAGGCGAGAACCCACCACTCGACGCTTACGACAACTTCGTCATCGGGCCGAAGTACACCCCCGCCCCGGAACGCACCAAAGTGAAGGACGTACCCGAAGGGAAGGTCGAGCAGTTCGAGATCGACTCGAAGGAAACGAAGCTGTTCAACCCCGGAATTAAGCGGGACAAGTTCGGCACCCCCGACCCGAACAACCCAAAGACGCTGATCGTCGAGACGAAAACGATGGACTACAAGCGGAAGATCGGCGTCTACATCCCGGCCCAGTACAAGGAAGGCACCGAAGCACCGTTCATGGTGGTGCACGACGGCCCCGGCCAGGCGAGCGGCTACAAAACAATGCTCGACAACCTGATCCACCAGAAGCGAATCCCGCCGTTGATCCTCATCGCCATTCAGAACGGCGGGGGTGACGCCCAGGGGCACGAGCGTGGCAAAGAGTACGACAACATGAACGGCGACTACGCCACATACATCGAAGACGAAGTGCTGCCGCGGGTCGAGAAGAACTGCAAGGTCAAGCTCACCAAAGACCCCGACGGGCGGGCGGCGATGGGGTGCAGTTCGGGCGGTTCGTGTGCGCTCATCATGGCGTGGTTCCGCAACGACCTATACCACCGCGTGCTCACCACCTCGGGTACGTTCGTCAACCAGGCCTGGCCGTTCGACAAGAACTACCCGGACGGAGCCTGGGGCTTCCACGAGACACTCATCCCCAAGGAGCCAAAGAAGCCGATCCGCCTCTTTATCCAGGTGGGCGACAAAGACCTACTGAATCCAAACGTGATGCGAGACAACATGCACGATTGGGTCGAGGCCAACCACCGCATGGCCAAGGTGCTCAAGGAGAAGGGCTACGAGTACCAGTACCTTTTCTCTCAGGGATCTGGCCACTGCGATGGAAAAGCCCAGGCGCAGTTCCTACCGCACGCCATCGAGTGGACGTGGAAGGGCTACCCAGACAAAAAGGTGAAGTGACCGGACAGCGAGCGGGGCCACCGGCGGCCCTGCTCGCATTCATACAATCCCTCGATGCCTGTGGCTCGCCGACGCCTGATACTCGCCCTCAAAACGGCGCTGGCCGTGGTCGTCATGCTGGCGGTCGGGTGGCACTTCTACGGCCTTCTCACCAAGCCCGAAGTTCAACCGCAACTCACCCTGCGGGCCGAGTACCTTGCCCCCGCCGGCCTGTTGTATCTCGCATGCCACACACTGTGGGGCACGTTCTGGGTGCAGTTGCTCCGCGGACAGGGGGTGGCGGTCGGCTGGCCTGCGGGCGTCCGGGCGTACTTCGTCAGCCAGTGGGGGAAGTATGTACCAGGGAAGGCGCTTGTCATCCTGCTCCGGATCGGGCTGTTGAAGGGAACGACCGCTTCGCCGACGGTGGTGATCGTCACCGGGACCTACGAAACGCTCACCAACATGGCCGCTGGCGCAGTACTGGGGGCATGCCTGCTCCCGTTCAGTGGGCAACTCAACGCCATCGACGAGCGCTACCGTGCCGTGGTGCCGTACTCGGTAGCACTCCTAGCCTTGGTGCCGGTGGGCCTGTTCGGGCTGAATCGGCTCATCCGCCGGGTGGCTCGCAAATACCAGCAGCCGGATGCCCCATCGATCCCGGTGCCCGGCCCCTGGCTGATCGTCCGCGGGATGCTCCAGGCAATGGTGGGGTGGTGCTTGCTCGGGCTGAGCGCATGGTTGACCGCCTGCGGGTTGTCGGCCGAATCAGTGCCGCTGACGGTCGCCAACTTCGCCCAGTACTTGTGTGCGGTGAGCGTGGCCTACGTCATTGGTTTTGCGGCGCTCTTGCTTCCTGCCGGTGGCGGCCTCCGGGAGTTGGTGTTGCATTGGATGTTGTCGGCGGTCCTCGGTGGGGTGGCAGCGGCGGTGGCAGTGGTGCTACGGATCGTTTGGACGACGTTCGAGGCGGTGGCGGTGGTCGGGTTGTTCCTGGCCAGGTTCCCCTCCCCAACGAACCACACCCGCGAGGGCGCGGGAACGGTGAGCGAGGTGCCCACGTGACCGACGATTCGCCCGCCCGGCCTCGACTGCTCTCCCTGGTTGTGCCAGTGTTCAACGAACACGAGAGCCTGGTTCAACTCGTCGGTGAGATCGACGCAGCAGTGGCTACCCTCCCCGCCTGGCAGCACGAAATCCTATTCATTGATGACGGTAGCACCGATGCCTCGTGGGAGCGGATTGTCGAACTGACCGGGCGGGGGCACGTACGCGGTCTGCGGTTCCGCCGGAACTTCGGCAAGGCAGCCGCACTGAACGCCGGGTTCATCGCTGCTCGCGGAGAGGTGGTGTTCACCCTCGACGCTGACCTGCAAGACAACCCAGTCGAAATTCCGCGATTTCTGGAAGCCCTCGCAGCGGGGAAGGATGTGGTGAGCGGGTATAAGCAGGTGCGGCACGATCCATGGCACAAGGTGTTTCCAAGCCGGGTGTTCAACTGGATGGTCAGTACGGTCACGGGGGTCCAGTTGCACGACCACAACTGCGGGTTCAAGGCGTATCGAGCAGCAGTGGTGAAAGAGGTACGGCTTTATGGTGAATTGCACCGTTATGTGCCGGTGCTCGCCACCGCTCGTGGGTTCAAGGTGGGCGAACTGGTCGTCCACCATCGAGCACGCAGATTCGGCCGTTCGAAGTACGGTTGGAAGCGGTTTCTGAAGGGGTTCCTCGACCTCGTGCATGTCCGGATGACGACGGCATTCGGCTGGCAGCCAATGCACCTGTTCGGCACCGCGGCCGTGATTCTGTGGCTGCTCGCGGCAGTCACGGGGGTTGGCGCGGCCGGGTTGTTGACGCTCGTCAGCGGCAGGGTCACCACGTTCTTCGGCATCATTCTCTTGCTTGTGTCGGGCATCGCTGGGGTGATCGGCGGGCAGAGTATCTGGACCGGACTGCTTGCCGAACTCCACGCCGCTCGCCGCACGGACGAACCGTTTGTAGTGAGCGAGAAGATCAATCCGTAGGGGCACCCCTTTTGGGTGCCCGACCCAACCACCGCTCTCCGCCGCGCCGCCTACCTGCTCATCGGCACGGTGGCGGTGTTCATCGTCGCTGGCAAGATCGTCGGCGGGGAGAACGTGTTCGAGCCGAGCCGGTACGCTCCAGCCGAGGGCAACTTTGACTTCAACCGTCCAGACAAGCCCACGCGCAAGTGGCCGACCGCCCGCCCGGAGCCATCGCCCTTCTATAGTTCGAACGACAAATCTCGCTGGGCCACGATCCGTGCCCTGGTCGAAGAGGGCACCTATGTCGTCGGCCGTCGAGAAAACTTCCGTGACGCCGAGGGGCCGTTCCGGGATACCGGCATCATCTTCGAGCCAGAATACCAGTCGCTCGACAAGGTCATGAATCCGGACACCGGCGAGTTCTACTCCAGCAAGCCGCCGCTCTTCGCCACCGCCCTCGCCGGTGAGTACTGGCTGCTGAAAAAGGTGTTCGACTGGGATATTGAGCGGGACCGCTGGCCCGTGACATGTACCATTTTGTTGACCGTGAACGTGATGCCGTTTGCTTTGTACTTGTGGGTCATGGCGGTACTCATTGACCGCCTCGGCCGCACCGACTTTGGCCGGCTGTTCGCTTTCACCCTGGCTGCCTGCGGTACGTTCCTCATCCCCTTCGGCATGACGCTGAACAACCACAGCCCTGCGACCTACTGTGTGGCCTTCGCTCTCTATCCGTTATTGCGGAAAGGTACGCTCGGCGGAAGCGAATCACCGGCAGAGTTGTCGACCGCCGGATTCTTCGCCGGCCTGACGGCCTGCCTGGATCTGCCGGCGGCAGCGCTCACGGCGGGGTTGTTGGTGCCGTTGCTCTACACGCGGCCGGTGCAGACCCTGCTCTGGTTCGTGCCGGCGTTGCTGATGCCAGTAGCAACCTTCTTCGCCTGCAACTACGCGGCGCTCGGCCGGCTCACCCCGGCGTACAGTGAGTTCGGCGGGCCATGGTACGAATACGCTGGTAGCCACTGGCACAAGTTGAAGGCGGTCCAGGCGGGGCAGTTCGTGCCGGGCATCGACTTCGCTCAGGAGCCGAAAGGGGTTTACGCGTTCCACTTGCTGTTCGGGCACCACGGGTGGTTCAGCCTCACTCCGGCGTTTGTAGTGTCGGCACTCGGGCTAGGAATGCTGACCTGGAGAGGCCGCGGCGACGTGTTCTCCTTGCTCCGCCGGCGTCACCAGGATCGGGCCGTCTTCACTCCCGCAGTGTTCGGCCCGTTGGCGATCGCGATGAGTGTCGTGCTTATCGGGTTCTTCGTGGTGAAGACGAATAACTATGGCGGGAATACGAGCGGTCCACGATGGCTATTCTGGCTCATCCCGCTGTGGGTGCTGGGAGCGGTGCCGGCGGCGGACTGGTGTGCCCGGTGGCGAACGGGTCGGCTGACGGCGGCATTATTGTTGGGGATGTCAGTATTGAGCGTCTTCTATCCAGCGTGGAACCCGTGGCGCAGCCCGTGGGTGCAGCAGTTGTGTGAGCGGGCGGGATGGGTGAGTTACGAGGTGCCGCGTTGATTGTTCTCTTCGTCCCGGAGGTCGGAGAGCGTGAGGAAACAGGGGTGTTCCCGCTCACTCACCTCTATCGTCGGAGGGAGTGGCCCAGTCAGGATTGAATCAATGTCTACCGATGCCACCGGATTCCTGGTACTCAAGCGGGCTGACGGGTTCGGCGACGTGATCCCGCTGCGAGACGCCCTGCGGTACACAGCCGGGCGGGCTGCCGACTGCGATGTGGTGCTCAAGGACGACCTCTGCAGCCGCCGGCACGGCGAGTTGTTCCGCAGCGGGGCCGGGTGGGCAGTTCGTGACCTGAACAGCATGAATGGGTGTTTCGTAAACGATTCGCGTGTCACTGGCACTCACCCACTAGCCGGCGGAGACGTGGTACGATTCGGCCGCACCGAATTCTTGTTCCTCGATTCTCTCGATCATCTACCGCCAGTGGCCGACGCCGACGCAACAGTGTCCGACGACGGCGAGGGGTATCAAATCACCCGTCGGGCCGACCGCACCAAATATCTCCCGCCCGCACCGCCATCTCCGCCCGCGGGCCGCCTCTCCACCCTCGACACCGTCGGCGTTCTGTATCGGTTGGCGGTGGACACCGCTGCCGCCCGTACCGAAGAGGAGTTAGCCGGGATGACACTGGAAGCCCTTCTCGGCGGTACCCCGGCCGAAGTGGGCGCGGTCCTGGCCGTATCCGACGGGGGGGAAGTGAGCAGCATTGCGCACCGACTGCGCAGCAACGGCCCGCCGACCTACCACCAAGTGAGCAACTTCGTCACCCGTGAGGTCCTTTCCACCCGTCAGGCGGTGATGGCCGAAAACGTGGCCGATGAGAAGCACCTTCGGAACCGCGAGAGTCTGACCGAACTACGGGCAACTAGCCTGATCTGCGCTCCGGTCGCCTCGGGTGATCGCATCCTCGGGTTGGTCCACCTTTACGCCACCGGAGCGAGTGGTCAACTCACGCCCGACGACCTGGAATTCACACTGGCAGCGGCTAAACAACTGGCAGTGGTGTGGGAGCGGCTCCGTGGACGGGTCGGGCTGACCGCCGAGAACGAAAGCCTCAAGCAACAGTTGCGGATTGACACAGAGTTAATCGGGGAAAGCGAGCCGATCACTCGTGTGGTCGAGCAGGTGGGGCTGGCGGCCGGCACGCGAGCCACGGTCCTCATCCGTGGGGAGAGCGGCGTCGGCAAGGAACTGGTGGCCCGCGCGATCCACCTGAACAGCCCGCGGCGAGATCGGGCGTTTATCTGCCTGAACTGCGCTGCCATCACAGAGAGCCTTCTGGAGAGCGAGTTGTTCGGGCACGAGAAGGGGGCCTTCACCGGGGCCACCGAACGGATGATCGGGAAGTTTGAAGCGGCCGACAGCGGCACGATCTTCCTCGACGAGATCGGCGAAATGAGCGGCGGGGCACAGGCGAAACTGCTCCGCGTACTGGAGGGTCAACCGTTCGAGCGGGTGGGCGGTAACCTTCCAATACGCGTGGATGTACGGGTGGTGGCGGCTACCAACCGCCCGCTTGAAGATGCGGTGCGGGAAGGGCGATTCCGCAAAGACCTGTACTTCCGCCTTCAGGTGGTACAGATCGACGTGCCGACGCTCCGGGAACGTCCGGACGACGTACCCCTGCTGGCCAACCACTTCCTCAAGAAAATCGTGCGGGAGACAGGACGGAAGCGGACCGGGTTCACCCCGGCGGCGGTGCGGAAGCTAAGCGGGCACACCTGGCCGGGAAACGTGAGGGAATTGCGAAACGTAGTCGAGCGGGCAGTTGTGCTTGGGGCCGGTCCGCAGATCGACGACAGCGACATCTGGCTGTCACCGCTCCACCTCGAAGCTGCCCCGGCCATCCGGCCCACCTATGAAGCGATGCCGCTTGAGGAAGTTGAGAAGCGGCACATTGCGGCCACCTTGGAACACACTGGCTGGAACAAGTCGCGGGCCGCCGAGATCCTCGGCATCGAACGTAGTACCCTCGACCGCAAGATCAAGGGCTACGCGCTGAAGAAGTGAACGGGGGACCCTCGGGCCAGAGTTGTCTACAGGTTCGACGTGATCGGGCCAGTTTTCGGTTCACCCATCGGGTTCGGCTCATCCCCACCCTCGGCGACAGCCGGTTCGACCGGCTTCGGCATCGTCACGGGTACCACCTTCACCGACGGCACCGCCACCGGTAGCGGGCACGCGGTGTCTAGCGGCTCCGCGCCCCGCTTCTCCATTCCCATTGGATTGAGTGTGGGGCCAGTGGGCCGTTCAGCCGCTGTGTGTGGCACATCAACATCGGCCACTTCGAGCGCCACGACTGCGGGCGGTATGGCACGGATCGACGTGACCGCAGACGACGGTTCCCTCCAACCGGTCAATCCTACCGCCAGAGCAACAACCGCCGCTACTCCGCCGCCCAACCCGGCCCACGCCAGCGGGTGCCCGCGATATCGCCGGCTCGGGAACAATCGGCTCGCCCACGTCGGGAACAGTTGGTCAATCGCTCCCGCACGGATTTGGTGATCGGGGGTCGGGACCGGCAGCCCGCTCGCGGCTGCCGAAAGGCGGACAGCCTCGGCAAGCGCTTCGCGGGCGACCTGATCGTCGCCCAGCCGGGCTTCGAACTGCTCGGCCTCGGGCGGAGGCATCTCGCCTGCGGCGTAGCGCAGGGCCGCGAGAGACAATTCCGCGTCGATCGGTGTACGTGGGGTATCAAGCATACCGCTGCTCCCAAAGGGTGCGGAGTCGGGCCAGGCCATCGTGCATACGGGCAAGGGCGGTGTTCAGCGGGCAGCCGAGCCGATCGGCCACCTCGCGGAACTTCAAGCCGTCGAAGAGGCGAAGGCAGATCACGGCCCGCTGCGGCTCGGGCAATTGCTCAAGCAAACCGCGAAGGGTGGTGGCCATCTCGTGAGCATCGGCCGCGGCCAACGGATCGGCGTCTCCACTCACTACGGATAGTAGGCCGTCTCCGCCTCCCACGGCCGCACTTTGCCCTTTGCGGCGAAACAGCAACGCTTGCTGATGGGCAACGGTGAACAGCCAGCCACGGAAGGATTCGCCTGCGGCGGCCTCAGCTTTTCGCAGGACCAGCACGAAAGTGTCTTGAAGGACATCCTCGGCGGCGTGACGGTCCTTCAACACGCCGAGCAGATAACGAAACACCGGCTGTTCGTAACGCTCAAAAATGGCCCCAACGGCGGACGAATCCCCCACCCGTAAGCGGGCGAGGAGTTCCGCGTCGGTAGCAGGTTCAGTGGTCACGGTGGTGTGTTTTCGGGCATTGGGTGTCTGGTTCCACCGCAACCGGGGGGCGTGTTCAACGGGTCCAGCGAATTAACGCATCCGGCGTGCCAGGCCTTACCGCCGCCGTTTCTTTGGTCGGTCGTCTTCGTCATCCTCATCTTCGTCGTCTTCGTCGTCTTCGTCGTCGTCCTCGGCCTTCTTCTCCGCGTCGGCCTCCACCTTGATCGGCCCCGTCTCTGGTTCGGCGAACCCGGCCAGTACGCGGGGGTCCCAGATGGTCAGCAGCATGAATAGACCGGCAAACAACGGGAACAGGCCGAAGAACCCAGCGACCACCGCCCACGGGTAGCTTCCCAGGGTGATGCCCTGCACCGCTCCGTAACAGGTGATCGCCCCCCACAGGGTGCAAATGATGCCGATGAACACCCACCCCAGATACTCGGTGAACTCCTCGTCCGACGGCGGAGTGCCGCCAGTAAAGATGATCCCCCACAGCCCCTGCCAGAAGAACGCCCAGAAGAGGCCGAACAGGCAGAGTAGCCCGCCCTGGAACAAGAGTAGGTTCACAGGTGTGACGAGCAGCGCCGCCGCCGGCCCGCGGGCACTCTTGGCAAATTTGTCCTTCACCGCCCCGAAGATCGGCTTATTCTTCTCCGCCAACCGCTGCTCCTCTTCCGACTCTTTCACCAGCCCATAGGTCATCGGTCCATCGTCGTCGTCGTCCATCTTCCGTGGTTCGGGGGCGGGCGGAGGGGGCGGGCTGGCGGGGGCGGAAGGCCTGGCGGTTGCCGGCTTCACCACCGCCGACTTGACGGCCTTCGGCCGGGCTGGCGGGTCATCCTTGAAGGCAATGGTATCGGCCCGTGGGCTGAAGGTGGCGTCGCATTCCGGGCAGGTGAACTTCTGCCCCGGCCTGGCCTCCTTTTCCGACTTCACTTTGGCCTGGCAGTCCGGGCAGGTGTACGAGGGCATGGGGGAACCGGGGAAAGGAACTGCGGCCGCCCCCAGCGGCGGGGGCGGCCTCCGGATTTGTATCTCGCGAGTCGACACCAGTTACTCTACTCACTCACTCCGGCTTCTGCCAGACGCTCAGCACCGCCGGCTGGCCGAGTACCCGTACCCGCATTTGCTTGAGCGGCCGCCACTCGTGCGGGCGGATAGCTTCCTTCAGGGCGTCCATCTCGCTCACCAGAATGACCGCCTTGCCGCCCGGCTTGAGCACCCGGTCCCACTCGGCCACGGCGTTGTCGTACAGTTCGGGGATGTCTTCCGGCTTCTCCAACTGCTTGCCGAACGGCGGGTTGCAGATGAGCCGATCAACCACCCGGCGGGGCACCGGCAGTTCAGTGCTGTCCCACTTTTCTGGTTCGATGGCCCCGCGGCGGCCGAGGTTCTGCCCGGCACAAAACACTGCGTTCGCGTCGATGTCGCCGCCCAGGTACCGCACCTCGCGGATCCGCCGCTGCTCGCAAAGGGCCACCGCTTCGGCCAGAATGGTGCCGGCCCCACACATCGGGTCGAGGACGGTCATCCCCGGCCCGATGCCGGCCAACCGCACCATGGCCGCCGCCACGGTGGGGCGTAGGCTCGCCGCCACGTGGTCGGTCTTATACGTCCGGTGCCGCATCGTCCGGTCGCTCAGCCGCACCCCGCACACGGCCGTCTTCCCGTTGATGGTGAGCCAGATCTCCAGCCAGGCGTTCTCCTCGGCGGGCACCCACCCGGCGGGCACGAACCCGGCCAGCCCGTCGGCCATGGCGTCGAGGGCGTCCACCCGTCGGTAGCCATGCTCGCCCTGCATCTGGCAGACGAGGTGGAAGGTGGGTTTACCCTTGGTTTTCGGCCGGACCGAGTGGTGCAGGCGAAACAGGTTGGCCCAGTCGGCCTTCTTGGCCGTCCACCGCTTGATGGTCTCCAGGTCGCCGGCTTTGTACGTGAGCGAGTCGGACCCCCAGGCGAGGAGGAACACATCCTCGGTGGTGCGGAGTTTGAGCACCTCCGGGGTGATCTCGTCCATGCGGAAGACGACGCTGCCGCGGTCGGTCCGCTTTACCTCACCCTGCAGGTCGCGGGTGATCTCGTCGGCGGCGACGGTTTCCAGCCCCGGTTGGACGAAGGCGTACAGGGCGGGGACTGCGGGCGGATCGGCGCGGCGGGCCACGGGAAATCACCTGGGGGCGAAACAGTAGATGATAGCAGAAACCCGCTGTCGCCGAGGCCGAATGCCGCCCTACTTGAGTTGCGTTTCGGCCACCTCGATGGCACGCATCAGGCCCATCGCCTTGTTCACCGTCTCGGCGTACTCGGCCGCCGGGTTGCTGTCCGCCACCACCCCGCACCCGGCCTGGATGTCGGCCGTCTGCCCCTGCATCACCAGCGTCCGCAGGGCGATGCAGGTGTCCATGTTCCCGCTGAAATCGAAGTACCCGACCGCCCCACCGTAAGGGCCGCGCTTGTGCGGCTCCAACTCGTCGATGATCTCCATCGCCCGCACCTTCGGCGCCCCGCTCAGCGTGCCGGCCGGCAGGGCACTGCGCAAGGCGTCGAACGCCGTCAGTCCCGGCTTTAGCTTCCCGGTGACGGTGCTGCTGATGTGCATGACGTGGCTGTACCGCTCGACCGTCATCAACTCGGCCAGTTTCACGCTGCCGAGTTCGCACACCTTGCCCACATCGTTGCGACCGAGGTCAACCAGCATGATGTGCTCGGCCCGCTCTTTCGGGTCGGCGAGCAGTTCCTCAGCGAGCGCCTTGTCGGCCACGGGCGTGGCTCCGCGGCGGCGGGTGCCGGCGAGCGGCCGGTTGGTCATCTCGCCGTTTTCCACGCGGCACATGATCTCCGGCGACGCCCCCACCAACTTTGGGTTGCCGACGTCCAGAAAGAACATGAACGGGCTGGGGTTGATGACCCGCAGCGCCCGGTAGATGTCGAAGGCGTCGGCCGTGGTGGTGGTGCGAAACCGCTGGCTCGGTACATACTGAAAAACATCGCCGGCGAGGATGTAGTCGATGCCCTTGCGGATCATCGCATCCCACGACTCGCGGGTGAAGTTGGAGGTGTACCGACCGCTCGGGTCAGGGTAGCGGGTGTCGAGGGTGATGTCCTTCACCGCGAGGTCGGCGAGGGGCTTCGCTAGTTTGTCCACCAGGGCATCGACCCGTTTGCAGGCCGCCGTGTAGTCGGCCTCGCCGGTGCCGCCGGTGTGGGCGTGGGCAACCACCAACACCGTCTTGTTGATGTGGTCGAAGATGACCATCTCGTCGTAGAAGCCGAAGCACAGGTCGGGGATGCCGCGGTCGTCGGACGGTGTGTTCGGCAGTTTCTCGACATATCGCACGGCATCGTACCCGGCAAACCCGACCGCCCCGCCGCAGAACCGCGGTAGCCCCGGCAAGTGCGGCCCGCGGAACTTATTCACCAGCGTTTCCAGCGTTTTGAGCGGATCGGGCGAGTGACCCTTCACGCCTACCCCGCCTCGCTCGGTGATCTCAATGAGGTTCCCGGTGGCGGCGAACAACAAGAACGGGTCGGCCCCGAGGATGCTATACCGCCCGACCCGCTCGCCCCCGACCACGCTCTCAAACAGGAACGCCCACTCGTCGCCGGTGTGCAGCTTACGGAAGGCCGACACCGGGGTGAGTGCGTCGGCCACCAGGGTGCGGAAGACGGGGATGACAGTATGGGTTCGCGCCAGGGCAGCGAACTCGGTGGCGGATGGGGAGTGCATGGGGTTATTCGTAGGGGTACCCATCGTGGCTGCCCACCTTTGGGAGACCCCTACCTTCGTTTCTGCTGGAAACGTCGCACGATCCGCAACACTACCCTCCGCGGAGCGAAGCGTACAGCGAACACCAGCAACTGGTTCTTCCAGCCGGGAACCACAAGTCGCTTACCCGCCAAAGTGCCGCGGACCGCCGCGGCGCACACCGGCCCCACGCTCATCACGTTCCCAGCCGAATGCAGGCGGGTGCCGTGCATCCCGGCCACGTCGGCGAATTCGGTCTTGGTTGGGCCAGGGCAGAGACACGTTATCGTCACGCCACTGCCGTTGAGTTCGTCCCAGAGTGCCTCGCTGAAGGAGAGCACGAAAGCCTTGGTAGCATAGTAGATGGCCATGAGCGGACCTGGTTGGAAGGCGGCCGTGCTGGCCACGTTCAGCACCCGCCCACTTCTGCGTGCTTTCATCGCCGGCACAAACAGGCCGCACAATTCCACCAGCGCCGACACGTTCAACCGGATCATCGCCATCTCTTTGTCCAGTTCCGTGTCGAGGAACGGGCCGAGGGTGCCAAACCCGGCATTGTTCACCAGCACATCGACCGTCACACCGGCGGTGGTGACCTGCTCGAACAACTTCTTTGGCCCATCCGGTGCGGCGAGGTCGAGAGGGAAGACATGAACGGCAACGTTGTGAGCGGCCCTCAGCTCATCGGCCAGTTTGTTCAACTCATCGGCCCGGCGGGCGGTGAGGATCAAGGCGTGGCCGGCGGCGGCGAACTGATTCGCCAATTCCAGGCCGATACCGGCCGACGCGCCGGTGATCAGTGCGGTAGGCATGAACAGTCCTGACGAGCGACCCGCGTGAGCGGGCGGGTGTGCCGTAAGGGAATCAGGGGCTGACACTCCCCCTTCGCCCTACTTCGCAGACGACGCCGGTAAGCCGTGCGCTGCGTCGGCGGCCGGATCGTTGGTGATGAGGCGGGCGGTACGGTTGCGGGTGACGTAGTTCCAGAACCACTGGAACACGACCAGCACGCGGTTCTCGAACCGGGCGAGGGTGATGACGTGGATGAACAGCCATGCCAGCCACGCCAGCCAGCCGGTGAGCCGCATCCAGCCCGTCTGGGCCACCGCGTGACTTCGGCCGATGGTGGCCATACTCCCCTTGTCGTGGTACTTGAAAGCGGTCGGCAGGGTGCTGCCGCGGAGGCGGGCGTCGATCACCCTGGCCACATACTCGCCCTGTTGGATGGCCACCGGGGCGACGCCAGGCAGCGGCTTGCCGTCCGCCCCGAGTTGGTGGGCCATGTCGCCGATGACGAACACATCCGCCCGCCCACCGGCGGTACAGTCGGCGGCAATGACCACCCGCCCGGCTCGGTCGGTCTGGAGCGTCCCACCGAACGCCTCCTTCAGTTTCGCCGCGAGCGGGCTAGCTTTTACCCCGGCCGCCCAGATGACCGTCTCCGTCGGCACGGTTTCGATCACCCCACCTCGATCGATCACCACCCGGTCGGGTTTCACCTCCGTCACCCGGCACTTCAGCCACGGGTCAACGCCGATCTCGCGGAGCGATTTCTCAGCGTTTGCCGACAGCTTCTCGTGGAACGTCTGAAGCACCCGCTCGCTGTTCTCGACCAGTATGACGTGAGCGTCGGCTGGGTTGATGCTGCGGAAGTCGCGGCGGAGAGTCTGGCGGGCCAGTTCGGCCACGCTTCCGGCCATCTCTACGCCGGTCGGCCCGCCGCCGACCACCACGAACGTGAGTAACCTCTTCCGCACCGCCGGCTCGGCCTCTCGCTCGGCCCGCTCGAACGCCCCGAGCACCTTACGACGAATCTCGGTCGCATCTTCGATCGTCTTGAGGCCGGGGGCGATCGGCTCCCACTCGGCGTCCTTGCCGAAGTAGTGGTGGGTGCTGCCGGCCGCGACGACGAGCGTATCGAACGAGACCCGCAGGCCGTCGATGGTGAGTACTTCCTTCGCGGCCAGGTCGAAGCCGCCGACGTCGGCAAGCAGGGTGCGGACGTTCCGTTCCTTCTTCAGGATCGACCGCAGCGGGGCAGCGATGTTGGCCGGGGAGAGCGAACCGGTGGCCACCTGATACAGCAAAGGTTGAAAGAGGTGAAAGTTGCGGCGGTCGAGCAGGGTCACGTCGCACGGCACTTTTTTCAGGTGCTTGGCGCACAGCAGGCCGCCGAACCCACCACCGATGATGACCACCCGATGCCGTGCGGGGGAAGTCGACATGAGCGGCTCCGCGGGGATGCGACTGACATTCTATGGGCGAAGCGGTGGCGGGAACCGTCGGTTCACCGTGGCCACCACCCACACCAACCCCGTCACCACCGCGTACCAGCCGAAGTCTTGCAGATTGATCGGGCGGATGGCGGCAACGTTCAGCACCACCGTCAGCACGACGAGTGCCCCCCCGATCGGCCCTCGCGCTCGACACACGAGTTGAGTCACAGGCACCAACAGCACCACCAGATCGAAGATCCACCCGCCGTAGGGGGCGTACAGGCACGACACCAACACCCCCGCCGGCAACTGCTCCGCCCAGTCCCACGTCTTTCCCCGGAACAGCCGAGAGACGGCCATCAGCCCGCACGCCACCGCACATGGCACAAACTGTATCCCGAACCGTGTCGGGTCGATCCACTGGCGGAGGTCGTAGGCGAACAACGGTACATGCCAGTCTTTCAGCGGAACCGTTTCGGCAGTCGCGGGGCGGGTCGTCGCTTCAACGAAGAGCTGAAAAATGTGGGTGTTGAACGCCAGAGCCACTGCCGACCCAACCACCAGCATCAACGCCCCGCCGAGCAGCACTCGCCAGCCGCGATCGCGGAACACGTCCAGCACGATCAGCACGCCGACCACCGCCAGCAAGTGCGGCTTGATCGCGGTGAGAGCGGCAAAGCACCCGGCGAGCGTCGGGCGGGTGGGGCGGAAGTACAGGAAACCGGCCAACCCCAGCAGTAGGAACGCGGTGTTTTGCCCGTAGTGGGCCATCCAAAAGGTGGGGGCGAAGGCGAACGCCACGAGGTGTGGTACGAACCACCGCGATTCCGCCCCACCGTAGGTGCGGCGAAGCAGTTCCACCGAGGCGAACAGCAGCGTGAGTTGCAGGAACAGCCACACGCCGCGGGCCGCCTCGAACGGCAGCCAGCCGAGCGGAGCGTAGAACGGGAGCGTCCACGGTGGGGTCCACAGGCTGACCACCTTCCCTTCTGGTTCTGGCTCTTTCCCTTCCTTGCGGGCCAGTTCTTCGGCGAGTTGCCGTTGCACCGGCAGCAGTTCGGCCCCGTTGTAGGGATCACCGCCGGCCGCCAGCACTTTTGCCGCCGACCAGTACTCGGTAAAGTCCTTCGGCGGGAAGACCCCAGGCAGGGCGAACACCACCACGATTGCGGCAAGTGGGAACGGGAGTAGGCGGAGCCACGTCATGCTGGAACCGGAAACGGAGTGACCGGGTGGAGTCTAGCACCCACCCGGTCACTCCGTTTCCGGTTCCAGTAGTTCGCCTACTTCTTCTCGGGAAAGCTCACCCCTTCGATCACATCCTTCTCACGCTCGGCGGTCTTGGTGGCCTTGTCCGGGCTGCACAGGAAGGTCATCGTCACCTGTTCCCCGCTCGGAGCGGCGATCAGGTAGAACGTCTGCACTACGGGGGTGCCGTTCTGCTTACCTTTACCACTCCAGCGGTACACCCACTTGCCCTCGGTCTTCACCTCACCCTCGCCGAGGGCTTCCGTCGCTTCCCAGCCCGGCACGCGAGCGATCAGTTCCTTGAACTCGGTCGGCGTTGAGTGTTCACCCTTACCGGCCTTCTTCCACACGCTCACCGTTGCCTGGCACACCGGTTCACCGGCGTCGAGTAACCGAAGCAGGAAGTGGTCCGGAGTGTTGGCGACAGTCATCCAGTCGCGGGGGTACGTCAGGGTGTATTTGGCGGCGGCGTGTCGCAGGCGGGTCAACTCGGCCGTCAGTTTCTCTGGCACCTTGACCCCTGCCTCGGCCTTCAATTCCTTCGGCTCGTCAGCCAACGCGACCCGCTTCACCACCCATTTCGCTTTCACTTCGGTTTCAGGCGACACCGGCCCACGTTCCCGCTCGTCCGATTGTTCCCACACCAGCCCGGTGATCTGCCCAGCCTTGATGTCGTAGGTGCCGGTCGCGCTCACACTCACCTTCACCCCGGCGGCCATCTCCACCCCTTCGGCCGTCCCGACGATGGTGAACGTCGCCACTCCGTCCTTCACCCCGGTCAACGTCCCCTTCAGGTTGTTCTTCGCCAGCCCGTCGAACAGCAGGGCATGTTGGCACCCGCTATCCGACACCGTCCACGTCTCGCCGATTTTGATCTCCTTGTTCGGCAGGAGCAGCGGCAGAGCGAGGGTATCGAAGTGGTCGCCGACTAGATCGAGTTCATCGCGGGTGAACGGGCCGTTCGGGCAGACGTGAACCGTCTCCGTCTCGGTTCGCACGGCGACCGTCAGTCGCCGCTCGGCCGACAACTCTCGCTTGCTCATCTCCCCGCCGAACGTGTTGCTCCCCTTCGCCTCGGTGTAGTAGCGCACCACCTTACCCGCCCCGCCGGCGGCGTCTGGCGATTCCACCCGCTCGACGAACTTGATGCCTGCCTCGCCGGTCATCGGCAGCGTCTGCATCTTCCCGTTCGGGTACAGCTTCATCGACCCATCGAGCTTCAGGGTGAGTTCGTATCCGAAGCACTCGCCCGGCTTGAGCTGCTCGCTCAGGGTGACCGTTTGGGCGAACAGCGAAGAAGAGACCAGCAAAGCGGCGAACGCAGCCAGACGAACCGGCATCGGGAACCCTCCAGGCGGAAGGCGGGGGATACCGTGGACGCCGGGGCGGAGTCAAGATGGGACAACGGGCGTCGTGCTCCACAGGATTCACATCCGCAGTTCACCTCTCCCATCGGCAGGGTGGCACTTTTTCGTTTTTCTTGTCCACTTTGGGTTGCGTTCGGCAATCCGTTGGGGGGGTGTCTGCCACACTGCCACCTGCCACACACATACCCCCCCGTCACTGTTCACGCTATCCGCCGCAGGAAACTGGATGTAAACACATTCTGGCACAGCACTTCGGTTGCATGGCCAGTCGGGTTCGGGTCTACTTTCCGCTGGCGGTGCGAACGACCGCAGGAAGGCCTAGCCGCCGGAGAAGAAGGACGACAAGAAGTAGCATTGTCCCTGTCGGCAGACACACTGGAGCCGACCCCGTCAGCGGTCGGCTCCAGTCGGCCACCGGCGTCGTTCTCGACATTATTCAGATGATCACCCTGCGCCCCATACCCCCCGGCGGGATGGTCCCGCCGCCGCGCCCCACCGCCCGTGCGAACGTCCCATGCCGGCCAACGAGTTGCGGCGAATCGGCGGAATCCGTGTCCAGTCGCGGCCGCGGACGGCAATTGAAAGGTAGGCCCACTCCGGCCGCAGGCCGACTCGCGCACGCCACCATGATCGCAGGCCAAATATCCGGTTAAAATCGTGCGCACGGCGAATAATTCGCTTGACACGACCGAATCCCGTCGGTCCAATGCTCGACGGTGGCACGACCGTCGGCTACCGGGTACGCTTCTCCCCACGGGCACGGAACCACACGATGAGCACGAACATTCGCCCCCCCGTCAGTCCTTCGGCCGTCTGAGCTTGGAGCAACTGGAATCCCGCGAGGTGCCGGCCACCTGGCAGTGGATCGGCGGAAACGGGGTGTTCACCAACAGCCAGAACTGGCTGCCACTCACCGGCGGGGGCGGGGCACCGGGCGGCGGACCAGCGGCGTCGGACACCCTAGTGTTCGCCGGCACCGCCCCCGGCTCCTACGGCCCGCCGCCCAACCCGAACGCCGACTGCCTGTTCCCGGCGGTGCCGGACCGCTTCTTCGCCCGCATCGAGATCCGCGACGGGTATTCGGGCACCGTCCGCTTCCCGGCGAACGTCTCGTTCGGCACCTACCTCCAGTCGGCCGGGTCCACCTGGCAGGCCACCGGCACGGCGGTGACGGTGACGACCGGGTTCGACTGGACTCGCGGCACCATCAACACCAACACCGGCACCCCGGCGGCCACGTTCAACCTGGCGGCGGGGGCGACCGGGTCCGCGTCCCCGGCCTTCACGGCCCCGTTCGTCAGCGGCACCGTCTCCCTCGGCTCGACCATGGTCGTCAAAGGGGAGCCGGCTCTGGACGGCAACGGGAACCCGACCGGTTACCGAACGGGCACACTCACCGTCCTCTCCGGGACGTTCCGGGTGGTCAACGGCGACGGCTTCGTGGCCGAGGAGTACAGCAAGATCAACTTGCAGGCGAAGACAGGGCCCGGCGGTGAAGTCAGGATCAACGGGGAGAAAGAGGACGGGGGAGTCGACGGGTTGGTGACGGTGAAGCCGAAGGCGTTCGCCGAAGTCAAGACGACCGGCCGCACGGGTGACACGGACACGGCGGTGGTGGACGTGATCATCGAGAACAAGGTGCGGAGGTCGGCCCAGTTCAAGAACCTGGGGAAGACGTGGATCCACGGTTACACGAACCTGAAGATCCAGGGCGACACGCTCGCCGCGATCCCTGACGGCACTTATTACCAGGATCACGCGGATGCCATGACCATCCTCGTCGCCGGCAGTTCCATCACCACCACGGGGAAAGGGCTGGTCTTGATCGACCAGGGCAAGCTGAACATTCACAGCGTTCGCAATGCGGACAACAGTGTGCCGTTCACCCAGCCGGTCGCGAAGATCATCGCGGAGGATGCGAAGAAAGGCCTTTCCATGGCCCAAGGCACAATCCTCACGATGTCTGATGTCAGGTACAACACCCTTGACATCACCGGTCAGTTCTACACGGAGGGTGAGGTTCGGCTGGCCATCAGCCGGACCTCGACTAGCAGCGACCAAATCACCGCGACGAAGGAGGTGACGATGGACAGCCAGCGGTCGAAACTGAGCGTCCGCTGGGGTGATGCGGCCGCCGGGCCGCCGCGGGACATCGGTGCCAAGTGGGACCTCATCAAGAGCGGTGTGAAAATCGGCAGTATCCCCACAGTTGCACGAATCGCGATGCCCACCGACCCTGGCTTCAAGGTGAAAGCGAAACTGATCAACACCGACAAAGAATTGATTGCCGAGAGTGAGCCCAACTGACTCGTCACGAACGCGGGCCGGGCCGCCGGGTAAGCGGCCTGTCCGTCCGGAGGATCAACATGAAGCTTACCACTGCGGCGACCCCGATCCTGCTGCTGGCAGGAATACTCCCGCCCGCCTGGGGGCAGGGGGGTGAGCGACCGAAGGGTGAAGGACGCATCGTCAACGTGCGATTCTTGAAGGTGAATAGCGGCCCCTCCTACTCGTACCTCGGAGTCGTGGACGAAATCGACGACACCAAGATGAAGTTGCGGACCTCCGACAAAGGAAAGGAGGAGATCACGGTCGAGTTGTTCCCGATCGACCTGCTCGCTGAAGGGAAAATGGTCAGGGATCCGCGGGCCGGTTACGCCTACCGGTGGCAGGATGTCAAGAAGGGGGACCGGGTCGATGTCGTGACGATGCAGGACGACCAGGAGAAGAAGCAGTACTGCATGATGATCCAGATCGAATATCGGCCGGGCGCGAAGCTGCCGCTCAGCCAGAAGCCAAAGGAGGACACGAACTACCCCATGCGGAGCCTGTTCAACGACATCGACAACGGGTGGAATGTGAGTGACGGCGAGATCATGGCCGTGTTCCCGCCACAACCCGAGGAGTACTGGCCGAGCGGCCGACTGATGAAACCCGCCCGGCCCGGCGGACTCGACAAGGAATGGCAGGCCAAGCTCGACGCCATCCGCGCGAAGAAGAAAGAGGCCGAGCTGAAGGCCAAGCCGCCGGAGAAGAAGTAGCCGTCGCCATCCCGGCGAGCCGGGGGCGTGAGCGACCGGAGGTATGCCCCCTCCGGTC
>JALOQR010000348.1 GCA_025459365.1 Fimbriiglobus sp.
CGGCGGCGAGCGGCAGAGTCATTGGGGTTCCTCCCGGAACCCCCTGGGATAGCGTAAACCCCTACGACGTCAGCCCTTCATAGTGCGCTGGCCCTGCGAGGCAGTGTGAACGTGGCTACTCCCCACGTTCACACTGCAACTGTGCCTATCTCAGCAATCGGTGATCGCGTTCCGTCCAATCGGCAAGACGTTCGATTACTACGTTTCCCCTCTCATACTCTTCTCATCCTACTTCTTCTCAGCCTTCTCCTTCAACTCTACGATCTCGGTGCCGTTCAGAATCACTGGCGGGGCCTTCGCTTTGGGATCGAGATCGGCATAGGTCTCGCAGACCCCGCGCACAACCACGACGGGACGGTCTTTAACAGTGACAACCTTCTTCTCTTTGGCCAGCGCTTCAAGCTTATCCTTCAACCCGGCGGCAGCATCCATGTCGTCGAAGAAGAGGTACACGGCGGTCGTGGTGTCCTTGTCCTTGTCGTCGATGAGGGTGAGTTGGAAAAACCACTTCTTAGACTTGTTATCAACGCCGTACTTGGAGAGGCGACCCTTCACCTCCACCTTCTTGCCCGTGTAGGGAGCGACGGATGCGGCCAACAGATCTTTCGGGGTCGGCTTCAGGATTTTCTCGTCTCCCGCTGCGGGGCCGACGATGACGAATAGTGTGGCGAGCATCGCGAGAGTTCGCACAGTCATACTCCTTGTGGTATTGGTCAGCATAGACGCGATTCCGTCCTCGGCTAGCGTCTCGATACAATTGGGCTATCACCGCGTACCTGGTCGACGATGGTATCGTTCCGTCCACTCGGTGAGTCGCTCGATCATGCCGGGGCGGAACTGATCGGGGCGGAACCGCCATTCCCAGTTACCGCCGGCCACGCCGGGAACATTCATTCGCGCTTCTCGGCCCAGCCCGAGTACGTCTTGCAGTGGTGCAATGGCCAGCAGTGCCACACTCGCCCATGCCATTCGGATCAGATCCCAGTCTGGTTCACGGACCTCGTGGCCGATGTAGTCGCTCAGCTTTTTTCGGTCTGTTTCGCCTAGCGCAGTCCACCAGCCTAGAGTTGTGTCGTTGTCGTGGGTGCCGGTATAGGCCACGGTGTTCGGTTCGTAGTTGTGCGGCCAATACGGGTTGTCCGGTCCGCCAAGCGCGAACTGCAACACCCTCATGCCGGGGAAGCCGCATGCCTGCCGGAGTTCGTGGACATCCGGTGTGATCAAGCCGAGGTCTTCCGCGATGATTGGCAACTCGCCGAGATCAGCTCGTAGTTTCTCGAATAACCTCGACCGTGGGCCATCGACCCACTCGCCGTTCTTGGCCGTTGATGCGCCGGCCGGGATATGCCACGCGGCGGCGAACCCGCGGAAATGGTCGAGGCGGATCAAGTCGACCTGGTCGAACTGCCGTTGCAGGCGGGCCGCCCACCAGCGGTAGCCATCGCGGGACATCGCCGCCCAGTCGTAGAGCGGGTTGCCCCAGAGTTGCCCGTCTTCGCTGAAGTAATCCGGTGGTACACCGGCGACAACACTCGACTCACCGTCGGCGTTTAGCAAGAACTGCTCGGGATGTGCCCATACGTCAGCGGAGTCGCCGGCCACAAAAATTGGGGCATCGCCCATGATTCGTACACCCCGCCCGTTGGCGAAGGCTTTCAACTCCCCCCATTGCCGGTCGAACAGGAACTGGCCAAAGGTGTGGATCATCACCTCGCCGGCGAGTTTTTTCTCCAGTTCTGCCAATGCGGCCGGCACCCGCAGACGCACATCCGGACTCCACGTCGAGAGGGCCGTTCCGCCGAACGCCTCGCGAATCGCCATGAACAGTGCGAAGTCCGCGAGCCAGTGTTTTTCTTTCTCGCGGTAGGTGTCGAATGCTTCCCGCAATGGGTGCCACCGAGCGCCAAAGCGGCTCCACGCTTCGCGGACCATTGCCGCCTTCGCCGGTGCCACTGAGTCGTAATCAACTCGATCCGTCGGGAAACTCTGTCCGGCCAGGAAGTTATCCGGTAGTAGCCCATCCTTTGCCAGTAGTTCCGGGCTGAGCAGGTTGACGTTTCCGGCAAACGCACTGAACGACTGGTACGGCGAGTTGCCATAGCCGGTTGGGCCAAGAGGAAGAAGTTGCCACCAGCTTTGTTTGGCCGCGACGAGCGTTTCTACCCAGCGGTACGCCTCCGGGCCGAGGTCGCCGATGCCAAATGGACCAGGCAGGCTGGATGGGTGGAGCAAAACGCCGGCCGAGCGAGTGAGTTTGGTGGGCATGGCAATCATGCGGTGGAAACGGACCCAGGTGTGATCATACACTCCCGACATGGACTGCACGACCACACCCCCGCCGCCCACCTGGATCGAGGGGTTGGATTACTACTTCGAGAACGGGCGGATGGTGCTCACCGCTCGCTACTTGCTCGCCCGCGGCCACTGCTGCGACAATGGCTGCCGCCACTGCCCCTACAATTTGCCCGAACAGCCTTCTCCGACCGCTACCTCACCGAAGTGAGGCCCACTATGTCCGTGGTCGAACTCACCCGCGAGTATGAAAGTTGGCTCGCCAGTGTCATTCCCTATCCGCTCGTGACGGCTGACCTCGATCACAAGCATCAACTGATGGCCGACGCCAAAGACCCATTCCCATTTTTCCGCGGCACCTACTACCTCTGGGCGAAGCATTGGGCCGGTGCGGCCGGCGACCTGGTCAACGCTGCGCCAGTCCTATCGGTGGGAGATATTCACGTCGAAAACTACGGCACCTGGCGCGACGCCGACGGCCGGCTCTGCTGGGGAGTCAACGACTTCGACGAGACTGACGATCTCCCCTGGACGCACGACCTGGTGAGGCTCGCGGCGAGCGTGCGAGCAGCCAAACGTGGGAAATCGCTACGAGTGAAACTGTCCGTCGCTTGTGAGCGAATCCTCTCTGGCTACACCGAAGCCATGCGCGCCGGCGGTATGCCATTCGTGCTGGAGGAGCACCATCCTGAGTTGCGGGAAATGGCCATGCACGCTGACCGCGACCCGGTTCAGTTCTGGGCCAAGTTGACCAAACTCCTCCGCCTCCCCGAAGCCGACCCACCACCTGCCGCTCGCGCCGCCTTGGCGGCCGACCGCCCGCCTGGGCTGTCCGAGTACTTCCTACGCCCGCGCCCCGAAGCCGGGGTGGGCAGCCTGGGCCGTCCGCGATTTGTTGGGATGGCCGAGTGGCGGGGAGGGTGGGTGTGCCGCGAGGCGAAGGCGATCGCTCCGCCCGCCACCGCATGGGTACTCAACACGGCACCGACCTGCCGCATCGGTGAAGTAGTGAACCGGGCGGTCCGCTCGCACGATCCGTTCTACCGCGAATTGAACGGCTGGGTCGCGCGCCGTCTCGCTCCGCGAGCGAGTAAAATCGAACTCGACCTGCTCGAAGAGGTGAACGTCAACCGTCTATTGTTTGCGATGGGGGCCGAGGTGGCGAACGTACACCTCGGCACGACGAACGCCACCGAGGCAATCCTGCCCGATCTCGACCGCCGTCCGCAGAACTGGTTGCTCGACGCCGCCCGTTCCTTCGCCAATCGGCTCGAAGCCGACTGGGAGGTGTGGCGGGAAGCCCGTTAAGCCGGTGAGGCGAACAGACACAACACCTCGCCAAGCCCGCCTGTGGCCGCCAATTTGGCCATCGGAGGCAGGTTCAGATAGTCGCGCCGGCCGTTGTTCACAGTTTCCAGATCGGCGAGCATTTGACCGCGAACGAGGGCAAGCGCACTGGCCACGATGGCGGTCTTTAGGCTGATACCTGGCACGCGAATCGAGTGCGGTGAATATCGGGCGGTGTGCAGGTGGATGTGTCGCTCACCATCGCCGACTCGCAGCACCCACCGCGAGGCATCGTCGGGCAGTTCTACCACGCGGAAGCCAGCCTTGGCGACCCACGCTGTGAAGGGCTGTTGTTCGAGGTGTCCGTGATCGCGGAGTTGTGCCAAAATCCGTTCGGCCAGTTCCCACGGCGGGAGTTGGCCGGTGTAAAGGTCCATCAACTTCGTGCCAGCGACGACCACTGCTTTGGCGAGTTGTTTCAGGTCGATTTCGCGCTCGCTGGCGGCTGTGGCGATGCGTTCGCGAACCCAGCCGGCGTGATGCTTCCAGGTGTTGAAGAGAACGGGCAGGGGAACAATGTGGGCAGTAGGATGCGGTGCTGCAGGCATTGGCGACCTCCGGGCGAAAAGCAGACACTTCGCACCAGACGAGAGTTCGCTGCCGGACTGCCCCTTGTCTGCAGGCGGTCGGGACGGTAAGTTTCTGGAAGCCGCGGCCAAGTGGCGGAATGGCAGACGCACTCGACTCAAAATCGAGCGTAGCAATACGTGTGGGTTCGAGTCCCACCTTGGCCACCTCGACGACCCCTCCAGAGCCAGCAATCCGCCCCGTCGGGAATGCCGCCGGGTGTCGTCCCGGACTTCCGCCGACGGAGTCAGTTTTTTGGCAAGGCTCACACCGCGGCGCCGCCAGTCGCTCCTGTTCATGGTCGTGTACCGCGACGCCAACCCGTCAGCCGCCGACCTGGTGGCGGCGAACTGGCGACCGTACCTGGCGTTGGTGCTGTACTTCGCCTTGGTCGGTGCGGCCGTCGGCACCGGCATCTGGTGCGGCTTCGGTGCGATCGCCGTCCCC
>JALOQR010000073.1 GCA_025459365.1 Fimbriiglobus sp.
ATGCGAACGTGAGGTCAGCCGGCAAAGGGTTGCTGGCCGACGTGGTAGCGCTCACCCTCACCGGCCGGCGGTTCCCGGTGATGAGCTACACGAACGATCGGGAGGAGTTGCGGAAGAAGATCACCACCGTGGCGGTGGAGGGCGAGCGGCTCATCCTGCTCGACAACCTGGCCGGGGCGGTAGGGAACGACACCCTCGACGCCGCCCTCACCACCGATCGCTGGAAGGACCGCCTGCTCGGCGGCAACCGCATGTTCGACGGGCCGTTGCAGGTGACGTGGTTCGGCACCGGGAACAACGTCCAGTTGCACGCCGACACCTCCCGTCGGGTGTGCCACGTCCGCCTGGAGAGCGCGGAGGAGCGGCCGGAGATGCGGGAGGGGCTGCGGCACCCCGACCTCCGCGGATTCGTGCGGTCGAACCGTGGGCGGCTACTGTCGGCCGCCCTCACCCTTCTGCGGGGGTGGTTCGCCGCCGGCAAACCGCGGCACGGGCTGAAGCCGTGGGGGAGCTACGAGCCGTGGTCGGACGTGGTGCGGGAGGTGGTAGTGTTCGCCGGCCTGCCCGACCCCGGCGAGACGCGGGTGGCCCTCCAGACATCGGCCGATCGGGACGCCGGGGCGATGGCGGCGGTGCTCGATGGGATGGAGCGGATGGACTCCGGCCGCCGTGGGCTGACCACTGCCGACATCGTCACCAAGCTGAAGGACACCGACCCCGCCCCGGACTGGATGTCGGATATGCGGTCGGCGGTGGAGGACCTGTGCGGCAGGCTGGATAGCAGACAGCTCGGGTACAAGTTGCGGCACTTCGCCCGGCGGAACTTCGGCGGACGGATGATCGACAAGGTGGGGGCTGACGGCACCAAGACAACCCGCTGGGGGGTGTTCGAAGTGCGTGTGGGGTGTTCCCGCCCAGAACTATCACCTGTATCGCCTTCATCTCCGGCATCGTCCGGGGAGAGAGGAGCCGCCACCGGAGATCAAGGAGATGAAGGCGATGATTCCGCCCGTCCGACTTCCGGTCCACGGCCAGCCCCGGTGCCGTGGGAGGACTTCGACGCGTTCTACATCCTCATGACCTCACGCGGGTGGATGTGGCCGCAAGTACTGGAGTGGTTAGCGGCCCCGGCTGGGGCCGGCTTCTTCGACATCCGCAGCGACGACCGGCGGCGGCTGATCGACCACCTGGATCGGCTACCCCCGCGGTCCGGCTCGAAGCTCAACCCGTGACCGTCGGCGGTCTGCACACTGCGCGGCGAATCATCACAGCAACAATTCGCCCGCTCACAATCGTGGGCGGGCATCCGGGGCGTATTTCCGCCTCGGTTACACTGGCCGAGAGTATCCCCACCCTAGAAGAACCGAACATGGCCTCCATCTCAACTGACTCGAAGGGCAACATCCGCATTCTGTTCGTCGGTGCCGACAAGAAGCGCCGCACCATCCGGCTCGGCAAGGTGAGCCAGAAGAACGCAGAGGCAGTGAAACTGCGGGTGGAACATCTCCACAACGCGAGCGTGACCGGATCCCCGCTCGACCCAGGAACAGCCCGGTGGATGACGGACATCGGCGACGACTTGGCCGCCAAGCTGGCGGCCGTCGGACTGATCCCCGAGCGGCCGAAAGCGGTCACGCTCGCCGGGTTACTCGCCCTGTACGAAAGCGAGAAAGAGGCGGGCAACAAGCCGGGCACCCGCACCAACCACCGCACCATCACCAACGACCTCACCAAGTTCTTCAGGCCGAACACCGACCCGCGGGCGATCACCGAGGCCGACGCCAAGCGGTTCGTCGACCACCTTCGCATTCGGAAACTCGCCCCGTACACCGTCTCGCGGCGGGTACGTCGGGCGAGGTCCATCTTCGCCTTCGCGGTGAAGAAGGGGCTGGTGCCCGCCAACCCGTTCGGCGACCTGAAGACGCCCGCCTCCCTGCCCGAGGACCGCAAGGCTTACGTCACCCGACAGGCTGCTGTCCGAGGCCAATCCGACGTGGCGGACCATCATCGCCCTCTGTCGGTTCGCCGGGTTGCGGTGCCCGTCGGAAGTGTTCCGCCTCAAGTGGTCCGACGTGAACTTCGCCACCGGCCGGATGACCATCCCGAACGTGAAGACCGCCGGGCAGACGGGGAAGGAGTACCGGGTGTGCCCGATCTTCACCGCCCTCCGCCCGCACCTCGAAGACGCCCACGAACTCGCCGAGCCGGGAACCGTGTACGTCGTGAGCGGCCCGATGGCGGACAACATCCGGGCGAAGATGGACGGGCCGAACGGCAGCAACGACGCCAACACCCGCACCGCGTTTGTGAAGCTCATCCAGCGGGCGAGGCTGCAACCCTGGCCGCGGCTGTTCCACACCCTGCGGGCGAGCGCGGACACCGACCTGCTCGAACAGGGCATGCCGATGAACGCTGTGACCGAGTGGATGGGGCACTCGGCGGCGGTGGCGCTCAAGCACTACTCCCGCGTGCCGGATCACCTGTTCGAGTTGGCCACGAACGGCGGCGCACAAAGCGGCGCACGGGCGGCGCAGAATCCGACGCAGACGAGAGCGGACGCGAAGGGACAGGAAACGATCGAGGCGACGGAACCCCTTACAGAGAAGGGATTTCGTCGCCTCGTGTCCGGTCTGGACTGCTCCAGTCCGGATGACCTGATGACCCTGCGGGGATTCGAACCCCGGTCCACACCTTGAAAGGGTGTTGTCCTAGGCCTCTAGACGACAGGGCCAATCGTGGCGAAACCGACCGTGCCAGGACTCCAGATTTTTAGGGCCGATCGGCAGACCCGTCAACCCGGATTCGCGGTGAAACCGCGGAGCCTGCCGGGACAGGCAAATAACTGACCCCCACTTTCCGCTCGCCTTCGGCCCCGGTTCTTGCTCTAATTTCAGTCCCGCCGCGAAGTGTCTGCCACTCCGCACCTGAGGTCAGTTCCCATGCCGATCGGTATCCACCGCCGTGAGTTGCTGCAAGTCGGGTACTCCGGGCTGCTCGGCCTGGGGCTGTCGTCGGTGTGGTCGGCCGTGTCTGCCGCACCCAAGCGGAGGCCGAAGTCGGTCATCCTGGTGTTCCAGACGGGTGCCCCGAGCCACATCGATACGTTCGACCCAAAGCCGGATGCGCCGGTGGAGATCCGCGGCGAGTTCGGGGTGATCGACACGAAGGTGCCGGGCGTGAAGTTCGGCGAGCACCTGCCGAAGTTGGCCGCCCGCGCCGACAAAATGGCCATAGTCCGCACCTTCGCCCACAAGGACAACAACCACACCGCCGCCACCCACCACATCATTACCGGGGCGTTGCAGCCGGGCGTGAAGTTCGACAAGCCGCTGTCGCGGGACGACTGGCCGTGTTTCGGGGCCGGGGTGTCGTACCTCCGCCCGCCGGCCGACGGCATCCCCGCCGGCGTGACACTGCCGACCTTCCTGGCCGAAGGCCCGCTCGTGTGGCCCGGCCAGCACGCCGGCTTCCTCGGCCCGAAGTTCGACCCGTGGCAGATCAGCAACGACCCGAACAAGAAGGAGTTCAAGGTCGACAACGTGAAACTGCCGCCGGGGCTGGACGCCGATCAACTGAGCAACCGCATGGAGTTGCTGGCGGCGGTGAACCGGCAACAGGCGGCGCTGGCGGCGTCGGCCGAGGCCGGCAAGTTGACCGAACAGCAAGGGAAAGCGGCGGCGCTGCTCACGAGCGGGGCGGTGGCGAAGGCATTCGACATCGTCCAGGAGCCGGCCAAGACCCGCGACGCCTACGGCCGGCACATGTTCGGCCAGAGCCTGCTGCTCGCCCGCCGGCTGGTGCAGGCCGGGGTGCCGGTGGTGCAGGCGAACATGGGCCGGGTGCAGAACTGGGACAGCCACTCGGACAACTTCAAGCGGCTCAAGAAAGACCTGCTACCGCCGCTCGACACCGGTGTGTCGGCACTGCTCGACGACCTGACCGCCACCGGGCTGATCGACGACGTGCTAGTAATCGTGATGGGCGAGTTCGGCCGCACGCCGAAGGTGGACACGAAGAACAACGCCGGGCGGGACCACTGGGCGGCGTGCTTCTGCGGAGCGTTCTTCGGCGGCGGGGTGCGGGGCGGGCAGGTGGTCGGCAAGTCGGACGCGACGGCGGCCTACCCGAGCACCACGCCGTTCTCCCCGGACGACCTCGGGGCGACGGTGTACCACACCCTCGGCATCGACCCGGCGACCGAACTCCGCGACCGCCAGGACCGCCCGGTGCAACTCAACCGCGGCAGCGTGATTCAGAGCCTGTTCACTGGGGTGTGAAAAGCAGTTCTCCGGCCGGGTAGAATAGTCGTCACACGTGTCATCACCCCGTCGAGGGCCTCCCATGACTTCTCCCGTCCTGGGGCGGAACCGCATCGGCGCCGACTGGCTGCCTCACCGCGGCAACTTTGTTAGCACCAGCCCCGCGAACCTGTCCGAGGTGGTCGGGCACTTTCCCAGTAGCTCCCCCGCCGAGGCGAACCAGGCGGTGGACGCGGCACGCTCGGCGTTCCCGATGTGGAAACGGATGAGCCGCATTCACCGGGCCGAGTGCTTCGACCGCCTCGCCAAGTTGATCGACCGCGACACCGACGCCCTCGCCACCCTCATGGCCCGCGAGTGCGGGAAGAACGTCACCGAGTGCCGGGCGGAGGTGGTGGAAGGGCTGCACATGGTGCAGTACGTGTTCGGCACCGGGCGGATGCCGGTGGGGGAAGTCATCGCGTCCGAGATCGCGGAGAAAGATGCATTCGTGCTGCGGAAGCCGTGGGGGGTGGTGGCGGTGATCACCCCGTGGAACTTCCCGTTCGCCGTGCCGCTGTGGATGCTCGGGCCGAGCCTGCTGGAAGGGAACACGGCGGTGTTCAAGCCGAGTGAAGACACGCCGGCGGTGGGGCAGAAGCTGGTGGAGTTGTTCCTCGAAGCGGGCTTCCCGGACGGCACCATTAACCTGATTCACGGCGACGGGGTGGCGGGCGAGGCCCTGGTGAAGAACCGCGGGGTGAACGTGGTGCTGTTCACCGGCAGCTACGACGTGGGCAAACGCATTCAGCAGGTGTCGGCCGACTTCCACGACCGGATCGTCGCCGCCGAGATGGGCGGGAAGAACGCGGTGATCGTGTGCGACGACGCGAAGTTCGACCTAGCCGTCACCGCCGGGATTCTCAGTGCGTTCAAGACCACGGGGCAACGCTGTGTGTCGGCGAGCCGGATTCTGGTGCACGAATCGGTCATCGACAAGTACGCGGCCCAGTTCGTGGCCACGGCGAAACGGTTGAAGTTCGGCGACCCGCTGGAGGCGTCCAACTTCGCCGGCCCGCTGATTCACGAGGAACACCGGAAGAAGGTGATGGGCTACAACCAGTTGGCGAAGGACGAAGGCGTGACGGTGTTGCTCGACGCGGCCCCCATTGGGAAGGTCGGCTGCTTTCTCTCGCCGTTCGTCTACCGCACCGACTACCGCCCCGATCTCCGGTGCATCCACGAAGAGGTGTTTGGCCCGCACGTGGCGCTCATCCCTTTCCGCACCGACGAAGAGGCGGTGCGGATCGCAAACAGCACCGAGTACGGGCTGAGCATGGCGGTGATCTCGGAGAGCTACCGTCGGCTGCGGTACTTCCGCGACGAGTGCGAGTACGGGCTGGGGTACGCCAACCTGCCGTGCATCGGGGCAGAGGTGCATTTACCGTTCGGCGGGGTGAAGCGGAGCGGCAACGGCCACCCGAGCGCGGCGGGGTTGCGGGAGGCAGTGACGCACAAGGTGGCGTGGACGGTGAACCACGGCACGGGCATCAAGATGGCGCAAGGGCTGGACACGAGTATCGAAGGCGGCCCGACGTGAGGGGTAGATTCCTCCCGACGCCCCGAAGGGGCCGTCGGATATAGCCCAGGGCGGAAGCCCTGGGTGACGATTCGGAACCACCGACCCGCCCTTCGGCCCAGGGCTTCCGCCCTGGGCTCCATCCGACGGCCCCTTCGGGGCGTGTCGATCAGCGGAGGCTCCTTCCATGTTTGCCTTCGACCACCTGCCGGTGCCGCACATCACTACCCCGCTGCCGGGGCCGGTCGCCGCCGACCTGCTGGCCCGCGACACCGTGTTCGTCTCCGGGTCGTACACCCGCGTGTATCCACTCGTGGTGGACCGCGGCAGCGGGTGCGTGATCGAAGACGTCGACGGCAACCGCTACCTCGACTTCACGGCGGGGATTGCGGTCACGAACGTCGGCCACTGCCACCCGGAAGTGGTCGCCGCGGTGCAAGACCAGGCGGCCAAGCTCATCCACATGAGCGGCACCGACTTCTACTACCGCCCGCAGATCGAACTGGCCGAGCGGCTGGCCAAGCTCGCCCCCGGCCCGTCGGCGAAGAAAGTGTTTTTCTGCAACAGCGGGGCGGAGGCGGTGGAGGCCGCGATCAAGCTGGCCCGCTGGCACACCGAGCGGAGCCGGGTGGTGGCGTTCTTCGGCGCGTTCCACGGCCGCACTTACGGGGCGATGTCGCTCAGCGGGTCGAAGCTCGTCCACCGCCGCGGGTTCTCGCCGCTGGTGCCCGACGTTCACCACGTGGCCTTCCCGAAGGACTGCCCCGGCACCTGCGATAACCGCCGCAAGGGGGCGTGCTCGCTCATCTCGGATCTGGAAACCACCATCTTCAAGCGGATCGCCCCGCCGGAAGAAGTCGCCGCCATTTTCGTCGAGCCGATCCAGGGCGAAGGCGGCTACCACCCGCTGCCGGCCGGGTGCCTGCCTGCCCTCCGCGAGATCTGCGACAAGCACGGTATTCTGCTCGTGGTGGACGAGATCCAGAGCGGCATGGGCCGCACCGGCAAGCTGTGGGCGACCGAACACTTCGGCGTCGAGCCGGACATCGTGTGCAGCGCGAAGGGCATCGCCAGCGGGCTGCCGCTCGGGGCGATCATCGCCAAGGCCGAGGTGATGGACTGGCCGCCGGGGAGCCACGCCAGCACGTTCGGCGGCAACCCGGTGGCGTGCCGGGCAGCTCTCACCACGCTCGATCTGTTGGAAGGCGGCTACACGGCGAACGCCGCCGAGCGGGGCGAGCAACTGCGGGAGGGGCTTCGCCAGTTGCCGGGGATAAGCCACATCCGCGGGCTGGGGCTGATGACCGCCGCCGACCTGCCGAGTGCCACCGTGCGGGAGAAGGTGATTGATGGCTGCTTCCGCCGTGGGTTGCTGCTGCTCGGCTGCGGGGAAACGGCCCTCCGCTTCTGCCCGGCTCTGTGCGTGACCGCCGAGCAGGTGAACACCTGCCTGCGGATTCTCACTGACATTCTGGTGGAAGCCGTTGCGGCGTGAGCGCCGTAGAACTGCCCCTTTCGCGGGGCTTCCTCATGACGACTGTTCTGGTCACCGGCGGATGCGGGTTCATCGGGTCGAACTTCGTCCGCCACCTGCTGGCGACCGACCCGGCCGTTCACGTCGTCAACTTCGATGCCCTCACCTACGCCGGTAACCTCGCCAACCTGACGGACGTGGAGGGCAACCCCCGGTACACGTTCGTGAAGGGCGACGTGACCGACCGCGACGCGGTGCGGGCCGCCATGAAGGGGGTGACGGATGTCATCCACTTCGCCGCCGAGAGCCACGTCGATCGCAGCATTCAGGACAGCGGGCCGTTCCTGAAGACGAACGTGATCGGCACGCAAGTGCTGCTCGACGCCGCCCGCGAGTTCGGGGTGAAGAAGTACGTCCAAGTTTCGACCGACGAGGTGTACGGCAGCCTCGGCGACACCGGCCTGTTCACCGAAGAGACTCCGCTGCACCCGAACAGCCCGTACTCGGCGAGCAAGGCGGCGGCCGACCTGCTCGTGCAGGCGTACCAGCACACCTTTGGCCTGCACGCCGTCGTCACCCGGTGCAGCAACAACTACGGCCCGTTCCAGTTCCCTGAGAAGCTCATTCCGCTGTTCGTGACGAACCTGCTGAACGACCAGCAAGTGCCGGTGTATGGCGACGGCATGCAGGTACGGGACTGGATTCACGTGCTCGACCACTGCCGGGGCGTCGAAGCGGCATGGCGCTCGGGCAAGAGCGGCGAGGTGTACAACTTCGGCGGCAAGTGCGAGAAGGCGAACCTACACCTGACGCACTTGCTGCTCGATCTGCTTGGCAAGCCGAAGTCGCTCATCAAGTATGTGGCGGACCGCCCCGGCCACGACCGCCGCTACGCGATCGACTGCACGAAGGCCGAACGCGAACTCGGCTGGCAACCGCTCGTGCCGTTCGAGACGGGGCTGAGGGAAACCATCGAGTGGTACCAGGCGAACGCCGCCTGGATCGCCGCCATCAAGAACAAAGACTACCTGGCGTACTACGAGAAGCAGTACGGCGGGCGATGACGATGACCGTCCCGAAGCACTTCCACGCCCAGGGCGGAAGCCCTGGGCTACGGACGACGGCCGCTTCGCGGCGTCATCCACCCGTCCGCCACACTTCATCCACCCGTCCGCCACACTTTGACCACCTCTGCCAGCCCCTTATAGTAACTCATCAGCGTCCGCACCCAGACCCGCCACGGTGTCGCAATGTTTGAAGGGATCACGAAAGGGCTGTCCGATGCGTTCAAGAAGCTGCGGAAGCTCGGCGCCGGCAAGCTGACAGCCGACAACATGCGGGAAGGGTTGCGCGAGGTCCGCCGGGCGCTGCTTGAAGCCGACGTCAACCTGAACGTCGCCACGCAGTTCATCGGCAACGTCGAACAGCGGGCCATCGGCCAGAACGTGCTCGACCGCGTCGACCCCTCGGAACAGATCATCAAGATCGTCTACGACGAACTCTGCGGGCTGATGGGGCCGGTCGATCACAAAATCCCGCAGAAGGCGGACCGCCCGGTCGTGCTGATGCTGTGCGGCCTGCAGGGGGCGGGGAAAACCACCACCGCCGCCAAGCTCGCCCTCACGCTGAAGTCCCGCGGCCGCAAGCCGTTCCTCGCCGCAGCGGACCTGAAGCGACCCGGTGCCGTCGAGCAACTGAAAGTGCTCGGCGAACAGATCGGCGTGACCGTGTACAGCGAGCCGACCGACCCGGTGAGCGTGTGCCAGAACGCGGTGAAGGAAGCCAAAAAGCAACTCTGCGACGCCATCATCCTCGACACCGCTGGCCGGTTGCAGATCGACGACGAACTGATGGCCGAGTTGAAGCAGATCGACAAGCTGTGCAAGCCCGACGAAGCGTATCTCGTGGTCGATGCGATGATCGGCCAGGAGGCGGTGAACGTGGCCAAGGCGTTCCACGACGCCCTGGAGCTGAACGCCTGCATCCTGACGAAGCTTGACGGCGACGCCCGCGGCGGGGCGGCCCTCAGCATCAAGCAGGTCACCGGCGTGCCGATCAAGTTCATCGGCGTCGGCGAGAAGCTCGACAAGCTGGAAGAGTTCCACCCGGATCGAATGGCCCAGCGGATTCTGGGTCAGGGCGACATGATGGGGATCGTGGAAAAGATCTCCGAAATGCAGAAATCGATCAGCAAGGAGGAGTTGGAGGAGCAGCAGGCGAAGCTGGAGAAGGGGCAGTTCACCCTCATGGACTTCCGCAAACAGTTCGAAATGATCGCCCAGCCGGGCATGATGAAAGACCTGATCGGGCGGATGCCGGGGATGAGCGAGATGATCCCCGAGGGGGAAGATCCCGAGGTGGCGGTGAAGCGGGTGCAGGGGATGATCGACAGCATGACGAAAAAGGAACGGGCCAACCCGGACATGATCGACACCCCACGCCGACGGCGGATCGCGGCCGGGGCGGGCGTCGAACCACACGAGGTGAACCAGTTCCTCAAGCAGTTCGACACGGTGCGGCAACTCATGAAGCAGATGGCCAGCATGAGCCTGTGGCAGCGGATGAAGATGATGACCGGCCTGGGCAAGGCCGGGGCGTTCCTACCCGGCGGAATGAACCAACTGAAGGTGAAGGGCGATACCGGCAAGCGGAAGACGGCCAAAGAGCGGGCCGAGGAGCGGAAGAAGAAAAAGAAGAAGCGGTGAGCCGTCTGACGACTGGCGGAGCCGACCCACCCGACCCCTGGCGAGGTCGGCTCCCACACCCGCCTTACAAATCTGGTCAAGTGCCGTAGCCAGCGGCGTGCCCAGCCGCTACCATTCTCTCTTCTCGAAATTCCCGGCGAAGGCGGAGGAATCGGACCGTGGCCGTGCGTATCCGGATGAAGCAGATGGGCCGGACCCACCGGCACTACTACCGAATCGTGGCCATTGACCACCGTCAGCCGCGGGACGGGAAGGCCATCGAAGAATTGGGCACCTACGATCCCCACCAGCCCGACCAGGAAAAGGTGGTGTCGCTACTCGCGGCCCGTGTCAAGTACTGGCTGAGCGTTGGGGCCAAGCCCTCTGAGCACTGTGCGGCCATTTTCAAGAATCACATGGCCAAGTTCGAAAAGTTAGAAGCCGAGCAGGCCGCCAAGCCGGCGGAAGGCAAGTAAATCTCCGATGGACACGCCGGCCCGCCGTATCCGGTTCGACGTACTGACGCTCTTTCCGGAGATGTTCGGCGGGTACGTGTCGCAGAGCTTGCTCAAGCTGGCCATCCAGGCAGGGCTGGTGCAAGTTCACCTGTGGAACTTCCGCGACTGGACCCAGGACAAACACAACCGGGTGGACGACCGGCCCTTCGGCGGCGGCCCCGGTATGGTAATCATGCCTCAGCCGGTGGTCGATTGTGTCGAGGCGGTGCAGGCGAAGGATGAGACGGCTGGCACGGTGGTGATGATGACCCCCGCCGGCCGCCGCCTGAACCAGCAGGTGGTGGCCGAGTTGGCCGAACACCCGCGATTGATCCTCCTGTGCGGACGGTACGAGGGGTTCGACGACCGCATCCGGCAGGTCCTGAACCCGCTGGAAATTTCGGTCGGCGACTTCGTGTGCAACGGTGGCGAGGTGCCGGCGATGGTCGTGATCGACACGGTCATCCGCCTCATCCCCGGTGTGCTCGGCGATCAGGAGTCGGCGGCCGACGAGAGCCATAGCGAACCCGGCCGGCTGGAATACCCGCAGTTCACCCGCCCACGAGAGTACCGCGGGCTGAACGTGCCCGAGGTGCTGCTCGGCGGCAACCATCAGGCGGTGGCCGCGTGGCGGCGGGAACAGTCGGACAAGCGGAGCCGACCCGGTTAACGACACTCCAGCGGCGACCGCGATAAGATCAACGATTACTGAAGACGCCTCCCGCCGGGGGCGGAGAGGGCCATCCCCATGCAAAGCAAACTCATCCAGGCGGTCGAAGACAAACACGTGAAGGCCGACGTGCCCGACTTCAAAGTCGGCGACACGATCATCGTCCACCAGAAACTGCTCGACGGCCAAAAAGAACGCATCCAGACGTTCGAGGGCGATGTCATCGCCCGGAACGGAGCTGGGATCAAGGAAATGATGGTCGTCCGAAAGATCGTGCAGGGCGAGGGCGTGGAGCGGATCTTCCTCGTCCACTCCCCGCGGATCGCGAAGATCGAGATCAAGAAGGCCGGGCAGGTCCGACGCGCAAAACTGTACTACATCCGCGACCGGGTGGGCAAGGCAGTCCGCATCAAGCCGGATGCCAAGCGCCAGGCCGCGCTGGAAGCGGCCAACGCGAAGGCCGCCGCCGAAGCCGCCGCGGTGAAAGCCGCCGCCGCCAAGGAGCAAACCGCCGCCGAGGGCGGGGTCAGCAAGCGGGCCGCCAAGCGGAAGGCCAAGGCCGACGCCGCCAAGAAGTAACACAAGCGACAGGGCATCCACCGGCGGCGTGAGTAGCCTGGGTCTCACCACCCACGCGGCTCACGCCGCCGGTGCATGTCGAAAGCCACCCATGCTCTTCAAACGCTGGCGATTCTGGAAAGGGTGGTTCGGGCGGCGCTCGGAGCGTGCGGCGGCGAAGTACCTCCAGAAACTCGGCTGGCGCATCGTCGGGGCCAACCTCAACGAACATCTCGGCGAGATCGATCTCCTCGCCATCGACGGCGATACGCTCGTAATCGTGGAAGTCCGAAGCACCTCTGGCACCGATCCACACGTTCCCGCGGCCTCGGTCGACTTCGCCAAGCAGAAGAAACTCACCGCCGCAATGCTGCGGTTTTTCAGCCGGCGTAAACTGCTTGGTGTGAAATCGCGGTTCGATGTTCTCGCCCTGGCCTGGCCGCCAGGTCAGAAGGAGCCAACCGTGTTGCACCTTCGGCACGCATTCGAGCCGACGGGTCGGTTCCAGATGTGGAGTTAAGCCTCCGCCGGCCAACCCAACTGCCTCTCGCCCGCAGGAGCCTCATGCCGCTCTCACTCGCGGTGCTGCTCGCGCTCACCCCCATGGCCGAGTCGCCCACCGGCGATGCGGTCATCCGTGGGAAGGCCGGCAAGTCCGAAATCGTCATCACCACGACCCGTCGGCTGGCGGGGGCTGTTCACTCCCTGACCTGGGACGGCGTGGAGTTCATCGACAGCGCCGACCACGGCCGGCAGTTGCAGTCGGCGGCGTCGTTCGACTTCGGCCGGAAGGGCGGATTCCACGCGGAATGCTACAACCCGACCGAGGCCGGGTCGCGGTTCGACGGCGACGGCCCTACCTCCACCAGCCGACTACTCCGCCTGCAAGCGGCTGGCAACGAGTTGTTGTCGAGCACGCGGATGGCCTTCTGGCTACGGCCGGGGGAGAAGTCGGATGGCAAACCGGCGTTGAACACCACGGCACTGTCCGACCACCGGGTGAGTAAGCGGATCATCATCGGGTCCAAAATGTGGCCGCACGCCATCGATTACCGTGTGTCGTTCCGCGTACCGCCGGGCGAGCGGCATACCTACGCTCAGTTTGAAGCGCTCACGGGGTACATGCCGCCGGGGTTCGACCAGTTCTACACGCTGGACATGGAGAACGGGGAAATCACCAGGCTGAGTGATGGGCCGGGCGAGCAAGCGAAGCCGGTGGTGTTTGCGACAGCCGACGGACGACACGCCATGGGCGTGTGGTCGCCGGATCAGCCGAGCAAGGGGTCCGAGGGAGCAGGGTACGGGCGGTTTCGCTATGCAGCCGAGAACGTGGTGAAGTGGAACTGCGTGTTCCGGGTGAAGGAGCCTCAGGGAATCGCGGCCGGCGACTACTCCTTCCGCATGGTGGTCGCGGTGGGTACGCTCGACGATGTGCGACGAACGCTGAGCGGCATTGCGAAGAAGTAAGCCGGCGTCCCCAGTCGCCAGCCACGGCGACAAACGACACGGGGCGGGGATATCCCCGCCCCGCTTCCAGTTTCGGCACTCACAGGGTCAGTCGGCCTGGGCCGGCGTTTCGTTGGCCGGCGTGCGGCGGACCAGTTTGCGCAGGCCGAACATGCCAGCAGCGATGGCCAGCCCGACAATGCCGAACGGGCCGGGGATGGCGTTCGGGTCGGGTGGCGGAGCGATGGCGTTCGCCGGTGGCGGGTCGATGGAGAGTGGAGGGGTGATGATTGGGTCGGCCGGTGGAGCAATCGGGGCCGGCGGGGGCGGCGGCAGAATGACATCCGGCGGTGGGAGGACGGGCGGGGCCGGAGGATCCACCGGGGCCGGAGTGGGAGCCGGGGGGGGCGGCGGAAGAATGATGTCCGGCGGGGGCGGAGCGACGACCGGCGGCGGGGCCGGCGGCGGGGACGACGGCACAACGCTCGCCTGAGCAGCGACCGTCGCTGCCAGCAGGGTGAGCAGGCCGAGAAGCCGAACGAACATAGGCAACTCCGTCAGGGTCAGGGGGTGGACGAAGCGGGTGACTTCGTCTGCATCATCAATACAGATCCCTGGCCGAGCCTGCGTCACGGAATAACACGAGAATCGGTTTAAGTTTCCCAGTCTTCCAAAAAATCCGACACCCTCTTCCGCACTATCCCCCGATTTTCCCTTCCCCCGGCCGCCGGAAGAGATCCAGAAAACGGTCCTCATATTGCGTGAAGAGGCGGAGTCGGTCGAGTTCGGCCTTGAGTTCGAACGCCTTGGAGCGATCGGCGGCGGCCTGAGCAAACAACTCCTCCACACGCCGCACGGTGTCTGGACTGGGGGTGTTTGGGGTGGCGTCGGCCGGTTGGTCGTCGCTCTCGGCCTCGGCTTCCGCGTCAATTTCGTCGGGTTCGTCATCCCCGGCTGGGTCGTCGCGGTCCCGGAGTTGCTCTTTCACCTGTTCCTGGACCCGTTCGAGCAGTTCCCCCAATTGCACCTCGACCGACTCCGCCTGTTGGGCCAGTTCGGTCGTGTCCAGAGTGATGCCGCTCAGAGCGGTGAACACTTCGAGTACGGCCAGAGAGCCCTTCGGGAACGGCAATTGAGCGAAGATGTGTGGCATCTCGCCGAGAAAGCACGCCCCGGCCAGCCCCTCTTCCGCAGCCACGCCCAGTAGCACCCCGTTCAACCCGCCAATCTGCCCCTCATCAAGGACCTTCACCGGCAGCGGGCGGAGTTCGTCGAGCACGGCCTCGTCGGTGGCGGCCACGAATACCCGGCTGGGGTGTTCGGGGTGCATGGGGGTCGCCATCGCGGCAAATGTGTAGATGCGATCGACTCCCAGGCCGCGAACATAGCTCACCAACTCGCGGCAGAAGGCGTGCTTACCCGCCGGCGGTTGGGCCTCACCGAGAAACACGAGTAAGTCGTTGCGGCCAGCAGGGTCGGTCCACAAGTAGAGGCGATTGCGGGGGCGGCGGGCCGAGCGGATCAGGCCATGCTTGACCTCCACTGAATCGAGGTCGAACAGTGGCGAAGAGTCGAAATCGGCGTGGAGGGTCATCTCCAATTTGGAGAGCAGGAAAATACCGGCGTTGATGCCCACATGCCCCATACCCGGCCAAACGGCCACCAGCCGCGGGCAGTTCAGCTTCGGTCGGCTCGTCATGGTTGCTCCCGGTCGCGGGCGGGTGCCCGTTGTGATGGTGGCAGCATCGGTGCCGGTCGGCAAGGCGAAAGGAAACCGCACCCCGCGGCGGTAGACAACGGGCGACCGGCTACACTCCTTGTTCCGGTCGCCGGCGGTGGTACAGTACCCACAGCCGCGTGCGGGTCGGCCGCCTTCCCCCCGCCAGACCCCGCGGTCCCACCGGAGTTGTCTCATGTCCCCTGTTCGGACCGCGCTCGCCGGTCTCTTCGTTGTCGCGCTGATTGCCACCGCCCCCGCCGACGACAAGAAACCGATGGCCCTCGGAAGTATCGAACGAAAAGACCCAAAGTTCGACGAGTTGATTCCAAAGGATGCCGTCATCGAAGTGTTGGCCGGCGGGTTCGACTGGAGCGAGGGGCCGGTCTGGGTGAAGGACAAGGACGGCGGACACCTGCTGTTCAGCGACATTCCCAAGAACAAGATCTGGAAGTGGAGCGAGAAGGGCGGGCTACAAGACTTCCTCCAGCCGAGTGGATACACGGGAACGGAGAAGTTCACCGGCAAAGAACCTGGCTCGAACGGGCTGGCCCTCGACAAGGACGGCAAGCTCATCCTGTGCCAGCACGGCGACCGGCGGGTGAGCCGGCTCGTGGATGGCAAGTTTGTCACCCTGGTCGATAAGTTCGACGGCAAACGGCTGAACAGCCCCAACGACCTGGCCTTCAAATCAAATGGCGACCTGTATTTCACCGATCCGCCCTACGGCCTGCCCGACCAGATGAAAGACAAGCGGAAGGAACTCGACTTTCAGGGCGTCTACCGACTCAGCCCGAAAGGTGAACTCACACTCCTGACCAAAGAAATGAGCCGGCCGAACGGCATCGCCTTCAGCCCCGACGAAAAAACGCTGTACGTCGCCAACTCCGACCCGGACAAGGCGATCTGGATGGCGTTCCCAGTGAAGGCCGATGGCACGCTCGACGCGGGCAAGGTGTTCTTCGATGCCACCCAGGCGGTGAAGGACAAAAAGCCGGGCCTGCCGGACGGGCTGAAGGTCGACAAGGCGGGCAACGTGTTCGCCACCGGGCCGGGCGGAGTGCTGGTGTTCGACAAGGATGGCAAGCACCTGGGCACCCTGGCCACCGGCGTGCCGACCGCCAACTGCGGCTGGGGCGACGACGGTAGCACGCTCTACATCACCGCCGACAAGCAACTCGTGCGGGTGAAGACCAAGACGAAGGGGTGGTAAACGCATGTGCGATCGTCATGCCACGATCGGCTGACGCCGCCACCAGGTACACGGACTCCGAACCGGGGTCGGTCGCAGTGGCAAAAAAGTGCAAAAGAGGCTGGTTTTCGCCACTTTTGGGGTGGCGGTGGCAGGGGGGGGATATGTGTGTGGCAGGTGGCAGTGTGGCAGAGAGGGGGGGTACATCCCCCGATCCTCGGACACGCGTTCGACGCCCAAACACGTCGAACGGCCCCTGACAGGAGGCGGACTCCCCCCACTCGCCCTTGAGACTCCCTGATGACTCACTTCTTGGCCCTCGAAACCTCCTGCGATGAAACAGCAGCCGCGGTGTTCACCGACGACCTCACAGTGAAGTCGTCGGTCGTCGCGTCGCAACACGACCTCCACACCCGGTTCGGCGGGGTGGTGCCCGAGATCGCCAGCCGTGCCCACCTGCGGAACCTTCTGCCCGTCATCGACGAGGCGGTTCGCAAAGCGGGCATCACCCTCGCCGACGTGGGGTGCGTGGCCGTTCACAATACGCCGGGGTTGGTCGGGGCGCTGCTCGTCGGGGTGACCGCGGCGAAAACCCTTTCGCTCGCCCTCGGCGTGCCCCTTGTAGCGGTGAACCACGTTGCCAGCCACATCTACGCCTGCCGGCTCGCCGCCGGAAAGGACATTTTCCCGTGCCTCGGGCTGGTGGTGAGCGGCGGGCACACGGCCCTGTTCCGCTGCGACACTGCGTTGTCACTGGAGTTGCTCGGCGGCACCCGCGACGACGCGGCGGGCGAAGCCTTCGACAAAGTCGCGGCGATCCTCGGGTTGGGCTTCCCCGGTGGGCCAGCGGTCGAGCGTGAAGCCGCCACTGGCCACCCGACGGCGTTTCCATTCCCACGGGCGTTCGCCGACGATGCCCGGCTGGAGTTTTCGTTCAGTGGGCTGAAGACCGCCGTGCTCTATGCCTGTCACGGGCAGAACGTGAGCAATGCTGCCCCACCCGGCCCCGGCCAGAAGCGGGCCGACCTCGCGGCGAGCTTTCAGGAAGCCGTCGTGGATGCCCTCTCACTCAAGTGCAAGCAGGCACTGCGGCAGACGGGGCTAACGCGGCTGGCGGTGGGCGGCGGGGTGAGCGCGAACAAACGGCTGCGAATGAAGTTGGCCGAAATGTGTGCGAAGGAAGGGGCGGAGTTGATCATCCCGCCGCTGAGCTTGTGTACCGACAACGCGGCGATGGCGGCGCTGGCCGTGGAGAAGTGGAAACTCGGCCAGTTCGCCCCGCCAGAACTCGACGCCGAACCGAACTTTATTTGACCACCCGGCGGCTCACGCCCCCGGCTCGCCGGTCAGGAACCCGCCGTCGAAGCCATAGGGCAGCAATTCTCGCATCATGAACCGCTTCCGCGTGCCGCTCAGGTTCTCCAGAATCACCTCCGCCTCCGGGGCGAACTCCCAGAGCAACTGTCGGCACGCTCCGCAGGGTGGGGTGGGGCTATCCGTGTCGGCGACCACCGCCACACAGGTGAACTTCCGCCGCCCTTCACTGACACCCTTCACGATGGCGACTCGCTCGGCGCAGAGGGTCAGCCCGTAGCTGGCGCTCTCGACGTTGCACCCGGTCACGATGGTGCCATCCTCGGCCAGCAGTGCCGCACCGACTTTGAACTTGGAATACGGGGCGAAGGCCTGTTCGCGAGCCGCTTTGGCCGCGGCGACGAGTGCGTCGGTCATCGGAGTTCCTCCAACACCAGTGGTTGCGCCGGTGGTGGGGTGTCGCCCACGCGGTGGCACAAGCTCAGCAATGCGATCGCCTCCACCAGCCCGCGTTCGCGGTGGTGTACCTCGAATACCGTGTCGCCTTTCCGCACTGCCTCACCGGGCTTCTTGCACACCACCACGCCGACGGACGGATCGATTGTGTCGTCGGCCTTCTCGCGACCACCACCGAGCCGGGCGGTGGCCACGCCCACACCAAGGGCATCCAGGTCGTCGATGAACCCATCGGCGATGGCCCGCACGAGCGTCTTCTTCGGGGCGAGGGGCAATCGGCTGGGGTCGTCCACCACTTTCGCATCACCGCCCTGCTGCTTCACCATCTGGCGGAACTTTTCGAGCGCCGCCCCACTGCTCAGCGCAGCCCGCACCTTCGCCGCGGGGTCGGGGATGCCGGCCAACTCCACCATCAGCGCCGCCTGCTTGATGCACAGTTCGGTCAGGTCGGCCGGCCCGTTGCCTTTCAACGTCTCGATGGCCTCGATCACTTCGAGCGAATGCCCGACAGCCCGGCCGAG
>JALOQR010000349.1 GCA_025459365.1 Fimbriiglobus sp.
CTCCGGCCCTCCCGATTCCACAAACTCCTCACCCCGTTGAAGATCGGGCTGGTGTTGTTCGTGCTGGCCGCTGGCGGGGCTTGCCTCGTCTCACAGACGAAACCCCCCACCGACAGCAAACCGGCCCCCAGCCCGGCAGCCACTTCCGGTAGCCAAAACGAGTTCGTGTTTTGCTTCTGGAACGTCGAGAACCTGTTCGACGACAAGGACGACAAGCGGCGAGAAGTGGATGAGCAGTACGACAACCCTTTCGCTGAGAATGCCAAACTGCGAGCGCTGAAGTACGACCGCATCGCTTCCGCACTGGTCGGCATGAACGATGGAAATGGGCCCGACGTGATCGCCTGCTGCGAAGTGGAGAACGTGCGAGCCGCCGACCTGCTCAAGGAGGCGCTGAACGCCAAACTGAAAGAGGCAAAGAAGGACGAGAAACTGCTCTACAAGCACGTGCTGATGCAAAACCTCGATGCCGGCCGGCACATCGCCCCGTGTGTGATCAGCCGGGTCAACGTGGATGTGCGAAACGTGCGGCTCATCAAGAGGCCGCTCCGAATCCTCGAAACGCACCTGTACGTCAACCAGAAAGATCTCTGCATCATTTCCTCGCACTGGACCAGCCAACTCCGGCAGCGAGACGGCAGCGACGGCGACGACGGACGAACCAACTACGCCGTCGCCATCTACGAACGGTTCCGCGAGTTGAACAAGAAGGACATCAACACCGATGTGCTGATCTGCGGCGACTTCAACGATACGCCGGAGGCCGATCCCGTGGTGAAGGCACTCGGTGCCATTGGCGATGTGACCAAGGTGAAGCCAACCGACAACGAGCCGTTCTTCCTCAACCTCATGACTGGCAAGGATCCGACCAAGTTCGGCACCCTCTGGTACAACGGCAAGCCGCTGATCTACGACCACATCTGTGTGTCGCCGGGGATGCTCGACGACAAGGGCTGGAGCGTCGATCCGAAGAGCATCCAGACCTACACCACCGGGCTGATCCGCAAAGGGGCCACCCGCCGCGAGCCGTGGCGGTTCGGCGACCCCGACAAGGACATCAAGGACGCCGACCGCGGATACGCCGACCACTTCCCGGTTCTGGTGAAACTGAAGGTGGAAGCGGCGAAGTGACCCGGCGGGCCGGCGGGTCGGGTGTCAGAAGGAAGTTCAGCCCGGCGGGTGGGGGCACACCTTCAGGGTCGGGGTCGGTCACTCCTTGCTAATCGTCTCGTCCAGGTTCAGCAGCACGCGGGCCACCGCCACCCACGCGGCCAGTTGGGCCGGGGTGGCGTCGTTCGGCAGTTTCTTCGCGTCGTCGGCCGACCGCAGCGCCACCGCCCACGGGTCGGCCTTCGGGTCGCTGAACTTCGCCACCTGTTTGGCGTACATCGTCCGCAGCGTCTTCCCCTCGGCGTCGGTCGGGGTACGGCCGACGCACAGTTTGAAGGCATAGCTCACCCGCTCGGCGTCCGTCTTCCCACCGTCGCGCAGAATCCGCAACCCGAGCGCCTGGGCCGCTTCGAGGAAGATCGGCTCATTCAGCCCGGTGAGCGCCTGCACCGGTGAGTTCGACCTCGCCCGCTTCACGCAGGCGAAATCCCCCGTCGGGGCGTCGAACGCCAGCAGCGCCGGGTACGGGATACTGCGGAACTTGAACACATACAGGCTGCGGCGGTAGCGGTCGGGGCCGGTGCTCTCCGGCCATGCCTTCGGCCCGTAGCTGGCCGGCGGCACGGTCATGAACTGCGGAATGGGCGGGTAGACCGGCGGGCCGCCGACGCTATCGGTGAGCAACCCCGAGACGGACAACGCAATGTCGCGGACCACCTCGGCGTCCACGCGGTGCCGCGGCCCACGAGCGAGCAATTTGTTGGCCGGGTCTTTCTCCTTCAACTCGGCGGTGAGTGCAGAAGACTGCCGGTAGGTGGCGGAGGTGACGATCAGGCGGTGCAGGTGCTTGACCGACCACGCCGGCCCCTTCGACGGCTCCATGAACTCACACGCCAGCCAGTCGAGCAACTCCGGGTGGGTGGGGGCATCCGCTTGCACGCCGAAGTCCTCCGGGGTGCCGACCAACCCCGCCCCGAAATACGCCTGCCAGAGGCGGTTGACGAACGCCCGCGCCGTCGTCGGCGAATCCTTGCTGGTCATCCACTTCGCCAGCCCGAGGCGGTTGAGCGGGGCGTCTTTCGGCATCGGGTTGAGGAACGCCGGCACGCCCGCGCTCACCTTCTCGGCCGGCTTGAGGAAGTCGCCGCGCTTGAGCAAGTGCGTGGTCCGCGGCTTGTCCATCTCGCTCAGCATGAGTTGTGAGGTGCCGGCCGGGTGCTGCTTCCAGAGGGCTTCGATCTTGGCGTGGGCGTCCTTCCATTCGGGCACGGTCGCCCGCCAGATGGCGAACACCGCTGCCTCGTCGGCTGCGTTCCGTGTCTCGGTCGGTTCGCCCACCCACTGCGGGAGTAGGTCGCCCTTTGGCTCCTTCGCATCGGTGAAACTGATCCGGAATCGGCCAAGGTTGGTGGATTGGTTGTCGTCGCTGTTCCAGCCGCCGTGGTTCTGCGTCAGCCGCACCGTCACCTTCGCGTTCGCTGGCACCTCCAGCGGCTTGTCGAAGACGAACACAGCCGTGCGCGGGGTGTTGCTCCGGCCGGGGCCGATGTCATTCGTCCAGGCGGTTTCATCCTTACCGTCGAAGGCGAATTCGATCGGGCCGGTCACTCGCTTGCGGTTGCTCTTGTCGTCGAACTGTTTGTCGAGCGGGGCTTCGGGCGGGTTGGCGTCGGCGATGGCCGACACGATCTTCGCCTTCTTCCCGGCGACTTCAACGGCGATCTCGGTCAGGCCGAAGGTGCCGTGCAGCGACCGCCCCGGCCCGCCGTGCGGCAAGCTCGGGTCGTTGAGCATTTCGAGCCGCACGGCCGTGATCGTTTTCAGTTTCGTCTGGCCGGTGAAGGAATCGGTGCTCTTCGTCGGGGCGTAGCCGGCGGCCAGGATGGAGCCGTCGTCGAGCAGGTAGTTCTTCTGCCCGCCGCTGCCGTCGAGTTCGGGCTTGTGCGTCGTCCACGTCGGCCGGGCGGCGCGAACCGCTTTCTCCCACGCCCGCATCTTCTCCTTCCAGTCGGGCGTCTTGTGCTTGAGTTCGTCGTCGATCGCCGCCATCTGGCGGAACAAGTCGGCCCGCTTCGCCTGGGCATCGGCGGTGTACACGGTCGCGCTCGCTTCGTGGGCGGTGTTCAGAAACGCGAAGAGGCGATAGTACTCGGTGTGCGTGAGCGGATCGAACTTGTGCGTGTGGCACTGGGCGCACTGGATTGTCAGGCCGAGGACTGCCTTCCCGACGGCGTCCATACGGTCGAACATCGCCTCCATGCGGAACTGCTCGGGGTCGGCACCGCCCTCCTCGTTGATCATGCTGTTCCGCAGGAAGCCGGTGGCGACCTTCTGGGCCTGGGTGGCGTTCGGCAGCAGATCGCCGGCGAGTTGGTGCTGCACGAACTGGTCGTAAGGCAGGTCGGCGATGAACGCGTCGATCACCCAGTCGCGGTAGAAGTGGACGAACCGCGGCTTGTCCTTCTCGTACCCATCGCTGTCGGCGTAGCGGGCGGCGTCGAGCCACAGCCTGGCCCACCGCTCGCCGTAGTGCTTGCTCGCCAGCAGTTTCTCGACCACCTTCTCGTAGGCGTCGGGGGTCGGGTCGTTCACGAAGGCATCCACCTCCGCCGGCGTCGGCGGCAGGCCGATCAGGTCGAGGTACACGCGGCGGAGGAGCGTGTGTTTCTCGGCCGGCGGGGAGGGCTTCAGGCCGGTGCTTTCGAGCTTGGCTCTCACGAACAGGTCGATCGGGTGTGCGCTTCCCTTCGGGTCGCGGTGTACCGGCAATTCGGGCCGCTTCGGGGCGACGAACGCCCAGTGTGTTTTCTTCTCTTCGCCGCTGAGGGCGTCGGGCCATTTGGCCCCGGCGTCGATCCACGCCTTCAGGTCGGCCGCCTCCTTCGCGGTCAGTTTCTCGCCCTTCGGCGGCATCACCTCTTTCTCGTTCTTGCTGGCCACCCGCCGGTAGATCTCGCTTTCGTCGCTCTTGCCCGGCACGATCCCTTTCTTCCCCGTCTCCCCGCCGGCGAACGCCTTCGCCCGCACGTCGAGCCGCAAGTCGGATCGGGCCTTCTTGGCATCGTGGCAGGAGAAACACTTGGCTTGCAACACGGGCAAAACGTGCTTCTCGAAACTCACGGCGTTCGGGTCGCCGTCGGCACGCGAGTTGGAGACAACCAGGAGTAGGACAAATGAGGTGATGCTCAGGCGGGGCACGCGACTGACCTCCGGGGGAGCGAAGGACCGACCCCGCCACTATACCGAACCATCATGCAGCCGATCCACCACTTCCGCCACTGCCCAAAGTGCGCCGCCGCGGTACCGGGCGACATCAACCCGCTCGTGTGCGGGGCGTGCGGGTTCGCCTACTTCTTCAACCCCACCGTGTCGGCGGCGGCGTTCGTGTTCGATGCCACCGGGCGGATACTGCTCCTGCGGCGGGCGAAGGAGCCGGCCAGGGGGCTGTTCGGCATCCCCGGCGGGTTCATCGACATCGGCGAGGGTGCGGAGGAGGCGCTCCACCGCGAGGTACGAGAAGAAGTGGGTGGACGACGTGGCCGGGTACGAGTGGCGGCCCCTGGATCAGGTGACGGACGAGGAACTGGCGTTCCCGTCGCTGCGGATGGGATTTCGGCGGCTGCGGTCCCCGGCCGGCTGACGGGCGGCGTCATTTCGGATCGTAGATGAAGTGCCCGACTCCCGCGACGATCGCCCCCACCACCAGGAGCACCAGGGTGGCGAGCATGAGGAAGCGGAGCATGGCGAACATGTTCTTCAGTGAGCCGAGGGCGTTCATCAGGTTCCAGACGTCTTCGTTCTTGCTCTCGGCGATCTTGCGGAACGACCCCGCCGCTTTCCCCGCCCAGAAACCAAACGTGAGGAACAGGACGGTGAGCGGGAGCAGGCCGATCACCACCGACCACGAGCCGAGATGCAGTTGGCCGGGCTTTTCGCCAGACGGTTGCTGCTTGAGCCACGCCAGCACCAGGGCAACGAGCAAGAGCACCCCGACCACCGCCCCGAGAATCTTCATCAGGTTGGCGAACGCCCGGAGAGAGTCTGACAGGCCGGAGAGGGTGCGATTGTGCTCGTCGCTAAACTCGTACTGCCCCGACTTGAACGGCACCTGACCGGGGATCTGGGGCGGCTGCGGGGGCACGGCGGCGCTCATCGGCCAACTCCGGGACAGGGGGAGGGTGAACCAGGATTGGCAAGATTGTACGGGGGCCGGGCGACCATGTGGAGAACCAGATCCGTTTCCCGAGAATCGCTGGCCGGGTCATGTTCGGCGGCGCGACCATGAGAGTGTGCGAGCCAGCCACGGGCACGCACACTCACACTCTTATATGCGTTAAACACATCCCTTCCTCACCGCGAACCGAATCAGGCGTGGGAGGCCGTAGCAAAGTGCAAAAGAGGCTGATTTTTGCCACATTTCGGGTGGCGATGGCCGGGGGGGGTATGTGTGTGGCAGGTGGCAGTGTGGCAGAGAGGGGGGGTGCGAGCCGTGGCCGGCGGTGCAATGCCTCCCCCCGACCACCGGACACACGTTCGAGACCCGAAAAGCGAGCTGGCCCACCCAGGGGGGCTGGGATGAGGTCTCGGTGGGTTCCGCGTCCTAAACTTCCCGCATCCTTTCCCGCCGAGATGCCGTGTGATGGCCGACCCCCTCGCCCCGCCCGCCGCCCATTCACCTCACATCGGCGGACTTGGTTCCCGAACCTTTATCGGCCTACTCGTCGCTCAGTTCTTTGCCGCCTTCAACGATCAGGCCATCCACGCTGCCGCCATGTTCTTCGCCATCAACAAACAGTTGATGACGGAGAAATCGGCCATCAGCCTGATGCCCATTCTCTTCTACAGCCCGTGGGCCATCTTCTGCACCGTCGCGGGCCACCTGGCGGACAAGTACCCGAAGCGGAACACACTGATCGTGTGGAAGGTCGCCGAGGTGGTGATCTGCGGTGTGGCCGTGATCGGCTTCTACCTCGGCACCGATCCGGAAAAGCGGTTCGACACCCTCGGCCCAGCGGTGGTACTGGCCTGTGTGTTCCTCATGGGCGTACACTCGGCGTTCTTCGTTCCAGCCAAATA
>JALOQR010000074.1 GCA_025459365.1 Fimbriiglobus sp.
CGGGCACTGTGAGGCGTTCGGCGACCCATCACCGGCGGTGGTGACGGTCGGCACGAAGCCTGGCCCCGGCATTCTCGTGACGGGTCATGATCTGGTCGATCTGTGGGACTTGCTCAAGCAGTGCGAGGGAACGGGAGTCAACGTCTACACGCACGGCGAGATGCTGCCGGCGCACATGTACCCTAAGCTCCGAAGTCACCCGAACCTGGCCGGGCATTACGGTGGGCCGTGGCAGAAGCAGCGAGCCGAGTTCCCGACATTCGGCGGGCCGGTGGTGGCGACCACCAATTGCATCCTCATCCCGCACGCCACCTATGCCGACCGCATCTTTACCACTCGCTTCACAGCCGTACCGGGCGGAACGCGGATCGCCGACAACGACTTTAGCACCGTGATTGCCAAAGCGAATGCCTGCGGGCCGTTGCCCAAACGAGTCGAGGGTGTGTTCGAGGTTGGGTACCACCGGCAAGTGCTTCTCAACGCGGCCGGCACCATCGTGGAGGCGGTGAAGGCGGGAAAGATCAGCCGGTTCTTCGTGATCGGTGGATGCGATGGATACGAGCCAGGGCGGAACTACTTCAGCGACTACGCCGAGGCGACCCCGCCGGACTCGTTCATCCTCACCCTTGGTTGTGGCAAGTTTCGCATCAACGGGCACCAATACGGTACGCACCTGGGCCTACCCCGGTTGCTCGATATGGGCCAGTGCAACGACGCCTACGGAGCGATCGCGGTGGCGGTGGCACTGGCCAAGGCGTTCAACTGCACGGTGAACGACCTCCCCCTCACCCTGGTGATCTCGTGGTTTGAGCAGAAGGCAGTCGCAGTGCTGCTGACCTTGCTGGCCCTCGGGGTCAAGGGGATCAATCTGGGGCCGAACCCGCCGGCGTTCATTACCCCGAACATCTTCAAAGTGCTGCAGGACAAGTTTGATTTGCGGCTGATCGGCAAGGACGCAAAAGTCGACCTCGGACGAGTGATGCAACAGGCCTGATCCCAGCGGCCTCCCGCCGTCACTGATGAGCGGGAGGCCAACTTCGTGTTCCCCCTTCCTCTGTACCCTCTCAGGAGAGAACCATGATTCATGAAGTCCACGGTGACATCCTGTTGACCAGGTGTCAGGCCATCGCCCACGGGGTGGCTCCCGGCGACCACTTCACTCACGGGCTGGCTCTCGCACTTCGGGAAAAGTATCCGGTGATGGCGAAAGACTTTCGCCACTATGCTCACCAGTGTCACCCGAAGCCAGGGGAGATCTGGGAGTGGGGCGGGGTGGGGGGTGTTCGCGTGTTTTGCCTTCTCACCCAGGACGACGACACTGGCCGCGGCGGGCAACCGGGTCCGGCCACCGAGGGGACCGTCAGCCATTGCCTGAAACGGCTCCGGCACGAACTCGATCGCGGCGAGGTGACGAGCCTGGCACTCCCGCGGTTGGCCACCGGGGTCGGGGGGTTGACCTGGGAGGTCGTCTTCCCCCTGATTCAGAAACATCTTGGGGATTCGCCAGTGCCGGTGTTCGTCTACACCCGGTATGAGAAAGGTGCGGCTGCCAACGAACCACACTGACCGGGCCAGCCATCCTCGCCAGTGAGTGCTTCATGACCCCGTATGGCAAGACCGCCCAAAACGCCATCGCCGCTGTGAGTCGGTTGGCCGAAGTTTACGACCCGGCTAACCGGGTCAAACTGAACTCAGCCGACATCGCCGACAACCGTCACCTTCCCAAGCCGGTGGTGGCGAAGGTGCTGACGGTACTCTCGCAGGCGGGGATCGTGAGCGGCACGCCGGGGCCGGGGGGTGGGTACTGGCTCGCCCGCGACCCGGAATTGATCACTTTGTTTGATGTGGTTGAGCTATTCGAACGTCTCGACGACAACGTGAGTTGCCCATTCGGGCCGGATTATTGTGGCAACACGCCACACTGCCCACTGCACCAAGACATGCTCACGGTGCGAGGGCAGATTCACGAGTTCTTGAAGAAAACCAACTTCGCCCGCTTTGTCGGCTGGCCGAAAGCGACACAGACAAACGGCAAAGCGAAGCCGCTCAAGGTGGTGAGGACGTAGCGCGGCAAGATGGCGGCGGCCGACGCTCACGGTCGCCGCGAGTCAACAGAGCCCACCCGCACCATGCCCAAAAGCCCAGCACGAAGAATGTGTCAACCGGGTGGCAGTAGTCGAATTTCAGGCTGATGTCTCGCGGGACCCACTTTGTCTTGGGCTTGGTCGTACCAGCGGCGTTCCTCTCAGTTGCGGCTCCCGTGTTCGCAGTGTCGGGCACTTCTTTCAGAAACTTGTCGTTCGCCAGGGTTGCTTGCATACCGGAATACAGGAACACATTGTCGGCGAGTGCGATCAACACCAGCAGTGTGAGCGGGGCCGAGTTGACCAACGCGAACACCCGGCGGGCGGTGGGCGGTTGGCTGGCCATGCGAAGTTCACCCCGCCACCCGGCGAGCGTCCAGCGTGGGTGAGCGAACAGGGCGGCTAACCCCACGCTACACAGCACTGCGTCGTAGTACATGAAGCGATAGCAGCACAGAAACCCGCCGATCAGCACGAACCCGGCTCGCAGACCGACGTAACTGGTACCGCGGCCCGACAGAAAATCGCGGACGGCAGCACCCATCCCGCGGCGGCGGGCGATCCGCAATGCTCGTGGCAGGGTGTCACCGCCGAACGCCCCAATGGCTGCTGATAGTAGACCTACCGCGCCGAGCAGGCCATTCGATACACCGTTGATCCACGGGTCGCCCCCGGTCGGCTGGGGCTGGGAGAAGTCGGTGAACAGCCGTTTCGGAATCCCCGAGACATCGCGACTCAGGTTGATCCAGTTCACATCAGTGTTGTACATGGCCGCCGCTTCCTGCCCGACGGTCAACCAGTTCCGCCACCCCTCCACCCCAACGAGTGGCAGCGTAGTCAGGCACAGGCTGATTCCACCGACCGCCGTGCCAGCCACGAACCGCCACTTCCGCAGCAGCACCGGTGCGAGGATAAATGCCAACCCCCACACCGGCTTGAACGCCAACAGCCCCCAGACCATCCCCCCGCCGAACTCGCTCGCCCGTGCTGCGATGGCCCACCCGGTCAACACGATGCACAGCGTGATGGCGTGGTTCTGCCCGAGGTCTAGCCCCGGCCGCATGCCCGGCATGACAAACAAGATCACCGTCGCCACCGGCCACCACACCCGCCCCTGCGACAGGAACCGCACCGCCAACCCTGCACCGAACACGCTCGCCACGCTTAGCAATTGGAACAAGCGGTAGGCGAGTTGCGTGTCGCGGACCGTACCTAGCGGAGCATACAAGAGGGCATGAACCGGTGGGTAGAGCGGCCCACCGATGAGTGGCCGGCCAAGTCGCGTCTTTTCTGAGTTGCGGTCGGCTTCGAGTTGCTCCAGGCCGACGGCCAAGCCCGCCACAGCAGCGAGAGGGTTCCCCGGATCTCCTGAGAGGCTAGGGCCGAGGACATCGGCGAGTCGCTGGTTCCGTGCGGTCTCGTGGTCCTCTCCGATCATGCTCGTGAGCAGTCGATCGGCGTCGGGCTTGACATCGTCGGCACCCAGGTCGGGGGGGCGGGTGTCGGGGTGAGTGTGGTACTTCTGGATACCCGGTGACTGGAGGTCGAGCGGGTAGGCGGCGGTTGCCGTGCTGCGAAGGATGTCGCGGTCGTAGAGTCGTCGCCAGTGTCCGTCGGCGGCAGTGCGGCCGAACACATACTGCCCGCCGAAGTCGATCCAGGTGTGCCCGTTGTTCTTGTCGACCCGCACCCGGTCCATTTCGGCGGCCGTCGAGTCGTTGGTCGTGCGGGGGGAGTCGAAGCAGTGGTAGGCGTGGTGCCAGCGGCCGCCGGCAACGAGCAGGCAGATCGCCCAGCACGCTGCCAGCCGGGTCAGTCGGCTGACGAGGAACCGGTGGAGGGCAGTCACGATATCGTTCGAGTCGGCAGACACGGTGGGAGGTGGCGCTCGGGGGTCGGGAGTCAATGGTCTGTTCTATCCCCCGCACGCACGGCGTCGTCGAACTTGTTCGTCTCAGCCCAGTACTCGGCGATGCGGGTGAGGCGGTCGAGCTCCGCCTGCACGAGGCGGGCGTGCTGCTCCAGGTCTTCGGTGCGGACCTTCGGCGGGACGGTGAACGTACGCCCAGACACCACCTTCGCCCGGGTGCAGGGCTTGGGGATGGCGAAACGATCCCAACTGCGGACACGCCACGGGCGGTGGTAGGCCACTCCGAGCGGGGCGAGGGTCATGCCGGTTTTCGCGGCGATGTACACGGCACCGGGTTGCACCACTCGCCGCGGCCCGCGGGGGCCGTCCGGGGTGATGGCGAGGTGCCGGCAACCGGAAACGTCGCGGATGATCTCCCGCACCGCTTGCATCCCGCCGCGGTTGGTGCTGCCGAAAATCGGCGTCAGGCCGAGGGTGCGAACCACTGTCGCCAGGAGTTGACCGTCGGCGTGGCTGCTCACCAGGGTGGACACCTCCGGGCAGGCATATTTGGTCAGCGGGAGCAGCAGGGTTTCGTGCCACAGCAAGTAGATGCTGCGGGGTTCTGGTTCAGGCTGCGGTGGCATAACCGGCGGGCCGAGGGCGTGGTATTCGAACCGCAGGCTCCGGACGAGCGCCCGGACGACCTGGGTGCCGAGCCAGCCAGCGGCACGGATGAGGTGCGGGTTGCGGATCTTCATCAGGCCCCCGCCCATTCGCCGGTGAACACCTCCGTCGCTGGGCCGGTCATGTACACGCACCCATCGGCCTCGCTCCACTCCAGTTCCAAGTCTCCGCCGGGCAGGTGGGCGAGCAACTTCCGCCCGGTGCGGCCCGTCAGCACCCCCGCGACGCACACCGCACACGCCCCAGTGCCACACGCCAGGGTAATGCCGCTCCCCCGCTCCCACGTCCGCATCGTCACTTCGGTCGGTGAATGCACCTGCACGAAGTGGGCGTTGATCCGTCGCGGGAACACCGCTGCGTGTTCGATCCCCGGCCCGACCGCTTCGAGCGGTACCGCCTTCACGTCCGCCGTGTAGATGGTGACGTGCGGGTTGCCCATCGACACACAGGTGCCACGGTAGCTTTGCCCGCCGGCGCTGAACTCGGTGTCCACCGGCGGGTCGCCGGGCAACGTGGTCGGGATGTCGGCCGACTTCAGGATCGGCGTGCCCATGTTCACCCGCACCCGCTCGGCCTTGCCGTTCTTCACTTCCAGATCGACCGTCAGCACGCCGCGGCCGGTTTCCAGCTTCAGCGTCGGCTTGCGGGCGATGCCGTGATCGTGGACGAACTTGGCGACACACCGCAGCCCGTTCCCGCACATCTCCGATTCCGACCCGTCGGCGTTGAACATCCGCATGCGGGCGTCGGCCACCTCGGAGGGGCAGATGAGGATGAGGCCGTCGCCGCCGATGCCGAAGTGCCGGTCGCTCACCTTCACTGCGACGGCGGCGGGGTCCGCCACCGGCGGGCCGTTGACACAATCGACGTAGACGTAGTCGTTGCCGAGGCCGTGCATCTTCGTGAACCGCATGGCGGGGTTCCGTGGGAGAAAGGGCTATTGGTACGGTCCGCGAGCCGACCGGTACAGGCCGGTCGGCTCGCGGGTTGTGGGGGCGACGGCACCCCGGCGTTACTTCTTGAACGCCGGGTGGGTTGGGTCGCCGCGGCTGAGCAGGAACGCCAACAGGTCGAGCACCTCAGCTTCACCGAGTGGGTCGATCAGCTTGGCCGGCATCAGCGAGGTGGTCGACGGCTTCACCGACTCCACGTCCGCCTTCGCCACCTCCACCACCTTGCTCGAATCCTCCGGGTCGGTCACGATCACCAGCTTCCCGCCGACCTCGGCGACGATGCGGCCGTTGACCGTGTTGCCACTCTTGGTCTCCACCACGCTTGCCTTGTACTGGTCCGAGATCACCTTGCTCGGTTCGACGATCGCCTCGGCCAAATCCTTCAGTGCGAACCGGCCGGCGGCTTGGGTGAGGTCGGGGCCGGTCGCTCCGCCATCACCGCCGAAGCGGTGGCACACTACGCAACGACCCGCCGCGAACGCCTTCTCGCCGTTTTTGAAGTTCCGCCCACTCTTCAGCTTGTCTTCCAGCTTCGTCAGGTCGGCGGTGGTCCACTCCTTGCCGGGGCCGGTTGGCTTGGGCAGTTCCTTCGCCTTGTACGCCGGGCGGAGCTTGGCTGCCTCAATGGCCAACCGGTCGGTGTCGCTCACGTTGGCGTAGGCGTCGGCCTCGATGTTCGCCAGGAACTTCTGATAGCTCGCGCCGCCGGCCTTCGTCTGGGCCTCCTTCAAGAAGCCGTACCACACCTTCCACCGTTCCAGGTTCCACCCTACGGTGGCGTTGCGGAGGGTGAAGAGGTACGAGAGTTTCTGCTGGTCGGCCGCATTGCGGATCAACTCGGCGACCGGCCCGCCGTACCCGCGGTTGCGGAGGATGAGTTCGTCCAGCCCTTCGGTGGTGAGCGGCTTCGACGGCTTCTTCAGTTCCTCGCACACCCGCTTGACGACGTCTGGCGACTTCAGGTAGACGAGCAGTTGTACCAGTTCGTGTTTGACCGCGTCGGAATACTGATCCCGGAAGGCGTTGTGTAACGTCTTGGCCAACTCGGCGGTGATCTTGTCGCCCGGCCAGCCCATCCGGATGAAGACCAACTGGTAGGTGCGAAGCAAGGCGATCACTTCCTGCTCTTTCAGCACGTTGAGCAACAGAAGGCGGTGACTCTTCGCCAACCGGTCGAGCAGTCGGGGCATCAACGCCCGGTCTCCCTGTCGGGCGAGCGCCATGACAATAGAGTACATCGCGAGCCGGTGTTCCTTGTACGGCCTCTGGAACGTCTCCTCGTCGAGCAGGAATTGCTCAAGCGCCTTCTCATCCAGGACGAGTTCTTGCCACTCCTTCACCGGCTGGTGTTCGAGCGCGACGCGGGCCGAGTAACGGACGAACCGGTCGCCATGGCTGAACAGCGGCAGCAGAAACTTGACCGCTTTCGCCACGTCCTTCGCCGGCTGGTGGTACTGCTCGATCTCCTTGAGCAGCTTCATTTCCTTCGTCGGCTCGGCCTTCGCTTCTACCTTCGCGGTGCTTTCCTTGCCGGTGTACGTCACGCGGTAGAGTTCGCTGCCGGTGCCGCGACCGCCGATGGTGAAGTACATCGCCCCGTCGGCTGGGTTGATGCACACGTCCGTCAGCGGCAGCGGGGTGCGGCTGAGGAACTCTTCCTTCGTCCCCTTGTAGGTCGCGCCATCCGGCGTCGTGTGGATGGCGTACATCGTCCCGAACGTCCAGTCGCAGCAGTACAGCGCCGTCTGGTACTTCGCCGGGAACTTTGCCCCGTAGCCAAACTCCACGCCCACCGGCGAGCCGGGGCCGATGTCCACCATCGCCGGCAGGCTGTCCGGGTAGTAGCTCGGCCACTTGCCGGTGCCCGATCGCCAGCCGAGTTCGCTCCCGCTGGTGGCGTGGTTCACCCGCGTCGGGCGGTACCACGGCATGCCCAGGTCCCACTCCATGTCGGCGTCGTACACGAACATCTCGCCGTCGGCGTTGAAGGCGAAGTCGTATGGGTTGCGGTAGCCGGCGGTGAAGATCTCCCACGTCTTGCCGTCGAAGTCGGTCTTCGCCACGTACCCACCGGGGGCGAGGATGCCGCGAGCGTGGCCGTTGGCGTCCCACTGCCGGGGCAGGAGGTGGTCCTCGCCCCAGTTCTTCGGCAACCGGCTGTGCTGGAACCCCTGCGGCGGCTGGGTGTGGTTGCCGCAGATCACGTACAGCGACTGCCCGTCCGGCGCGAGCCGCACCGCGTGTGGGCCGTGCTCCCCGCCGCCGTTCAGCGACTTCAGCTTCTCGACCGTGTCGAGCGTATCGTCCTTCTTGCTGCTGGTCACGCGGTACAGCCCACTCCCCGGCCCACCGTTGCACACCACGTACAGCGTGCCCTTGTGCCAGAGCAACCCCTGGGCGGCAGAGATCTTGGCGGGGATCTTCTCGACCTTGGTTTCCTCCGTGGTGCCGACCTTCGGCGGGGTGATCCGCACCAGCCCCTTGCCGTCCTGGTCGGAGGCGATGAGCCGCCCCTTGTCGTCGGCGGTCAGGCACACCCACGACCCCAACTCGTTTTTCGGCACGGTGAACAGCTTCTCCACCTGAAAGCCCGGTAGCAGCACGAAGGTGTTGGCCGGCACCTTCGACTGGCCCCCGCCGCCGGCGCTGTCGAAGACGGTCTTCCACGGCCCGTCGCCGTACTTCGCCACCGGTCGGGCCTTGGTACCTTCTTTGTCGCCTCGTTTGGCAGTGGCCGTCCAGCTCGCGTCCGTCGTCACGCCCACGTCGGCCTTGTCGGTCACCAACTGAAGCACGAACCCGCCCTGGTTGCCTTCGTTCTCGACGATGGCTTCGAGCGTGTTCGTCCCGTCGGCCAACGTGACCCCCACCTCCACCGGTTGCTGCCACTCGCTGCTGGCCGCTACCTGCTTGCCGTTCACAAACAGGGTGAACACGTTGTCGCACGTCACCCGTAGGCGGGCTTCCTTCACCCCAGTGGCGTTGAACGTCTTGCTGAGGCAGTACCCCTTGCGGATGTCGGCCCCCCAGATCCAACTAGTGACAGGGGCGGCGGCGAACCGCTTGGGCCAGTCGGCGGTCGGCGGCTTGGGCTTCTCGGCGGGGATGGCGTCCTTGGTCACCGCCGGGGCGACCTCGGGTTTCTGGGTGTATGAGTCGGCAGCGAGCAGAGGCAGGGCCGATAGCAGGAGTACGGTCAGGGCCGTTCGCATGGGAAAGTGCTCGGGGGGGAGGCAGGTTGGACATCCTGAGTGTCCGAACTGGGGGCGTACCGGTCAAGTCGGTCGGGAGTCCGGGTCGCACTTTCGTTTGGATGAACGTGTAGGCAGAGGCGGCTGTCCGGGGGTGGCGACCGTGGCCGAGTGCAAAAACGGCTGAAATCCGCCACTTTTGGGTCTCGGTGGTAGGGGGGGGTATGTGTGTGGCAGGTGGCAGTGTGGCAGAGAGGGGGGGCCAAACCGTGGCCGGCGGTGCGACGCATACCGTAGATCGTCGAACAGGTATTTGATGTCCGAGAGTCGCCCGACCCCGAACAACTGTCAGGCACCTCCGGGAGTCTTCACCCGCGGCTGCGACTGAGGATGCACCATAATCCTGAGCGGACAGCCGAACACGCCGGACAATTTCGACGAAAACCGGGCATTCTCTTCGCCGTTTCGATTTTCGGTTCTTGCAAGAATCCTGGAGCTGTTCCATCCTTCACACAATGGCGATCGTTGGTCATTCCCCGAGGCAGCCGGTGAATCACGCCGAACAGACCGCATCTGCGAACGCCGCGGCGGACAGCGGCCCCGCGACCGCGACCTGCGACCTCATCCCGTACCAACTGCCCTCCACCCCCATGCCGCCAGTGTTGCGGGTGGAGGGGTACGACATTTTGGAGCGGCTTGGTTCGGGCGGGATGGGGGTGGTTTTCAAGGCCCGCCACCGCCAGTTGAACCGCATCGTCGCACTGAAGATGTTGAACTGGAACGCGTACGCCGATCAGGAGTCGCACCGCCGGTTCCAGGCGGAGGCCGAAGCGGTCGCTCGTCTTCAGCACGCGAACATCATTCAGGTGTTCGATGTGGGGGCGTTTCGCGAGCGAACCGACGACTCCCGCCCGCGGCCTTTTCTGTCGCTGGAGTACGTTGATGGCGGTAGCCTGTACAAGCACACCCTCACCCCGCAAGACCCGCGACTGGCGGCCGGGTGGATCGCCACCGCCGCGCGGGCCGTTCAAGCGGCCCATCAAGTAGGAGTGGTTCACCGCGATCTGAAGCCGGCGAACGTGCTACTAACCACCGACGGACAACCGAAGATCGCCGATTTCGGACTGGCCAAGCGGTTAGACGACGGCGGGTGCCTGACCCTGGATGGCGCCTGTGTCGGTACCCCGGAGTACATGGCACCGGAGCAGGTCGATGGTTTGCCAGCGACTCCGGCGTTCGACATCTACTCGCTGGGTGTGATGCTGTACGAATTGCTCACCGGCAGCCAGCCGTTTAAGGGACTGACGATCACCGAGACGATGATGCTGGTCAAGTACCAGGAGGCAGTGCCACCGTCGCGGTTGCGGCCGAGCCTGCCTCGGGATCTGGAGACAATCACCCTGAAGTGCATGGCCAAGAATCCTGCCGCACGGTACGCGACGGCTGGGGAGTTGGCCGACGACCTCGACCGCTGGCTTACCGGCCGGCCGATCTCGGCTCGCCCGGTAAGCGGGTTAGAACGACTCGGGCGGTGGGGGAAGCGAAACCCGGCTCTGGCAGCCTTGTCGGTCGTGGCACTTGGGTTGGCGATCGGCGGGGTGGGCGGAGTGATGTGGAAGTGGCGGGACGCGGTGGCAAACGCCGAACTGGCCGAGGAGCGGGCGAAGGAGGCAAAAGACCGCGAGGCGGCTGCGGAGTGGGAACTTTACCGAGGGTGCCTGGCGTCGGCGACGGCCGACCTGCGACTAAACACCCTCACCACTACTCGTGAAACTCTCCTTCAGGCGCCCGTGCGGTTCCGGGGGTGGGAGTGGCACCACGCCTACGACCAACTCGACCTGTCGCGGGAGGTTCATCGGGTCGAGGGTGTCGAGGCGTTCGAGCCAGCCGCCGTGCCGGGCGACCGCATCTGCCTTAGCCTGCACGGCGGGGTGTGGGTGTGGGACAAAGTCGGGCGGAAACACCTGTGGACCGTGCGGCATCCCGGCTACTGGGCGACTCAGCCGGACGGACGGGGGTGGCTGCAGCGGGTGGACGCGCGGAATCTGGCCTTCCGTTCGTTCAGCGAGCCGTCGAAGGTGGTGCGAGTGGGGCTGGACGCGGACGTCAACGGATTCTCCTTCTCGGCCGACGGCCGGCAGTTGCTCGTCGTCACCCACGAGTGGTCTCAGGTGTACGACACGGAGACCGGCCGGACGGTCGGCGTGCGGCACACCAACCTCACCCCGGAAGGAGGTGGGCCGGGCATGAACGCCTTGTCCTCCGACGGCCGACTGGCGGCGTTGAACTACACCATTTCCGGCGACACCGAGGTGTGGGAGGTGGAGTCCGGGCGGGTGCGGTGTACGCTCCGCAAGCAGGAAAATTTACTCGCCCTGCGGTTCACCCCAGGCGACTCCCGGCTACTGGTGAACGAGGCGTACCCGGTGAACAGGGTCAGCCTGTGGGACGTGACCACGGGGTCACTGGCGGCGGAGTTGAAGGGGCACACCAACAATGTCCGAGACCAGGTGTACAGCCCAGACCGCACCCGCTTGGCGACCGCCTCGAAGGACCGGACGGTGAAGGTGTGGGACGCCGCCAGCGGGCAGATCCTGCACACCCTAAGCGGCCACACCAGCACGATCAACGCGGTGGTGTTCAGCCCGAACGGCGAGCGGCTGGTGTCGGCCTCCGACGACCGCACCCTCCGCATTTGGGATGTCGCTACCGGCCAGGAGGTGGCCGTCCTCCGCGGGCACACCAGGGAGGTGACAGGGGCCACGTTCGTCGGCCCGAACACGGTGGCGAGCGTGGCCCTCGACGGCACCGTCCGCTACTGGGAGACGGGGGCCGGGCCCGGCAGTGGGGTGTGGAATGGGCACTCCGGGTTCGTGTACGCCGCCGCCTACCACCCGGACGGGAAACACGTTGTGTCCGGGTCGTGGGACGGGACCGCCCGTGTGTGGGACGAGACCGGCCGGGAGGTGCGGACGTTTCAAATGCCGCTGCGGATGGTCGCAGAGCGCCGCGGTGAAAAGATCCTAGAGCCGGAGCGGGTGACCGGACTCGCGATCCACCCGGCCGGCCAGTGGGTGGCGACTGTGAGTTGGGGGGACAACGTCCACCTGTGGGACTTCACCACTGGGAAGAAACTACACAGCTGGGAGCGGGACCAGAAGAGCTGGATGACCGGCCGGGTCGCCTTCCACCCGACCGCCGACCTGCTGGCGTGCGGCGGCGGGCGGGCGGAAGTGAGCGTATACGACCCACGGACCAAGAAGACAGTGGCGGTATTGGAAACCAAGGCGGACACCGTCCCAGACGTGGCTTTCAGTCCGGACGGTCGTTGGCTGGTCGGCGTTGGCGGGGTGGACAAGACCGTTCATGTGTGGGAGGTAGCCACGTGGAGAGAGGTTGCGTCTCTGACCGCGGCTGCGGATGCCCACTACTCCGTCGCCTTCAGCCCGGACGGTCGTACCCTGGCGTGTGGGGCGGTCGACGGGAACGTGTACCTGTGGGACACCACCACTTGGGAGCGACAGAAGATGCTCCCGCACGGGGTGAAAGTGTACGCCCTCGCGTATACCCCGGACGGCACGCGGCTAGCGTGCGGGTGCGCCGATAACACCGTCCGCCTGTGGGACACGACCCGCCACACCCAGGTGGCCGAACTCCGCGGACACTCCGACTACGTCCACAGCCTGGCATTCGACCCGAACGGCCACCGCCTGGTGACGGCCTCCGGCGACCACACGCTGCGGGTGTGGGACGCGCCGCGGAGGTGAGTGCCGCCGGGCACCGATTCGGCCCAAGCCTCAGGCCGGCTCCTGCTGGGTCATGCAGTGCAATGTCCCCAGACCCCACACCAGATCGACGCAGTGGATGCCGACCACCTCCCGGTCGGGGAACAGTTCGCCGAGAATTCCCAGTGCAACCCGGTCGGCTGGGTCGTTGAAGGTGGGTACGATCACCACCCCATTAGCGATGTAGAAGTTGGCGTAACTGGCCGGCAGACGGACACCGTCGAAGTAGAGCGGCCGAGGCATTGGAAGTGGGATGACGTCCAGGCGTCCTCCACTCGGGGTGATGTACCCCCGCAGACGGTCGAGGTTGTCCCGTAGTGGCTCGTGGTTTTCGTCTGCCTCGTTCGCCTCCACCACGGTCACCACCGCGTTCGGCCCGACGAACCGGGCGAGGTCATCGACGTGTCCGTGGGTGTCGTCGCCAACGATCCCGCGGTTGAGCCAGATGGTGCCCGTGATTCCCAGGTAGTCGGCGAACACCGCCTCGTAGTCGGCCTGGTCGAATGGCGGGTTCCGCTGCTGCACAGGGCTGAGCAGGCACTCCTCGGTTGTGAGGAGAAGCCCGGCCCCATTCACATCGATGCTACCACCTTCAAGGATCACCCGCTGGCCGTTTCGTTCGGGTTCCACGCGGGGCACCCCTCGCCAGTTCGCCACGTGCTCGGGGATGCGGTCGTCGTATCGCCAGTTCGGGTATTTCGCCCAGGCGTTAAACCGGAAGTCGAGGGCGATGGAGTTTCCGGCCGGGTCTTTCACGAAGATCGGCCCGGAATCTCGTACCCAGGAGCGGTCGGTGTCGGTGGGGTAGCAGCGGACAGCCGACGCATCAACCCCCGCCTTAACTAGAAAGTGCCGCACGTTTGCACCTGTCGATTCATCCGATACAATAAGATTAATCGTTTCAAACCTACTCACCGACCGGACGATCTCCGCGTAAACTGACCGAATCGGAGAGAACTTGCCCGGCCAGTCGGCCCGCCGGTGCGGCCAGGTCAACCAGGTGCCGCAGTGCGGTTCCCATTCAGCCGGCATGCGTAAAGGCGGGGGCATGGACGCTCACCATGAGGGACGGACTCGACTTGTTTACGCCCCCACTGGCCGCCCGGCACGTCCCGCCGTCGAACGCCTCCCACTCCGCCCAGGTGGGTTCGCCCGAATGTCGTCTTCCGCTTTGCCCTGCGCCACGCCGGCAATTGTTCTGTTGGTCGATGATGACCCCCTCTTGGTGGCGTCTCTGACCCCCTATCTGGAAGCGCAGGGGTGGCGGGTGCGGTACGCTGCCGATGGTGATTCGGCCACACGCTTGGCGGACGCTGGGTTCGACGCTGCCGTGGTTGACATGATGCTCCCACGGGGCGGTGGGTTCCGGTTGGTTCACCACCTTCGGGCACGGGTCAGCCCGGCAGTGCCGGTGATCATGGTGTCCGAGTTCGACGCCCCCGAACACCGGGCCTACGCTGCGATCATTGGCGTCACGGCTTTCTTGCCCAAGCCCTTCGCTCTCGATCACCTCCTCGGCCTGCTCGGTCAACTCCTCGCCCGACCGAGTTGACTTCCCGCCATAGCCGCCGACAATGCCTGCCTGCCGGAACCCCTTTCCCCCCCTCGTTGGTGTCCCCCGATGAATTCCGTTCGCCGCCTCGCCCTGCTCGCCGCCTTCTCGCTTGCCGTTGTTGTTTCCGCCCAGGAGAAACCGAAGGACTCACCAAAAACTGAGGCGAAGAAGCCGACACGCATCGCCATCGCCGATCCGAAGGAACTGAAGGGCGATCCCGATTTCGACACCCAGGGCGAGTATGAGGGGGAGGGAGCCGACAAGACGAAATTGGCCGCCCATGTGATCGCCCGCGGAGAGGGGAAGTACGACGTAAAGATTTACACCGGGGGGCTACCCGGTGCGGGATGGGATGGAAAAGAGCCGAAGACCGCGAAGGCTTTACGCAGTGACAAAGGAACCGAGGTGAAGGACGGCGACAAGATTGTGGCCACTATTGCCGGTGGGCGTTGGATGAAAGCCGATGCCACGGGCTTCTCACTCAAAAAGGTGGAGCGGAAGTCGCCGACGCTCGGGGCGGCACCGCCGAAGGGGGCGGTGGTGCTGTTCGGCAAGGACGGCGACGAGAAGAACTGGGCCGGCGGCAAGCTGGTGGCGTTGAGCGACGGTAAGTTCCTGAACAACGGGATCAAGTCGAAGCAGGCGTTCCGGGCGATCACGGCCCACGTCGAGTTTCGCCTGCCGTGGATGCCGAACAGCACCGGCCAGTTGCGAGGGAACAGCGGTGTGTACCTTCAAGACCGCTATGAATGCCAGGTACTCGACAGCTTTGGGCTGAAAGGGGAGAACAACGAGTGTGGTGGCTTTTACACCCTGCACAAGCCGAAGGTAAACATGTGCCTGCCGCCGATGGTGTGGCAGACCTATGACATCGAGTTTACACCGGCGGTGTTCGAGGGGGGCAAGAAGATCACGAACGCGCGGGCAACGGTGAAGCACAACGGGGTGGTCATCCACGACAACGTCGAACTGAAGGGGCCGACGGGCGGCGGACAGGAGGAGAAGGACACGCCGGGGGTGATCCAGTTCCAGAACCACGGCGACCCGGTGGTGTTCCGCAACGTGTGGGTGGTAGAGAAGAAGTAGCGAAACACGTGTTATCGCGACTCGAAGGGGAGTGCGTTCCCCTCCGAGTGGCGGTAAAGCGAGTGGCTCACTTCCCAAAGCAGGTCGGGTCTTTGGCGAGTGCCTGCACGGCCAACCGCATGGCCTCGTCGGTCTTGCCCAATTCGCATGCCTGCCGGTAGTCTGCGAGCAACTTCACCAGTTCCGCGTCGGCCGCCCGGGTCGCCGCACTCACCGGGATCAACTTTGCCGGTTCCTCCGTCTTCACCCGCTGCACACTGGCGAACAACACCACGCTTTCCTCGACCTCGGCAAACCCCTGATTCTTGAACAGCCGGTTCAGGTAGGGAACCTGGCTGAGCACCGGCGCGCCGCACTCGCTCCGCTTCGTCGCCTTGCACGTCCCGGCGAACAGGGCCACCGTCCCGCCGTCCGGCACGGTCACCGTCTCCTTCACTTTCAGTTCGCGGAACTTCGGCATCTGAACGAAGTGGGTAAACGGAATCGGCTGGCCTTCGCCTTGGGGCGGAATGAGCGTCGTCACCGGGTGCAGCGGCACCGGGACATCCACCTGCTGCTCGTGGTAGGTCAGTTTCAACTCGACCTGTTTGCCATCCTTACTCGGGGTGGCGGTGACTGTGAATTTGCTACCGAGTTCGACTTCTTCGATGGTGGGCACCATCGCGGGCTTGTCGTCCACCACCTTCACCGTGACGGCGGTGGTGAACTTCGTCTTGTCACATACCGACACAGTGCCCGGCTTTTCAGCGTCGAGGGTCAGTCGCGGGGTTTGCAGGATGTTGCTCTGGCGGTCGCTCGCGCACTTTTCCAACATCGGGGCGAGTTCTTTCTCGGTCATCAACGCCGGCTTCTTCTCGCAGAGTTTGGCCAACGCCTCGCGACAGTCCTTCGCACTCACCCGCACCACCCGCAGTTCCACGCGGACGGCGTCGGAAGTTTGGGCCAAGGCGACGGAAGCGAAGAGCAGAACTGCGACCGCGAGCGGTCGGGTGAACCGGGTCATGGAATCCGTTCCGGGGGGAAGGAAGTGCCGTCGGTTGGCGGGCAGGCTTATAGCAGGGGGGCCAGAACGAGCAACGAAAAAGTGGCGGAAAAAGTGAAGGTACGAGCCTCGACCGCGAGGGAGCGGGGTCCAACCCCCACTCCCTCGCGGTCCGAGGCTCGTGGGGTTACGCGCTGATCTTCTCGGGCTTTTCCGGCTTCTGGAGCCGCAGCGGCACCTTCTTCCGCACCACATCGGCGGTCACGACGGGCGCCGGTGTCCCGCTGCTTCGCCAGGCGGGCGATCTCGCGGAGGGCTTCCGGGTCGAACTCCAATTCTGCCCCTTCCATCTCGAATAGCTTCTGGTACTGCCGCACGAGGGCGTTCTTCGGCTCGCACAGAATGCGGACGAGCGCTTCCTCGTCGAGTGGGTCGAGTGGGGCGAGCACCGGCAGGCGGCCAATGAATTCGGGGATCAGTCCGAACTGGGTGAGGTCGTCGGCCGTCACCTGTGAAAGCAATTCGGCCGACTCCTTCTCTCGTGGGCCTTCAGCGGCGGTCACGAACCCGATTGTGCGTTTGCCGATCCGCTTCTTGACGATGTCTTCGAGGCCAACGAACGTACCGCCAACGATGAAGAGGATGTTCGTCGTGTCGATCTGGATGTATTGCTGCTCGGGGTGCTTGCGGCCGCCCTGTGGGGGGACGTTGCTCACCGTCCCTTCGAGCATCTTGAGAAGCGACTGTTGGACGCCCTCCCCACTCACATCGCGGGTGATGCTGACGTTGTTCCCCGTCTTGGCGATCTTATCGATCTCGTCGATGTAGATGATGCCCCGCTGGGCGGCCTCGATGTCGAAGTCGGCGGCGTGCAGCAATTTGAGCAACAGGTTTTCGACGTCCTCACCGACGTACCCCGCTTCGGTCAGGGTGGTGGCGTCACCGATCGCGAAGGGAACGTCAAGAATTTTCGCCAAGGTGCGGGCGAGCAACGTCTTCCCGCTGCCGGTCGGGCCGACGAGGAGGATGTTGCTCTTCTCGATCTCCACGTCCGAACTGCGGCCGTTCTCGCCGTGCTGGAGCCGCTTGTAGTGGTTGTGAACAGCGACAGAGAGGGCTTTCTTCGCCCGCTGCTGGCCAATCACGTACTGGTCGAGCAATTCCTTAATTGCTCGTGGCGAGGGGGTGTTGCCGGCGGATTTGTCGGCTTTACCGGTTCCCCGACGCTTCCGCTCCTGCTCAATGATCGACTGGCAGAGGTCGATGCACTCGCCGCAGATGTAGACGTCACTCGGCCCTTCCACCAGCGGGCCAACGTCCCGGTGGCTGCGGCGGCAGAAGGAACAGTAGGCATTTCGGTTGCGGCCTGCGGCGCCGGGGGGCTTCCGGCCCCCGCCCTCGCCGTCTCTTCGCTCGGCCATTCGGACTCCCCGAAAGTTGGTGACTGTGTGCGGCGGTCAATCTGAGTGAGAACTATACCTTCACCGATTCTGAACCCGGAGTGCAATCTTGGCGGGTTTTTGTTCGCGGCACGCCTTCCTCGCCGGACGCATCGGTGGTAGCGGTCGGGGCGGTAACGGGGCAGACGGGGGTTGGGTCATGGGGCCGGTGGTGATTCCGGCGGTGGGGCCGGAGTGGGAGGCGGTTGTGGATGGGCTGGTGCGGCCACCCCGACCTTCTCCTTCAGCTTGGATGCCCATCGAGTTTTCAGCTTCTCAAATTCGGCCTCGGTAATCTCGCCGTTCTCGTACATCTGCCGGAATGAGTTCAGGCTGAAGGACAGATCACGCGGCGAATCAGTGACTGTTCGCTTCCGCCAGCGGTCGAAGAAAAAAAACACCACGGCTGCAAGCAGCAGCACTCCAGCGAACGCCAACGACCAGAGAATGAACTCCTGGTCGCGGAGCATACCTCGCTCGCCACCTGGCCTGATGGCTTTGGCGGGTTCGGCGGTCGATTCTGTGCCGGGTGGTTCGGCCGGGGCAGGTGCCTGGGCGAACATTCGAGGCTCTCCGCGGCGGGGGCATATCCGCCGACTTGCGGGCATTGTAGGCACGCACGACCAAGGATGGAACCGGGAACGGAGAGACCGACTGATCACTCTACCTGGTCACTTCGTTTCTGGTCACAGATACACAACACACCCTGTCCGTTGGCTCTCGTAGATCGCGCGGATGACGTCCACCGCTTTCTTCCCTTCACGGCCATCCACTTTGGGGGTGCCGTTGCTGCGGATGGCCTCGACGAAGTCGGCGAGTTGGCGGCGGTGCCCCTCATGGCTGATCGCCTTTGGGTCAGCCGCACCGCCGCTCGCCCCTACCTTCGCGGTGAACCGCTCGCGGGTCGCCTTGTCGTCCGGCGTCTCGGGTGTGAAGTCCCATTTCAGTACGTCGTCTTGTTCGATGACGACCGAGCCTTTGTCGCCGTGGACCGCGATCGTTTTCGGGTAGCCGGGGTGAACACTGGTTGTCGCCTGGATGACACCGAGTGCCCCGCTCGTGAACCGCAGCACTGCGACGGCGGTGTCTTCCACCTCGATCCGCTCGTGGGCGAGGGTGGCGGTGAACCCACACACGCTGGCCACGTCGCCCATCATCCACAGCAGCAGATCGACGTTGTGGATCGCCTGGTTCATGAGCGCCCCGCCGCCGTCGAGTGCCTGGGTCCCCTTCCAGCCCCCTTCGTCGTAGTACGCCTGCGATCGCCACCACTTGCAGGTGGTTTCGCCGAGGGTGAGCCGGCCGAACCGTTTCGCCTCCACCGCCGTTTTCAGGGCCATGTTGGCGTCGCCGAACCGGCTTGGGAAGATGGTGCAGAGCTTCACCCCGTGT
>JALOQR010000350.1 GCA_025459365.1 Fimbriiglobus sp.
GGTTCGGCAGCACCGGGGCACCCATCTGCATGTACTTCCTCGGCACCATCGATCCGGAGAAGTACGCGGCGAGCAAGAAGGACGGCGGTAAGCCGCTGCCGAGCACGCACAACGACGGCTACGCCCCGCTGCCCGGCCCGAGCATCAAAGTCGGCGTGCGGACGATGAGCCTGGCGGTGCTGGATTTAATGGCGAAGAAGTAATTGAAGCGGAAGAGGTAGTGCGACGGTGCGACTGGAATCCACCGGCGGGTGGCGAACCCGGCCCGCCGGGGCTTCCTCCACAAGTCGGAATTCCAACCGTAGAACGCCTTCGACACTTCCCTTCCTTGCTCCAGTGTCAAAATCATCGCAGTATTCACGATCTTGAGAGCGACCCGCCCGCCCCACCCCCGGAGCGCCGCCGTGCTTGCTCGCTCGCTCGCCGACACCGTCTTCCGCGATTGCCTGAACCCTCACGCCGACACCGTCTTCCTCACGCCTCCGCCAGCCGTGATCGACGACGGCTACCCGGACGTGATTTCCCAGGCACACGCTCTGTTGACCACGGAAACGGCCGCGGCCCCCGGCGAATGACCAGGGGCCGCGGTGGGTCGGGGCGACCAGGGGCGGATCACTTCTTGCCGGCCACTTGCGTCAGGCCGACCACCAGCACCTGAATCTTGGCCTCGGTGCCGTACCCGAGATGGAGCGGAATCTCGGTGAGGGTGTTGGCTTCCTTGATCGGGTGCTCCAGCTTCACCATGTCGGGCTCGACCATCAGGTTCTTGCCCTTGAGGGTCTTGCTGATTTCCACCGGGCCGATGGAGCCGTAGAGGTGGCCTTCCTCGTTGGCCTGGGCCTCGATCGTAACCGACGGCAGGCGCGAGAGCTGTTCGGCAAGCACCTTGAGGTCGGCGATCTTCGCCTCGCGGGCTTTGGTCACCTTGATCTGGTGCCGTTCGAGCAGTTTGAGGTCGTGCGGGGTGGGGACGATGGCGTACCCGTTCGGGATGAGGTAGTTACGGGCGTAACCCGGCTTCACCTCGACCTGATCGCCCGCCTTGCCGACGTGGGCCACATCTTCCACCAGCACGATGAGCGTGCCGCCGTGGGCACCCTTCTTCACCTGGTTCCGCTTCCGCACCTTCTTGGCCGGCAGTTTACGGCCAGCCGGTTTGGCTTCGGCTTTCTTCTCTTTCGACTTGGCTTTCGCCATCACATCACCCGGTTGGGAAATGGGTGAAGCCGACACTCGGTCGGCTCCGCCCGGTTCTGTCCCCCCGGCTTGCTGAGCCGGAGGTTAGAGGTGGGGGTTCGTCGCCCCACCCCAGAAGTCGCCCCCACGTTGGGGGCGTGAATCAGAATGTCTGCCGCACTCGGGGAGTGCGGTGTCCGTTTAGAACGGGATCTCGTCGCCGTTCCCGTCGTCGTCGGGGGGTGGGGCCTGGCGGTTTTGCTGGGGGCGGCCACCACCACCGCCGCCACCACCATACCCACCACCGCCACCACCATACCCACCACCACCACCACCGTAGTTGCCGCCACCGCGGGCCATGCCAGTTGGGGCGCCGCCGCTCATGCCGCCTTCGTCGCCTCCTTCACCACCGCCCGCCCGTCCACCGAGCAGTTCGATGCTATCGACGACGATCTTGTGCTTGCTGCGTTTGCCGCCGCCGTTCTTGTCTTCCCACTCGTCGAGTTGGAGGCGACCTTCGATGAAGAGTGGGTCGCCTCGCTTGACGTACCGGGTGACCACGTCGCACAGGTTCCGTTTGGCGTCGGGCCGGCTGAACACTTCGCAGTCGATGTACAGTTGGTTCGGGTCGGGGTCCCACCCGCCGGTCTGGGGGTTCTTACGACTCCGTCCGACGGCCAACCGGAATTTCACCACCGTGCTTCCGCTGTTGGGCAGCACCCGCGGGGCCTCGGGGTCGCCGGTCAACCGGCCGATCAGCATCACCTTGTTCAGCGTCGCCATGCGGCACCTCCGCGGGTGGGACCGGCTATGGGTTATGGTTCAGTTCAACAGGTATGGTGGTCCCACCCTGCCGTTAGCTGACCACAACCGCGCGGTGAATGCAAGGTCGGTAGGAGTGTGCTCCACACCTGGGAGGGTGTGGAGTCCATTCTCACTCCGGCTTGTCGGCGTCGGCCATGTCGGAGCGGCGGCCACGGCGTGGGGCCGGGGCGCCGTTGCCGAGGTCGGGCACTGGGCCAAAGTCGGCAACCCCGCCGGGGGCGTTGGGATCGTTGATGTTGGCCGGGGTGATGTCGGTCGGCGACGGTTCGTCGTGATAACCGCGGAGGGCGAACGAAGCCCCTTGCTCATCGCGGGCGATGTGCATCATCACTTCTTCGTACCGCCGATCGACGTGGCTGGTCAGGTGGCGGAGCAGGAAGTCGGTCATGTTCAGCCGCACATCGGCTTCCAGCGACTGCTGGCTGGTGGATTCCATCTTGTAGTAGATGATGTGGAAGTGGGCCTTCTTCTGCTTCCGCATCGGGTAGGCGAGCTTCTGGTTCTCGTTCCACGGGCGAGAGACGAGCACTTCGCCGCCGTGCTTGTTCAGGGTGGCGTGCAGGCTCTCCTTGATCATCTCGCCATCGGTGGCCATCTTCCCGGAATCGATCACGAACATCGTCTCGTACAGTTCGACCGGCATGGAAAACCTCGTAGTAGACCCGGCGGGGATACCGCCGGGGTGGTGCTGTGGCTCGCGGGCCGGACGCTCCGGCCCGAACGACCCCCCGCACACTCGGCGGGGGGAGCGACCTTTCGTCGTTCTGGATCCTCAGTCTTCAGTCCCTAGCTGGCGGTCGGGGGGGTGTCGCCTCCCGCCTTCTCGCCGTGGCCTTCGCCCTTCTTTTTCCCGTTACCCGCCTTCTCGCCTTTCTCTTTTTTCGCTTGGCCTTTGTCGTTGCCCGCCTCCGGGCCGTTCACCCGGTTCATGCAGGCGGCTAGCCCTTGCCGCACCCACAGGAGCACACCGTTGGCGGCGTTGGCGACGGCCTCCTCGACGACAGCCCGCTCACCCGGCTTGAACCGCGTGAGGACGAAATCGACCGCTTCGCCGGGGGCGGGCTGGCCGATGCCCATTCGCAACCGCGGGTACTCGTCGGTGGCCAGTTGCTCCTGGATGTTCCGCAGCCCGTTCTGCCCGCCGTGGCTCCCTTTCGCCCGCACCCGCAGTTTGCCAAGTGGCAGGTTGTAATCGTCGCACACCACCAGCACGTCGGCCGGGGTGAGTTTGTAGAAGTCGAGGATTGCCCGCACCGCCCGCCCGCTCAGGTTCATGAACGTCTGCGGCTTGACGAGCAGCACCTTCTCCCCGCCCTCGGTCATCTCGGCCACGTCGGCCTGGAAGGCCGAACGGAACGCCCCGACCACCGGCCCGGCGGCCAGGTAGTCGATGACTTCCCACCCGATGTTGTGGCGGGTGCCGGTGTACTGGCGGCCGGGGTTGCCGAGGCCGACGACGATCTTCATGGCGGGGGTCGGGGATCGATTGTGTAGGGTGGGTCCAGCGAGCGTCTCGCTCGCGCCGACCCACGGTGAGCTTGCCCGCGTGGGTCGGCGCGAGCGAGACGCTCGCTGGACTACTCACCGGCTCACTTCTCCTCGGCTTCCCCGTCCTTCGGCTTCTTGGCGGTGAGGACTTCCGGCTCGGCGGCGTCGGCGGCCGGCTCGGTCGCCTCTTCCTGGCCCGGCAGCTTGAGTTGCACGACCACGGCTTCGGCCGGGTCGAGCACCTTCACCCCCTCCGGCAGGGCGAGGTCGCGGACGTGAATCGGGTGGCCGAGGGTCAGCCCCTCGATATCGACCCGGAAGGCTTCGGGGATCTTGAGGGCGAAGCACTCGATGTGCAGCAAGTGCAGCGGTTGTTCCAGCACCCCGCCGCCGGTGGTCTTCGGGGCGCCGCGGAGTTCGACTGGCACCGTCACCTTCACCCGCTCGGCCGCGTCCACCCGCCACAGGTCGATGTGGTACATCTCCTTGCCGAGGTGGCACCACTGCAACTCGCGGATGAGCACCGTCTCCTTCTTGCCGTTTAGAGTGATTTCGAAGGTCCGGGCGTGCTGCACACGGATGGCGTGATCCAACTCCTTGGCGGGCACCGACACCGACACCGGGTCTTGCTTGTGCCCGTACACGATGCCGGGGATCATGCCGGCGGCGCGGGTCTTTTTGGCGGCCTTGGTGCCGGTGGTGGAGCGGGGCTGAACGGCCAGCGCGACGAGTTCGGACACGGTGGGAACCTCGGGCCGGGGCTGCTCTCTCGCGGGGACGCCGCGATACCCTCGCCGGGGCCGGGGATTGCGAAAAGTGTGATTATGGCGGGCGAACGGATGTTGACAAGGGGGAAAGCGGGCAGCGGTTGGTGGGACGAGTGGCGAGACGTTCCGTCGTGGCCGGTGCCGATGGGCCAGGGTCCCGGCGACTGGAGTAGCCCGGTGGGAGTCCCGTCTTCAGCCGGTGCCGGGCGGGGGCGGTATCTCACCACCGTTCCCCCCGGTCGGGGGGGGTATTCGTGGCCGATTGGCGAAAGTGGCGGACTGGGCAACAGTTAGGGTGACAGTGGCCGAGGGGGGGTATGTGTGTGGCAGGTGGCAGTGTGGCAGAGAGGGGGGG
>JALOQR010000351.1 GCA_025459365.1 Fimbriiglobus sp.
CCAGCCGGGAACGCCATCGATGTCGGGCAGTACAACTACGACAGCGTGACCCAGCAATTCAACCCAAGTTTCCCAACCAGTATCCCGGCGGGTACTTCCTGGACGGCCCTGCGTGTGCGCCTGCGTGGCGATAACCCCACCTTCTTCGCCAAGGTCGTGGGTGTGAACAGCATGCCGTGGGAGACGTTCGCGGTGGCGGCCCACCGCCCACGCGACATCGCCATCATTCTCGACTATTCCGGCTCGATGCAGTTCGGCAGTCAGTTCAACTGGGAGGGGGAGTGGGGCGGGTCGAACGGGCCGGTGTACGGCACCATGAACCCCGATGCCGTGTACCCGCAGTTCGGCCACTACTGGCGATACACCCAGTACAGCGGTACTACCGCCCTCACTGCGACCAACGCCGGTAGCGCCACCCCCGGCAGCCGGCCGAATCCGTTCAGCACCACTAGCCCGTTCGTCATGGGATCCGGGGAGGTGCAGGCCCCGGCCAACCTGACCGTCGAGACGAACAGCGGCCCGCCCATGATCCTCGACTTCCGCATGTCGCCGGACAACATCAACAACCCGGCCAACCCGGTGACGACCGTAAACCCCAACAACCTGTGGAACGCCTTCAACCGCTGGATGCAGGTCAGCCCGGCGGTGGAGAACCTGTTCACCGACCCGAGTTTCCGCCCAGCGGTCACCTCGGCACCGAACACCGGGGTATTCGTTAACCGGACGTTTAACTGGACCGGGTACAACGCCTTCGACACTACCAACCAGTTTGGCCCCACACCAGCACCCGACTTCTTCCAGCACCAGGCGGACGACGCCACCAGCGGGGTGAACTACGTCGGCGACCGCTATCCCCGGAAGGGCGGGCAGATCTTCACCACCCCCACCACCTGGGACCCGACCACGGTCACCGGTGCCGCCCGCGATGTCCGGGAGTTGCTGTCTACCGCCACCGCCGCCAACACGAGCCTGATCGGCCTGGCCGCCCGCACCACTGCCCCAACGGTGACGCCGAGCGGGTACGCGTTCCCGACGTTCGGCGATGGCGGCAACTCGTGGAACAACTTCCGCGATGACCTGTGGGAACGGTACGGGTACGACCTCGACCTCGCCCGGTACTCGGGCACGACCCCGGCAGCCACCAACCGGACGAACGCACCTCTCCGCACCAGCAACCTCTTCCAGGGGTACAGCATGGGGCCGGGGTACTACGGGAAAACCTTCTTCATGTGGCCGCCCGACCCACGTTGGGGAGCGACCGGGGGCGGATTCAATGGCCCTGGCGTGCAACCCCACCGTGTTCACCCCACCCAACTGGCCCAGGACCAGAACAGCAACTGGATCGCCGATTGGCGGCGGCGGTTCTTTGTTCGAGCGGATGGTAGCCAGTTCGACCCCGAGGCGGACAACGACCCCGTCCTCGCCGGCGTCCAGAGCATCAACCAGGTGCTGCTGAACAACGGTGCTGGACGAGTGCTGAACGCCACCACGGCTCGCTACCTTGTCAACTACCGGGCGGTGCTGGCGTGGCTGAAGAGTGGGCCGCAGGCACTCCCGCCCAACCTCCGGGCCGGACGCATTCTGTACTACACCAGCATTCCCGACGACGTGGACGACCTCACCAACCTCGATAAACGCTTCTGGCGAGACTACATCGACTTCGTACTCGGGTACACCGGCAACAACGGCCAGTACAACCCGCAGAACAACCTGGCCGGGAACGAAACCCGCGGCTTCCCCGAAGGGACCACCCCGGCGGTGCAGGCGACGGCCGCGTTCACCCCCGTCGGGGCGCCGGCCGCCAATCGGCGGCCGTACATGAACTACACCGACAACCCCAGCCGACCACGGTTGCACTTCTGGTTCGGCCCGTACAGCATGCTGAACTTCCTCTCCTCCCGCGAGGGGTCGAACGGCGGGCGGAACTACTGGCTGGCCGGGACCGTTCACGAGGCCCAGTGCTGGCAACTGAAGGCGGCCATGAACTCCGCCCTCGACGACATCAAGAACAACCACCCGAACGACTTCTGCTCGCTGGTGTACTTCTCCAACTACATCTTCAACACCCCGCGGGTGCGCATGGGGCAAGACTGGGAAGGGCTCAAGCTCAGCTTGTTCTACCCCAACTTCCGTCCGGGTCAGGGTCACTCCGACTTCATCAACCTGATCAAGGGGGGCGATCAGACGACCGAGATCCGCCCATACAACGCCTCCCTGGGCAATACCCTGGTCGGGAACATCCCGAACGCCAACGGTGGTACCGACCCCGTGAGCGGTATGGCGATGGCCTTCAACACCCTGAGTTGGTCCCCGTCGGCGTTCACCGCCCGCACTCCGAACGGGGCGGTCAACGGTGGCACCGGCCGACGCGGTGCGGCCAAGATCGTCATCTTCGAGACGGACGGTGTGCCGAACGGGCGCCCGGCCTGGACATACACCGGAACCGGCTGGAACACTTACTTCCGGGAAGGCGGGAGTAGCCCCGGTAGCAGCGCCGAAGACGACGCCATCCAGGTGGTCAACCGTATGCGGCAGCAGGCCGGCAGCGGTGGGTTCAGCCTGCCCAGCGCCCCCGCCCGTGTGTTCGCCATCGGGTTCGGCGACCTGTTCGCCATCAGCCCACCGACCGCCTCGGCCACCTCCGCCCGCAACTTCCTGCTGAACGTGCAGAAGGCCGGCGGAACGTCGGCGGCTGCCGACACCGCCCTACCGGCTGGGCACATCATCACCGGCCCCTACCAGACTCGTATCGACAACCTGAGGAACACCCTGGAACGCATCATGCAATCTGGGGTGCAGGTGACCCTCATCGAGTGATCGGCGGCGGGCGGGATTCCCCCCGCCCGCTTTCCCCGCCCCGCAAATCCCCCTACAGCCCTTCGATACCACCTCCGACCCGTGCGCGTCCGGAGGTTGGCTCATGTCCGTCGAACGGCAACTCATCGCCGAGTTCGTGTCTGACATCTGGCGACACGTTGCCGGAAGGACCGTCGAGCCGACACCGGATCTCCCGTCGCCTGGCGATGGTTGGGCGTTCGCCTGCGTGCAAATCACCGGAGCGTGGCGGGGTACCGTGACCGTGGCTGCCGACGCTGGCCTGGTGCGGGCGGCAGCCGCGGCTCTGTTCTTCGTGTCGCCCGATGAAGCCAGCGACGCCGAGCAGTCCGACGCCCTTGGCGAACTGGCCGGAATGCTGGCAGTCAACCTGAAGGCGATTCTCCCCGCTCCGTGCTACCTGTCTCGCCCGGCAGTGGCCGCAGGCGACGGAAGTGAACCGCCCGGGGTGAGCCGGCGGCGGGTACTGCGTTGCGGGTTCGCCGATCCGGCCGGGAAGTTTGTCGTCACCGTCGCCGAGACGAGCCGCCCGACGGGTCGGCGCCGACACCCCGAACGCCCATCCAACATCAACCCGCTGAGCGATTGCGAGGCGTCTGGCCGGTTCCCCCAGGTGATCGCCGAAGACTACGTCATCGTCACCCCTGCTCCGCGGGGTGATCCCGCAACCCCGCCCGATCCGCTTCGATAATCGGGTGACGCAGGCGCCCCGCCTGTGAACGCCAATCCCTTCGGCGGGTGAACCGTGATCGTCATCATTGGGTGCGTGGTGGTGCTGGTGGCCATCCTCGTCGGGTTCAATATGGCCGGGGGAGATGTCCACTCCCTGATTCACCCATCGGAGTTCATCACCATTGGCGGGGCGGCCCTCGGCGCGATGATCATCATGTCGCCGAAGAAAACGCTGATCGACCTGATCAAGGGGATGATCGGGCTACTCAAGGGAAGCCCTTTCAACAAAGCCACCGCCGTCGACATGCTGAAGCTCATGTATGGCCTCGCCCGGGCAGTCAAACAGGATGGCGTCCTCGGGTTGGAAACACACGTCTCCGCTCCGGATGCCAGCCCACTCTTTCAGCAGGCCCCCAAGGTGAAGGCGAACGGCCACCTGAAGCACTTCGTGTGTGAGGCGTTCGCCCTGCTGATCGACGGCAAACCGACCAGCGAACAACTCACGAGCTGGCTGGAAGAAGAGATCAAGGTCCTGGAGCGGGAGCACCATCAGGCGAGCGGAGCGCTGGCGAAGGTCGCCGACTCCCTGCCGGGCTTCGGTATCGTGGCGGCCGTGCTCGGTATCGTCGTCACCATGCAGGCCATTGGCGGGCCGGTGGAAGAGATCGGCCACAAGGTCGGTGCGGCCCTGGTGGGTACCTTCCTCGGCATTCTGATGGCCTACGGGTTCATTGCCCCGATGGCGGCCCGACTCGAGGCGATGGGTGAACAGGAGGCCGTGTTCTTGCGGGCGGTGCTGTCCGGCGTGGTGGCGGTGAGTGAAGGAGTCAGCCCGCGTGACGTGGTGACGCGAGCCAGGCGAGTACTGGGTACCGATATTCGCCCCAACCAAAACGAGCTGAAAGCCATCTTCGGGCAGTAACGCAACACGGGAGGCATGCAATGGCCGGCAAGGGCGGCGGGTCGTGGAAGGTGGCGTATGCCGACTTCGTGACGGCCATGATGGCCTTCTTCATGGTCATGTGGATCGGGTCGCAAGATCAGAAGACCCGTCAGGCGGTGGCCAACTACTTCGTCGATCCCTCCGGGGC
>JALOQR010000352.1 GCA_025459365.1 Fimbriiglobus sp.
GCAGGGCGGTATCCAACCCCTGAACCAACGCGGCGACGTCGGCGATCGCCAGTTGAGCGGCCGATGCCAGTTCGCCGAGCGTGATGGTGCCGTCGAACAATTTCACCAATTCGAACGCGGCCGGCGAGAGGTGAATGGGGTGCCCGACCTGCCGCGGATCGTGGAGGATCAACCCATTGCGGTCGCGTTGGGCCGCGAGGTAGCGGCGGAGTTTCGGGGTGTATGCGGGTGAGGTGAGCATGAAGAACTCGGATCGAGCGTGAAGTGAAACTGCTGCTTCAGAAAGTGTACCGGCAGAGTGGATTCAGGCTGCATGCGTCGGCAGGTGTCTGACGTTGTTCGTGCCGTGGCGGGTGAGCCGCGGGGGGATGGTGCACTACTTCGGCTTCTTCTTGCCCATCGCGGTTCTCCGCAGGTCGGCTCATTCTATCCGTACCATCTCCCCATCGGATTTGGAGCCACTCATGCGCATCATCGGTGTCACCGCCTGGCAGGTTGATCTTCCCCTGCACGAGGGGAGCTACAAGTGGTCCGGCGGGAAGTCCGTCGCCGTGTTCGACAGCACCGTGGTGCGGGTGACCACCGACACCGGCATCGAGGGGTTTGGCGAGGTCTGCCCGCTCGGGCCGGCGTACCTACCGGCGTATGCCAACGGCGTGCGGGCCGGGCTGAAGGAACTCGCCCCCAAGTTGCTCGGCGAAGACCCCACGCAGTTGCTCAAGCTCAATCACATCATGGACGCCGCGCTGAAGGGGCACCCGTATGTGAAGTCGGCGATCGACATGGCCTGCTGGGACATCCTCGGCAAGGTGTCCGGGTTGCCCGTGTGCGTACTGCTCGGCGGGCGGTACGCCAACGATGTGGTGCTCTACCGGGCCATTTCGCAGATCGACCCCGACGCGATGGCGGCGAACGTCGCCGGCTACCGCGCCGAGGGGTATCGCAAGTTTCAACTCAAGGTCGGCGGCGACCCGGATACCGACATCGCCCGCATCCAGGCGGTGAGTGGCGTGCTGCAACCCGGCGACCGGCTGGTGGCCGACGCCAACACCGGATGGCTGCAACACGAGGCGATGCGGGTGGTGCGAGGCGTGCGGGACGTGGACGTATACATCGAGCAGCCGTGCCTCACCTACGCCGAGTGCCTGGCGGTGCGGCGGAACACGACGCACCCGTTCGTGCTAGACGAGAACATCGACGACCTGGGCGTGCTGGTGAAGGGGCACGCCGACGGGGCGATGGACGTGGTGAACCTGAAGATCAGCAAGCTCGGTGGCCTGACGAAGACGAAACAAGCCCGCGACCTGTGCGTGAGCCTCGGTATCGCCATGACGCTCGAAGACAGTTGGGGCGGCGACATCGTGACGGCCGCGATCGCCCACCTGGCCGCCAGCACCCCGCCGTCGTTCCAGTTCAGCAGCACCGACTTCAACAGCTACGGCCCGCGGGTGATCGCCGACGGCGCCCCGAAGCGGGTGAACGGCCGGATGAGCGCGAGCACCGCACCGGGGCTGGGTGTGTCCCCGCGGCTGGGCGAGTTCGGCAAGCCCGCCGTGGAAGTGGGGTGAGCGGCTACCAGAGACGCCGCACCGGGTATGGGTCGAACGCCGCGTCGGACGTGACGATCGGGATGCCCTCCCAACTCGCCTGGGCGATGATGAGCCGGTCGAATGGGTCTTTGTGGTGGAAGGGGAGTGCGACCAGTGCGGCGAGGTGATCGTCGGTCGTTTCGAGCCACTCGAAGTTGTTGCGGTGCATCTGTTCAGGGAAAAACCCGCGGTATGGCCCGCCGATGTCCAGCTTCTTCTGGCTCACTTTGATGGCCACCTCCCACGGGGTGGCCCGACTCACCAGTTTGCGATTCGCCGGGTCGGTCATCAGCGCCAGGGCGGCTGCGCTGAGCCGCGGGTCGGCCCACCAGAACCAGAGAACCGTGCAGGTATCCAGCAGCAGTGTCATTCCATGTACTCCGCGAAATCATCCAGCGGAGCGTTGAAGTCGGGCGCCATCCAGAAGGTGCGTCCAGCGGCCGACCCCGGCTGACACGGCCAACTCGTTCGCGGGCTGCGGGTGACGACGGCGACCGGCTGACCACCCTCGGTGAGCACCAGTTCGTCACCCGGCGTCATGCCGTCGATCAGTTCCGGCAGGGTGGTCAGAGCGGCGTGCAGCGGCAGTGTGTGAGACATTACGGCGCCCTCGGGTCGAACGAATTGTACCACCCCTCGGCGATGGTGGGGTGAACCTCTCGCTCGCCGGCGGTGTCGGTGGGGGATTCTTCTCGCGGGATGCCTCGCATGTCGTCACTCGTCCTTCCGACCGCCCGGCTCGAACTGGTGCTGCAAACGCCCGCGGAGACGCTGGCCTGGGTGGAGTCACTCCCGCCGGAAGTGCGGGCGGAGGTGTCGCCGGCGTGGGTGGAGCGGGTGCGGCAGACGCCGCCCGGTGACCCGTGGGCGCTCGGGTTCGTGGTGAAAGAACTGGGCACCGGGGCGACGGCTGGCGGGTGTGCGTTCAAGGGTCCGCCAGACGCCGACGGGGTGGTAGAGATCGGCTACGGCATCGACCCGCCCTTCCAGGGCCGCGGGTTCGCCACCGAAGCGGCCGAAGCGCTCACCGCGTTCGCCTTCTCCAGCGGACGGGTGCGGACCGTTCGGGCGCACACCAAGTCGGACAACCCCGCCTCCGAACGGGTGCTGACGAAGTGCGGGTTCGCCCGCGTCGGCGAAGTGATCGACCCCGAAGACGGCCCGGTGATGCGGTGGGAGCGCGGGGCGGTGGCCGAGTAGAATCGTCGGCAGCCCCGGAGTTCCCACGCATGCTCGTGTTGCCCGCCCTGCTCGCCGCCGGCCTTTGCCAACTCGCCCCGCCGGTCGTCCCACTGCCCGCCGCCCACGCCCACAACGACTACGAACACCCCCGCCCACTCCTCGACGCCCTCGCCCACGGGTTCTGCAACGTCGAGGCCGACATCTGGCTGCAGAACGGCCGGCTGCTCGTTGCCCACACCCCGTTCGCCTGGAAGAACGACCGCACCCTGCAATCCCTCTACCTCGACCCGCTCCGCGAGCGGGTGAAGCGGAACGGCGGGAAGGTGTACCCCGACGGCACCCCGTTCACCCTGATGATCGATGTGAAGACCGATGCTGCGAAGACGTGGCCCGAACTGTCGAAGGTGCTCGACGACTACGCCGATCTGCTCACGACCACGCAGGGCGACAAGACCGAGCGAAAGGCGGTGACGGTGGTGCTGAGCGGGAACGCCCCCCGCGAAGGGCTGAAAAAGCAGGCGATTCGGCGGGCGGGCATCGACGGCCGGCCGAAGGATCTGGACGGCGACCAACCGGCACACCTCATCCCGTGGGTGAGCGATGCGTGGAAGAACCACTTCACCTGGAACGGCACCGGCGACATGCCCACCGCCGAGCGGGCGAAACTGGCCGAGTACGTGGCGAAGGCCCACACGCAGGGGCGGAAGGTGCGGTTCTGGGCGACTCCGGAGACGCCGGCGGTGTGGAACGAGTTGCTCGCCGCTGGGTGCGACCTCATCAGCACCGACAAGCTTGATGAGGTGCGGGACTTCTTGCGGAAGGCGAAGAAGTAAAGGCCACGACATTTCCGGCGCAGCATTTTCGCCCGGCCGGGTACTCCCCGGTGTACGCTGGACCGGGCATGAACCGCTCCCTCCTACAACTCGTGCTCCGCCACGCCGACGGCCTCACCGCCGATGCGGACGGCGACGCCGTGCTGCTCCGCCGGTTTATCGCCACGCGGGACGACGCGGCCTTCGCCACCCTGGTGAAGCGGCACGGGCCGATGGTGTGGGCAGTGTGCCGGCAGAGCGTGCCCCACCACAGCGACGCCGAAGACGCCTTCCAGGCCACGTTCCTGGCACTGGCTCAGTCGGCGAAGAAGGTTCGCACACCCGACCGGCTGGCCGGGTGGCTGCACGCGGCAGCGGTGCGAATCTCGGCCAAGGCGAAGCGGAGTTTCACCCGCCGGGCGAAGCACGAACGGGCGACCGCCAGGCCCGAGAGCGACAGCCCGGTGTCAGCAGCGTCGTGGGGTGAATTGCAAGCGGCGGTTCACGCCGAGGTGGCCGACCTGCCGCCGAGCTTGCGGACGGTGTTCGTGCTGTGCGACCTGGAAGGGGTGGATCACGCGGCCGCGGCGAAGCGGCTCGGGCTGAAGCCGGGCACGCTCTCCGGGCAACTGGCGCGGGCACGGCAGCGGTTGCTGGCAGCCCTGGCGAAACGGGGCATCGCGGCGGGGGCAGTGACCCTGGCGGGCGGAGCAGTGGTGCCCGAAGTGTTGGCGAACAAAGTGGCTGGCGGGCTGGTCCCGTCGGCGGCGGTGGCGGAACTCGCAACGGAGGTGACGAGCATGGTCGTGAGCGAACTGAAACTGCTGGCCGCCGGCCTGCTGGTGGCCGGCGGGCTGACGCTGGGCGGCGTGGGGTGGCTGGCGACGGCCGACGGGCAGGAGCTGAAGACGGCCCCGAACCCGAAACCGGGCGGGCCTCCGGCGACCGGACCGGGACGGCCGGGCCTCGGCGGGCCAACGCCGAACAGCTTTCCGGGGACGCC
>JALOQR010000353.1 GCA_025459365.1 Fimbriiglobus sp.
CAGGGCGACTGGGGAGTATTCGGGCGGCTCTGGATGGTACTCCCGGCGATCGTGTTGGCGATGGTGTGCGGGTGGGCGCTGGCCACCGTCACCGCGTTTGCGACCGTCTACTTCCACGACATCGCTCACCTGCTGGAACTGTTTGCTCAGTTCCTGTTCTTTGTCACTCCGATCATGTGGTTCCCGCATGTGGTGGTGCCGCCGGGGTACGATTGGCTGGTGACCTACAACCCCGCATCGGCGTTCGTCGATCTGTTCCGCTTGCCACTGGTCTTTGATCGCCCCCCCTCCGAGACGGCCGTGTGGGTGGCAGTGGGGGCCACGGCACTGGCGGTGGTGTTGGCAGCCGTGCTCAACACCCGGTTGTCTAAACGGGTCATTTTCCAGATGTAAGAATCGTTGCCTGGCTTCGCGACGTTGGGCTTGGGCGGCACGACAAAGCGGACGACCTGCGGACTGGGCGTTGGAACTTGGAACTTGGAACTTGGAACCCGCCTCATGGCCCGAATGGACCTGACCGACGCCGGCCTGACGTTCAGCCTCCGCAAGAGCCGGAACGTCACTCTCAAACAGTACCTCCTGAAGGGGCTGTTCCTGAGTGCGTACAACCCTCGGGTGAACATCCACGCCCTCCATGGCATCAACCTGTCGGCCGGAGATGGCGACCGGGTCGGGGTGATCGGTCACAACGGGGCCGGCAAAAGCACCCTGCTCAAAATGATGGCCGGCGTGTATCCGCCGACTCGTGGGGAAGTGAAGGTCACGGGCAAGGTGTGCTCGCTGTTCGAAATCTCGCTGGGGTTCGAGATGGAGGCGACCGGGTGGGAGAACATCCGGTATCGTGGGTACCTTCAAGGGGAAACGCCCAAAACACTCGCCGCAAAGATGCGAGAGATCGCTGATTTTTGCGAACTCGGCGACTTCCTCGACATTCCGGTGCGGTTCTACTCGGCCGGTATGCTGGTGCGGTTGGCCTTCTCGATTGCCACGGCTGTGGAACCGGAGATCCTGCTGGTGGACGAAGTGCTGTCGGTCGGGGATGCGGCATTCATGGGGAAGGCAAGGCAGCGGATGAAGGACATGATGTCGCGGTCGCGGCTCATGGTGATGGTCAGCCACGATTTGAACTCGATTCGCGAGATGTGCAACCGGGCCGTCTGGCTGGAGCAAGGGCGAGTGATGGCCCAGGGCGACCCGCGGGCCGTGGTGGAGGCCTACAAGGCGAGCATCGCCCCGGTGTCGGCAGCTCATCCGGTCGGCGGGCGGATGGCCGACGAACTGCCCCCGGCCGACGACGCCCCACCCGTCGATCCGGCCGCCGCCGCCGCCTAACGATGCCCCCTCTCTTCTCTGTTCTGATTGTCGCGTTCAACTCCCGCGACCACCTGCCAACCTGTCTGTCGGCGTTGACCACCCAAACCCTCCCCCGCGAGCAATTTGAAGTTGTTGTTGTCGATAACGCCTCCGCGGATGGGTCGGCCGACGTGGCCGGGCAATACGCCGGTGTGGCGGTGGTGCGGTTGCCGCGGAACGTCGGGTTTGCCGAGGGGTGCAACCGTGGCGGCCGGCATGCCCGTGGGGCCTACTGGGTTCTGCTGAACCCAGACACTGTGGCCGACCCGTTCTGGCTGGAAGAACTCGCCCGGTGCGTGTCCGAGAATCCCGGCGCGGCCATCGCATCCAAGCTCGTACTCACCGCCGATCCCACCCGGCTGAACAGCGCAGGCCTGTTCCTCCTACGAGATGGACGCGGGGCCGATCGCGGGTTCCATCAGCCCGACGACGGACGGTACGAAGGGGGTGGCGAGGTCTTCGGCGGGTGTGGAGCAGCGCTGGCGGTGCCAGCCCCACCTGCCGGAGAGGGGCTGTTCGACCCGCGGCTGTTCCTGTACGCCGAAGATCTGGAGTGGGCCTGGCGGTGGCGGCGAGCGGGGCGACGGGTGGTGTTCTGCCCACGGGCAGTGGTGCGGCACCAGGTCGGGGCGGGGGATTCGGCTGCTCACGCCTTCTACTCCGAGCGAAACCGGGCACTGGTGGGCGTGCAATGGGGCGACCCGGTGACAGCCGTGCTGGCGGTGGCCGGGTTGATGGTGAGAGCGGGGCGGGTGCTGCTGTATTCCCTCCTGCGGCGGCCCAAGGGGCGGCACTGGCGGGCGATCGTGGGTGCAGCCGTCGACTTCTGGCGATTGCTGCCTGGGGTGCTGGCGGAACGGTTCGGCCGCTGGGGCCGCCCCACGGCCCGACACGACTTACAATGACTTTTGTTGAGCTGAGGCCCGTTTGCCAATGCCTCCTCCCGATCGCGTGCTGAATATCCTCCGCCGGGCGGTCGATCACACCCGCCGTACCCCCGGCCGGCATGGGCATCTCATTCACCTCCAGGGCTGCACCGAGCTGCTGGTGGGTGGCGACATGCACGGCCACCTGAGCAACTTCCTGACCGTAATGAAGGCCGCCGATCTGGGCAACCACCCCACCCGCCACCTTGTATTGCAGGAGTTGATCCACAGCGAGTTCTTCTACCCGAACGGTGGGGATAAATCGCACCAGTTGGTGGATCTGTATGCCACTCTGAAATGCCAGTTCCCCGACCGTGTCCACTTCCTGCCCGGCAACCACGAGATGGCCCAGATGACCGGCCGACAAGTGGCCAAGGGCGGGCGATCCCAGAACGCCCTGTTCGTACTGGGGGTGCAGGCGGCCTATGGGGAGGCCGCCGCCGAGATTTGCCGGGCCTATCACGACCTGTTCCGCGAAAGCCCGCTGGCGGTGCGAACTGCGAACGGAGTGCTGTGCTGCCACACCATCGTACCGACCAAGTGGCTCCCCGCCTTCGACCCAATGGCCCTGACCGCCGAGCAGTACGACGAAAAGGAGTATGCCCCTGGCGGTAGCGTTTACTCCATCCTTTGGGGGCGAGACACCTCCGCCGAAGCGGCCGAAGCGTTCTTGCGAAAGGTCGAGAGCGAACTGGTGGTCACCGGGCACATCGCTACCGATGCCGGGTTCGAGGTGCCGAATCCACGGCAACTGATTGTCGATTGTGCCGGCACGCCGGCGGCGTTCGTCCGGTTCGCCGCCGATCGGCCGATCACTCACGAAGAACTGATCGCGGGGGTGGTGGTGATCTGACGGGAACCCGGTGGCTCGATTTCAGCCCGATCGACTCTCAGTTCGAGCGGGTATACAAGCTGCGGCGGCGCTCGAATCCGAACGGGTCGGAGTGGAAGCGGCAGTAGCACCCGCCACACAGGTCGAACTCGCGGGCTTTCGGGGCGGGCGGCAATTCGGGCGGGTGGTGCAATGTCGCCTCGGTTTCGGCGTCGGCGAGCAACTGCTCCATCGCGTCGAGGTGGTCGGGGTCGTCCTGGCCGTCGAGGTCGGCGGCGGTCAACTCCACCGGCTCGCAGACCCTTCTGGCCTCCACTCGCACGGTGTAACGGCCGTCCTGCCCGGAGTGGAGTTCCTTGCCGCAGACATCGCAGTAGCACCGGAGCATGGTCGGGGTGTCCTTCGGTCCAGCGGGTCGGTTCACCGCAGGCGTGGGCGAGTCGGGGAACCGTCCCTCACGATCAACATACTTCACACGTCGCAGGTTCTGAGGAGCGAGTCAAGTAGAAACAGACGGTTCGGGTCGTGCCATCGGTCGCCGTGCTTCACGGGTGTCGAGTACCATCGAAGCCCCGGTGGCCTGCTCCACGGAACCCGGAACTGGTTTATCGCCGCTTCCGCTTGAATACCTCGCTCGCCCGCATCAGGATTTCGTTTTCTTCAGCCGTCAGGCTGCCCTTTCCCTGACGGGCCACCTTGGCCAGAACCGCGTCGAGCTTGGCTTCCAGGTGTTCGTCGACCCGGCTTCCAGCCGGTTGCGGCACCGGCTCAGGCGGGGTGGGCCGTGGGGCCGGCTGCGGTTCGTCGTCGTCGTACAACCGGAGATCGGCCGGACTCCGCCGTTCACGTTTGCGGAGCAGTCCGCCAGCTGCGTCGGCGAAGGCGAACAACCGTCCGCGGGTCCGGTGAAAGACGAACCCGAAGACAGCCCCGACGATTGGCTCGACGGCGAGCGGCAGGGCGTTGGTGTCGCGGGCCGCCACCGACCCGAGCAGAACGAGGAGTTGCAGCCCGAGGTAAAGAGCCACCAGGAGCCACACCGGGATGGGGAGCAAAAACCATAGGCGGATGGGGCGGTGTGGGTAGTGGGAGGCGAACAGCACCAGGGTGGCGAACATCGGGGCCGAGGTGCCCGCCGTGGGCACTGCCACCCCCATGCCGCTGATCGCCAGCAAGACCTTCACCCCATTCGCCAACAACCCGGCCAGCAAGTAGAAGACGACGAACCGCCCCGTGCCGTACAGCACCTCCAACTCGCCCCCAAAGAAGTAGAGCAGGAGCATGCCGAAGAGGAGGCCGAGGAACCAGTCGTTGGTGAATAGGAACGAGGTGACGAATCGCCACACCTGGAAGTCGCCGACCGCCCTGGGGTACTCGAAGCGAAGGACCTCTTGCACGACCTGGACTGTCGGCCCTTTCCGCCCGTCGTCGGTGACCGGTCTCTCGGTGATCAAAAGGTTCGCCAG
>JALOQR010000354.1 GCA_025459365.1 Fimbriiglobus sp.
AGCACATTGTCCGTGCCGAGGATGAAGTTGGGGGCGACCGGCTCTCCCGGTTGCGGCGGCGGGGAAGCCGGCGGGTCGGTCGGGGTGGCGTCTGGGACGATGCGGCCGTCGAGCGACTCCAGGCTCAGCCGCGTGCGGAGGGTGACGCTACGCTCGCCCCCTCCCCTTTGAGCATCTTCGACCAGAACGACATCGACGTATCCTCATGGTGCGGTCCCGCGGGCGGGACCATCCGCCCGCAGCCAAGATGGTATTGCCGCACTCTCGTTGGCGTCAACAGTAGTTTCTATAAAGACTCTCATGCAAAAAGTCACTGAGTGAGACGTTCACCTCTTCGCCGTAATCCGATCCTTGCCGACCCACGGCCGCAGCACCTCAGGCACCAGCACGCTGCCGTCGGCCTGCTGCCCGTTCTCCAAAATCGCGATGATCGCCCGCGTGCAGGCCACCGCCGTGCCGTTGAGCGTGTGGGCGAACGGCAGACCGCCCCCCTTCTTCTCCTTCGGCCGGTAGCGGATGCCGAGCCGCCGCGCCTGGTAGTCGGTGCAGTTGCTGGTGCTGGTGATCTCGCCCCAGTCGCCGCCGTTGCCGCGGCCGGGCATCCACGCTTCGAGGTCGTACTTGCGATACGCCGGCCCGCCCAGGTCGCCGGTGCAGGTGTCGATCACCCGAAACGGAATGCCGAGGCCGAGGAAGATGTCTTGCTCGATCTCGCGGATCTCCTCGTGGATGGCGTCGGAGTGCTCCGGCGTGCAGAAGGCGAACATCTCGACTTTGGTGAACTGGTGGACGCGGTAGATGCCCCGCGTGTCGCGGCCGGCGGCCCCGGCTTCGGTGCGGAAGCAGTGCGACAGCCCGACGTACCGCTTCGGCAGGTCGTCTTCCGCGAACACCTGATCGGCGTGCATGCCACCGAGGGTGATCTCGGCGGTGGCGATGAGGCAGAGATCGGAGTCGGCGACGGTGTAGACCTGCCGCGTCTCGGCGGTATCGCGGGGTTGGAAGCCGATGCCTTCGAGGATTTCGACTTTCGCGAGGTCGGGCGTGATGACTGGCGTGAAGCCCTTCGCCACCAGTTTCGTCATGGCGTACTGGATGAGGGCCAGTTCCAGTAGCACCGCCTCGTTCTTCAGGAAGTAGAACTTCTGCCCGGCGACCTTCGTGCCCGCTTCGAAGTCGGCGAGGTCGAGCAGTTGGCACAACTCGACGTGATCTTTTGGCTTGAAGTCGAACGCCGGCTTGGTGCCGAACTCGGCGACCGTCACGTTGGCGGTGTCGCCGGCCCCGACCGGGGCCTTCGGGTGCGTCATGTTCGGGATGACGCTGAGAGCTTTGCGAAGCTCCAGTTCGGCCTCTTTGAGCAGGGCGTCGAGGCCGGCCACCTGCTCCTTGAGCTTTCCGCTCTCCTCCTTCAGTTTGGCCCGCTCCTCCGGGGTGGCCTTCTTGAAGGCGTCGGTGATCTGGTTCTGCTTGGCCTTTGTCTCGTCGGCCTGCCGTTGGAGGCGTTTCCGCTCGTCGTCGAGGCGGAGCACGGCGTCCACGTCGGCGGTGACGCCACGGTTGGCGATGTTGGCTTTGACGGCGTCGAGGTGGTCGCGGACGAAGGCGGCGTCGAGCATTGGCGGGGTCCCGGGGTCCCGGTGGCGTACCCCGTCAGGATACAAACGCCCGCCGGGAGGTTCAGGCTTCCACGGCCGGCGACTCGCTCAGCCGCACCTCTCGCACCCGCTTACCGGTCGAGTCGTACACGATCACCCGTGCCTCGTCGGCCGACCAGACCGCCGACGTGCGAAGCAACCGCGGGCCTTCGACGTGGAACACCAGCCCGCAGGTTTTGCCGCGGCGGACGAGGGGGGTTTTGCGGAGGGGGGTCTGGGCGGGGTCGAGGTGGTCGAGCCGGCAGAGTTCGTCGTGGACGAACGCCGACAATTGGTCGAGTGTGGGAGCTGCCACGACCGCCGGTGCCGCTGCTGCAATCACCGCCATGCCCATCCCTCCCGTGCCCGGCGTGTTTCGGCCGTTCCGGGCGGTGGGCTTCAGGTTGATGGGATGACAGGGGGAACGAGCGGGCTACCATCCCTCGATTTGTCGGAGTGCTTCGTACAACACGACGCCGACGGCGGTGGATAGGTTCAGGCTGCGGACGGCAGGGGTTGTCATGGGAATGCCGATCAGGCGGTCGACGAAGCGCTCGCGAAGTTCGGTGGGCAGCCCTTTCGATTCAGCCCCGAAAAGGAGCACATCGTCGGGGGCGAAGGAGGCACGGGTGTAGTTCGTCGGGGCCGGGTTGTCGATGGCCCAGAGGCGAGCAGGGGCCACGGCGGCGAGGAAGTCGTCGAAAGTCGGGTGCTTGACCCAATCAACGTGCGGCCAGTAGTCGAGGCCGGCCCGCTTGACGCTCTTGGCCGATGAGGTGCAGGCGGGTGCCAGTGGCCGCGCACAGGCGTGCGACGTTGCCGGTGTTCGGCGGGATCTCCGGCTCCCACAGGGCGACGTGCAGCATGGCGGGGCGTGGAGGAACTGAGGTGAAAGAACTGGGTGGGCCGGGGGCGTGGCGGCTCACTCCCAACTGCCGCGGCGAGTCGATTTCTTCTCGCCCTGCCGTTTCTTGTCGTCGAGGCGTCGCCGCTGGCTGGCCTTGGTTGGCTTCGTTTTCTTGCGTGGCTTGGGCGGGGTGAGGGCGGCCCGCACCATGTCGGCGAGTTTCTCTTCGCACCGCTGCCGGTTCCGCTCTTGGTCGCGGTATTCCTGCGAAGTGACGAGAAACTCACCGTCGGCGGTGAGGTGCGACGGATGAGCAGCGCAGAGCCGGGCCTTGGCCTCGGGCGACACAGCAGCACTGGCCGCGACCGCCCACCGCAAAGTGGCTTTGCTGGCCACCTTGTTCACGTTCTGCCCGCCGGGGCCGCCACTGCGGGCGTATTCCCAGCTCAGTTCGGCGTCGGGGATGCTCACGCTCTCGGTGACGGCGATCATGGCTTGCCCGCGGGTTTTTTCACCGGCAGTGTGATCTTCACCAGTTTCATTCTCGCCTGGTTTTCGTCTCCCGGCGGGTGGAAGTACACCGTTTCCCGCGTCGCCCCTTCCGGCGGGTTCTGGTAGTACCCGATGGCGACCTGGTGCCGCTCGCTATCGAACCCTGGCTTCTCCGGCTGGCCGTCCTTGAATTCCAGCACCACGAACACCACCCGTTGGAGGGCCTCGTCGGGATCGGTGGGGATCGACCACGTCGCCCGTCCGCTGAAGAACTGGCACCACTGGTAGTGGTCGAGCACGACCACCCCGGCTTTTTGCTCGGGTGTCAGCGCGGCTTCAGCCGCTCGCAGTTTCTCCCCGGCGATTTTGTGACCGAGCCGGTCGTCGTGCAGTCGGGTCGACCAGATCGGCAACGCCCCGGCCACCACCAGTCCAACACACCCCAGAGTGGGGAACCACGGCCAGGCGAAAATCCACCCAATCGCCGGCAGTTTCGCCCACAGGCGGTACCACGCGGGAAGCCCACCGGCCGCGAACAGCACGCCCACCAGCGCCACCGGTAGAAGGTGCCGCTCCGACACATATCCCTTCTTGAACCCGACCACCAGCACCACCCCCAACTGACCCGCCGCGTAAAGGAGCGGCAGCCAGAAACGGGGTTCGCGATAAACCCGCCCAACCGACACCGCCAGCCCGATGAGTGCAAACACCGCCACGCCGTAGTGGCCAGCCTTCAGCCACTCCTTGCCGGTCACGGCCGCCGCCTCCATCACCCGCTCCGCCCCAGCCGAGGTGGCCGACAACGACTCTGCAAACAACGGCCCGCGAGCCGCCTCCGCCTCCACCCCCGGCCGCAGCGCCGGCTTGTTGGTGAACCCGCCGATGATGGCCATGTAAGGCCCACCCACCATCGCGAATCCGATCGCCACCGCCAGTATCCCGGCGACTGTCCGGCCTACCCCGATCTGCCCGGCTCTGGCCAGCAACACCACCACCGCCGCGACACCCACCAGCGCACCCTCTGGCCGCACCAGATACGCCAACCCGGAGAGCAGCCCGCAGGCCAGGAAACCGCCCCACCTCCGTCGATCGATGGCCTGCACCCCCGCCGAGAGTGCCGCCGCCGCACAGAGCAGAAACGGCCCTTCGCTCAGCCCATCGGCCGTGTCGCGGGCGAACACTGGCAGGAACTGGAGGAGCAGAGTCGCCCAGAACCCGGTCCAGCGATCGAACAGCCGCCGCCCGAGCCGATACATCGGGAACACGATGAGCACGCCGGCGAGCGAACTGGCCACCTGGGCCGCCGGCAAAATCTGCTCCTCCAGCGAGCGGGTATTGGTGCGAACGAGAGTATGAACGGCGAGGATCGACAGCGGATAACCCGGCGGATGGGCCTCCCCGCGGAGCACCTCGGGCCATTCGGAGGGTGAGCCACTCAGGGCGAGGGCGTAGCGGGCGAATCCGATGCTGTCGCGGGCCGTGACGGAGGTGTTGACCACCACCCACCAGTGAACAACGGCGGCAACGGCGACCAGCACTGCCAGCCGCCACACGTCGGCATAGGGCGACGGCGGCAGGGGATCGGCGGCGGCGGGTGCAGTCATTCGCGGGACCATTCAGGCTCGACCGGTGCGGCGAGCGAGAATGTTAAGATACGGTGGCGAGGGGCGTCAATACGCACTGCCGGCCAGTCCGGTCGGCACACATTAGTCGTGTTGAGAATGACGACCACCCCACAGAAACGCAAGAACCGGGGTGAGGAGCCGTGGGCAGGGTGGCGGCCCTTTGCCCCGACGGACCGCCCGGCGGACTCGCACGCACTCCCGTTACCATTCCCTCATCGCGGGCCGCACGCCCGCGTTTCTCGCAACCGAAGTGTGAAGGAATCGTGATGAAACCGCGTGCAATCCTGGTGGCGTGCCTGCTCGCCGCAACCGCCTCGGCCCAGCCCCCCGGCGGCGGCGGGTTCCCCGGTGGTCCGGGCGGCCCCGGCGGCCCCGGCGGGTTCGGGCCGCCCGGTGGCCAGGAACGGAAACTGCTCAAGGACTTCGACAAGAACGGCGATGGCTGGCTGAACGCCGAGGAGCGGAAACCGGCCCGCGATGAAGCCAAGAAGGCCGGCGGGTTCGGTCGTGGGCCGGGCGGGCGTGGCCCCGGTGGGTTTGGTCGCAGTGGTGAATCGGCCAAGCCCGGCCCCAAGGTGAAGCGAGAAGACGCCAAAACCTACCCCGACGCCAAGGCCTACGACACGTCCGTCCTCCGCACCCTGTTCTTCGAGTTCGAGAACGCCGACTGGGAGCAGGAACTTCAGGACTTCCACGGCACCGACGTGGACGTGCCCGCCACCCTCACCATCGACGGCAAGACCTACCAGAACGTCGGCGTTCACTTCCGCGGCATGAGCAGCTACATGATGGTGCCGATGGGGTCGAAGCGATCGCTCAACGTGTCACTCGACATGGCCGACAAGAAACAGAGCTTTCACGGGGTCGATTCGCTCAACCTGCTCAACGCCCACGAAGACCCCACCTTCCTCAACACCGTGCTCTACTCGCACATCGCGAACCAGTACACCCCGGCGCCGAAGGCCAACCTGGTGAAGGTGGTCATCAACGGCGAGAGTTGGGGGGTGTACACCAGCGTCCAGCAGTTCGACAAGCACTTCCTGAAAGAGAACTTCAAGACGAGCAAAGGCACCCGGTGGAAGGTGCGCGGCAGCCCGAACGGGCGGGGCGGCATGGAGTACCTCGGCGACAAGATCGACGACTACAAACGCATCTACGAAATGAAGACCGGCGACGGCACCGACGAAAAGGCCTGGAAGGCGCTCATCCAATTCTGCAAGGTGCTGAACACCACCCCATCCGAGAAACTCGCCGAAACCCTGGCACCGATGTGCGATATCGATCACCTGCTCTGGTTCCTCGCCCTCGATGTGAGCCTCATCAACTGCGACGGCTACTGGATCCGGGCGAGCGACTACAGCATCTACCTCGACGATCAGGGGAAGTTCCACTTCATCCCTCACGACATGAACGAGGCCTTCCGCCAACCGATGGGGCCGGGCATGGGCGGGGGCGGGTTCGGGGGCGGCCGTGGCGGGTTCGGAATGCCCTTCGCCCCGCCGGGCACCCTTCTACCAGGGCCAACCCAAGACGAACTCAAGTTGACCGCCGACCAGAAGAAGGAACTGGAGAAACTTCAGAAAGACACCGAAGCGAAACTGCTCGCCCTGATGACCGACGACCAGAAAAAACAGTGGAAAGAGATCAAGGACCGCTTCCCCGGTGGGGGTGGCTTCCCCGGCGGCCCGGGCGGGGGCTTCCCCGGCGGGCCTGGTGGCCCCGGCGGTCCTGGTGGAGGCTTCCCCGGTGGGCCTGGTGGTCCTGGTGGAGGCGGGTTCGGTGGTGGCCCTGGTGGTGGGATGGGTCAGGTTCGCGGGGTCGAACTTGATCCGCTGGTCGGGCTGACCGACGCTCGCAAACCGCTGCGGAGCAAGGTACTCGCGGCACCCGCGCTGCGAGAGAAGTACCTGGCGAATGTCCGCACCATCGCCGACAAGTCGCTCGACTGGAAGACGCTCGGCCCGGTGGTGAAACAGTTCCGCACGCTCATCGAGGCGGAGGTGAAGGCCGATACGCGGAAGTTGGAGCCGTTCGAGGCGTTCCAGCGCACGACCGCTGACGACGTGACCGAGAGCCGGGGGCGGGAACTGAGCCTACGAGCATTCGCCGATCAGCGGCGGAAATACCTGCTCGACACGACCGCCGCGAAGAAGTGACCCGTCGCCGAGTGAGGTCAGGTCCGGGGAAACGACTCCCGACGGTCCGGGGG
>JALOQR010000355.1 GCA_025459365.1 Fimbriiglobus sp.
TCGCACGGCCTGTTCGTGCAACTCGACGCGAAGGTGTCACTCGGGCAGGCGACGAACGTGGTGCGGGTGAGCGGGCAGACGGTGTCAACGGCCGATCTCCCGACCGGGCGACAGGTGAGCTACTTTCCGTCGGCAGTGTTCGGTCAGCCGTCGAACTTCGGGCGGCACGTCCGGCAGGGGTTTGCGGTGTTGCCGGAAGCGGGGGTGAAACTGGGGGTACAGTTCGCGCCGCGGTTCTGGGGGTATGTGGGGTATCAGTTCATCTACTTGAGTGAGGTGGTGAGGGCGGCCGACCAGATCGACCGGGTGGCCGACCTGAGCCAAACCGCCGGCGACTTCCTCGGCCGGCCCACGGTGCCTTTCCACCGCACCGATTTCTGGGTTCAGGGTGTGTCGCTCGGCTTCGAGTGGCGATACTGAAGCCTCTGCCAGACTAGCCCGCGCTTGGACCCGAACAACAACGAGACCACGACGATTAGGGTCGCACCGAGCACTACGGTCGGGCCAGTCGGTACCGTCCGCCCCGGACTGCTGGCAATATGACTCACCACCTCGCCGGTAAACCCCGCCACCGCCCCGAACGCCGCCGAGACTGCCGCCATCACGCCCAGCCGGTTCGTCCACTGCCGGGCCGCGGTCGCAGGGGCGACCAGCAGGGCACTCATCAGCACCACACCCACCGACTGCAAGCCGATGACAACCGACACCACGATGAGCGTCGTCAAGACGGCGTCAAGTAGCCTCACCGGGTAGCCGACACTCGCGGCAAAGTCGGGATCGAAACTGATGAGTTTGAACTCCTTCCAAAACAGCATTACCACGAGCACGGCCCCACCACCGAGGCCGACAATCGCCCACAAATCGGCCGTGTTCAGGAACGCTGCCTGTCCGAACAGATAGCGTTCCAGCCCGTGACCGACGGATGCGTCGGCCGCCGGTTTCATCCACTCTTCGAGAGGGTTCGCCGGTCGCCGAGTGGCGAGCTTCTGCAAATAGGTCATCAGCGTGATGCCCGCACCGAAAAACACGGCCAGAGCGCCGGCCAGTGCAGTATCGAACGGGATGCGACTCCGGCGGACGATACCGGTGACCAATCGCATCGCCACCCATCCAGCCACCGCCCCGCCAAACACCAGCGCCAGCGGGCTTCGCCCGCCAAACAGGAAGGCGAGAGCCACCCCCGGCAGCGCGGCGTGCGACACCGCGTCCCCCTGGAGGCTTTGCCGCCGCACCACTGCGAACGTGCCGAGGACCCCGGCCACCGCCCCGAGAAGGGCCAGCCCGCCGCCGACCACCCGTACGGTGTATTCCGAGAGTGGGTAGGGGAGGAAAGACATGTTCGCTATCATAGCCTCTTTCCTGCTCTCTACCTCTGGACCGCCGATGACCACCGTCGCAGATCTGAAAGGCAAGACCGTCGCCTTCGCCGCTTCCGGCGGACTGGACTCCTGCACCGTCACCCGCTGGCTGACCGATCACGGCGTCAAGGTGGTCTGCTTCACTGCCGACATCGCCCAGCCAGACGAAACCGACTTTGGGACGATCGAGAAGCGGATGCGGGCATGTGGTGCGGCTGACTTCGTCGCCATCCCTCTGCATGACATGATCGCCGAGAGCGGGCTGGAGGTCATCCAGTTTCAGGCGTGCTATGAGGGGCGGTACTGGAACACCACTGGCATCGGTCGGCACGTCATCGTCGCGGGGATGATCCCGGAGATGAAGAAGCGGGGGATCGACGTTCTCGGGCACGGGGCGACCGGCCGCGGCAACGACCAGGTACGCTTCCAACTCTGCACCAACATGCTCGCCCCGGAGGTGAGCATCTATGCCCCGTGGCGGGATCAGGCGTTCCTGAACCGCTTCCGCGGCCGGTCGGAAATGATCGATTACTGCAACACCCACAAACTACCGATCACCGCCACCAAAGACGCCCCCTACAGCACCGACGCCAACTTGCTCGGCCTGACCCACGAGGCCGGTAAGCTCGAACACCTGACGGTCGGTCCGTGGTTTGTGACGCCTGGCATGGGGGTGAAACCGACCGACGCCCCGGACAAGCCCGAGACCGTGAAGGTGCGGTTCGAGAAAGGGCGGCCCGTGGCAGTCAACGGCCAGCCGACCACGGCGTTTCAGTCGATCCAGCAGGCGAACGCCATTGGCGGGCGACACGGTGTGGGGATCTGCACCCACCTCGTCGAGAATCGCTTCGTGGGCATCAAGAGCCGCGGGGTGTACGAGGCGCCGGGAATGGAGTTGCTCGGCACGGCGTACAACTACTTGCTGCAACTGGTTATCGATCGCCGCTCGCGGGAACTCTTCGACCAACTCAGCCTGTTCGTGGCGAAGCAGATTTACCAGGGGTACGGGTTCGATCTGGCCACCCACATGGCCCGCGAGGCGATGCGACCGGTAGTGAACATGGTGACGGGGACTGTGTCGCTAACGCTTTACAAGGGAAATGCGACCTTCGAGAGCGCGACCGACGTGCCGCACCAGATGTACTCGGAGGCGAACGCCAGCATGGAGGCGATCGGGGCGTTTGATCACGCCGATAGCGAAGGTTTCCTGCGGGTGCTCCAGGTGAGCGCCCGGTCACTGGCGGCCAACGGCCAGGTGACACCGCCTGCGTGGGCGGCAAGGTAAACGAGCTGCGAGCGCGAGGGAGTGGATATCGAAATGCGATATCCACTCCCTCGCGCTCGCAGCTCGTCGGGCCAAAATTACTTCTTCGGCAGCACGGCGATGTTACCGGCCTCGTTTACGTACACGACATACCCAGTGTGGCGGTCGCTGAAGACCTCAACGCCGACCTTCCGTGCCTTGGCGAAGTCGGTCTCTTTGCCGGGCCGGGCCTTCAGTTCGAAAGCATGCAGCCACTGCAGCTTCTGGCCAGTTTTCACTTCGGCCGGTGCGGGCACGGCAGCGATGGAACCCGTCTCGCTGAGGTAGATCAGCGTGCCCGTGTTCTCGTCCTTGAACACTTCGATGCCGACTTTCTGGGTCAGGTGCTTTGTCGGGCACCGCCTTGGCGGCAGCGATCATTCCAGCTTCCGTGATGTACACCATCCCGCCGGTGTTGTTGTCCTTGTAGGCTTCCAGGCCGAACGCCTTCGCCCCCTCGAACTTATCCTCGCCCGGCTTGCGGACTTTCAATTTCAGCCCGTATTGGAACTGCGGTTCCTTACCGTCGCCACCGGCACCTGGGGCAAAGGTAAGCCCGCCGCGGTCGGAGACGTACAGCACCTGTCCGGTAGTCACCCCCTTGAACACCTCGACCCCGACGAGGGTGGTGGTGTCGGTGAACTTCTCCTCGTCGGCGGTGCGGGCCTTGAACGACAACCCGGTGAGGTAGGCGGAGGTTTTCGCTGGGGCGTATTCGCCGCTCGCCACGGCCATCTGCCCGGCGGCAGTGACGGCCACCACGGCATCAATGGCCGGGTCTTTGAACAGCTCGACCCCGACTTTCAACGCCTTTTCCCAGTCGGTTTCCTTTCCCTTCCGCACGCTCAGGTCGTGGGCGGCCGCCCACTCGGGTTTGACCACCGGCCCCTGGGCGGGGGCGGTCGCGGCACACACCGCGAACACCATCAGTACGGCGAACCCCGCGCGCATGACTCACCTCGTCGGCTTTCGGAATCGGGCCAGATTGCCCGGCCCATCTAGTCCAGTGGGAACACTCCCGTTGCCATAAATTAACACCGGAAACCCGTCCGCGAGGGAAAAACGCTGAAGTAACGACGGTTTTCGCTCACAGTGCGCTTGACCCCCGACCACACCGTGGGTATCAGCCCGCCGCTCACACACACGCTCCGCGCTCAGGAACAGCGGCACCGGATGGCGGTCGGGGGACCGTCGGCGGTGTCGAGCGGAGGTGTCGGCACTCACGTTCGGTCTTCGACACGGAGGGGAAGGAGGCCATGGTGCTCCAGGCGAACAAATGGGGGTGGAAGGCGTTGGCAGCCAGGATGCTGCTGGCGCCCGTGTTGGCCGGATCGCTGGCGGCGCCGGCCTTCGCCCAACAGACCGCGACGCGGCCAGCGGCGGCCGCCCAACAGCAATCTCAGGATCCGACTCAACTGCTCAAGCTCGGCCGTCAGGCCCTGAGCGAGGGCAAATTCGACGCCGCCGCCGGGTACGCCCGCCAGGCGGACACGGCCAACCCGGCCGGCAAATGGGGGCTGTTTGCCGACACCCCCGCCGCGCTCCTGAAGGACGCCGACGCCGCCCGCCAAAAGGCGGACAAAGCGATGGCGGCCCAGTTGACCAAGGATGCCCGCGAGTTGTTCGGCAAGTCGGCCAAAACGGAAGCCGATCGGCTTGCCAACCTCGACGCCGCCGCCGCCAAGCTCGACAAGGCAGTGGCACTCGCCGGCAAAGGCGATCTGCTCGACGGCATCAACGTGTTCGCCGATAAGCCGGACACGCTTCGCAAAGAAGTCGACGCCGCCCGTGCCGCCCTTCGCAAGGGCAACCCCGGGCTGATGACGGCCGACGTCCGTGGCACCGCTCCAAGCCCAGCCAAACCGGCCACTACCGCCGTCCGGCAGGCTCGGTTTGAACTCGAACCGGCCACCACCAAATCAACCGCCGGCGCCTCGCCAGCCAAAGCGACCGCTGCGGAAATGGTGAGTGCTGGCCGCGAACTGCTGCTCGCAGGCAAACTCGTGGAGGCCCGGGCCAAGTTCCTCGATGCCGGCAAGACTGGGGCGACCTTCGGCTTCAGCGAAGATAGCCCAGAGAAGGGCTTGCAAGACACCGCCGCCAAGGGGAAGGCCAAGGCCGACGGGCTGGTCGCCGCCGCCAAGGGCTTCGCTGCCAAGAATGAGTTCGCCAAGGCCGAACTCGCCCTGACCGACGCCAAGGCTCTCGTGGTCGCCCTCGACCTGTGGGCCGGTGAGGTCGATCTGGAACTCGAGTCTCTCAAGAAAGCAACGGTCCAGGCGCGGGCGGAAGTGTCGCAGGCCAGCCCGGCCGACGCGCCGCTTCCAGTGCTCCCGGCCATCGACGCTCCGAAGCCGGCCGTCACCCCCAAAGGGGTAGAACTGCCCAAACTGGACACGCCGAAGGCCGAGTTGCCCAAGCTGGACCTGCCCAAGCCGGTCGATGTGACCGTTCCGGGCCTCGACTTGCCGACCGAGCCGAAGGCCGAGAAGCCGGCCCTCCCGCCGGTTCCGGTGGTCAAGACCGAGCCGAAGGCCGAGGTGAAACTCGCCCCGCCGGCCGAAAATCCGACCGTCGCTGCTGCCAAGATCAAGGAAGAGGAAGGCCGCAAGCTCCTCAGCCAGGCGGGCGATCTGCTCCGCAAGGGCGAGTTTGAGATGGCCACCAAGCTGGCCGTGCAGGTCCACAACGGCGAGTACGGGCTGAAAGACGATGCCCAGAAGCTGATGGTGGCGGTGGACACCGAGCGGAAAGCGGCCCGCACCAAGGAGTCGGTGCAGGCGTTCGCCGCCGCCACCGAAGCGGTGGCCCAGAAGCAGTACGCCTACGCCGACCGCCTGCTCGCCCAGATCGACGACGCCACCCTGCCGGCCGACAAGCAGGCCGAGGCGAAGAAGGTGCGGGCAACGGTGGCCCAAGAACTGGCGGCGGCCCAAGCCGCTCTCGCCCCGGCAGCCGAGCCGACCAAACCGGCGACTCCGCCGTCGGCTGGCAACCTGATCCCGTCCACCCCGAACACCGCCATCGAGCAGGCCAAGTCGGCCGTCGAGACCGAGGCTCAGCAGTTGCGGGCGGAGAGCCTGCAGGTGCAAGCCCGGGCGCTCAAGCTGTTCGAGCAAGGCGACACCGATCAGGCCGTGCAGCAACTCGCCGACCTCGCCACCAAGATCAAGGCGAGCAAGCTGACCGCTGCCCGCCAGAAGGCCATCCTCGATCCGATCGAGGCGAAGCTCGACAACTTCCGCCTGATCAAGCGGCAGGTCGATCTCTACACGAAGGACGTGAAAGAGAAGAAGGAACGGGTGGAAGGCCGGCTGGCCAAGGCCACCGCCGAGCAGCAGAAGCAGGAGGAGATCGCCAAGCGGGTGGCGGACATCAAGGAACTGATGGACAAGAAGAACTTCGCCGACGCCGAGAAACTGGCCTTCCAGGCCAAGCAACTCGACCCGGACAACCCGACGCTGAACCTGCTGTACGACGTGGTGAAGCGGAACAAGCGGGTGGAAGACGCCAACCGCCTGCGGGACGACAAAGAGGTGTTCACCCTGAACGGGCTGAACGATGGCGAAAACTTCGGGCCGCTGGTGAACACGGAAGACCCGATCGCGTTCAACCTGAAGAAGGTGGCCAGGACTCGCGGGCGCCCGACCGGCGACGAGACGTACCTCAAGCCGAGGACGGCGGTCGAGCGTGACATCGAGATGAAGCTCGAAAAGACGATGCGGGTGAGCTTCGACCAGGCCAGCCTGCGGGAGGTGATCACCAAGTTCCGCGACACCGCTCAGATGAACGTGTCGGTGGACGAGCCGGCCATCGCCGCCGCTGGCATCGAGCTGGACAAAGTGACGGTGAGCGAGAGCATCGTTCAGCCGATCAGCCTGCGGAACATCCTCCAGGTGGTCTTGGAGAAGAACCAACTGCAGTACCTGGTCGAAAACGACATGGTGGTCATCACCACCCTGAAGAAGGCCAAGGGGCGGATGTACACGAAGGTGTTCTCCGTCACCGAACTGGTCACCCCGATCCCCGACTTCGCCCTGCCCGAGTCGGCCTCGCTGGAGAAGGTGTTCCAGCGGGTGACCACCCCGTCGCAGCCGTGGGTGGACGCTCAACAGCACATCGCCAAGAGCGCCCTGGGGAATGGCCAACTGGTGAGCGGGAACGGGTTCACCCCGCCCGGCACCGGCGGCGGTAGCCTCCAGAACAACCCGAGCAGTCAGAGCGCCCTCGGGCAGAACGCCGTGACCAACACGGCTCGTTCGGCCCAGAGCGAGCAACTGATGAAGCTCATCAAGGGGATGGTCCGCCCGCACACCTGGGACGAACAGGGCGGGTCTGGCCGGCTGGCGTACTACGACATCGGCGGGGCACTGGTGGTGAACCAGACGGCCGACGTGATCACCGAAGTCAACAACCTGCTCGAATCGCTCCGCCGGTTGCAAGACCTGAGCGTGTCGATTGAGCTGCGGATGATCTCGCTGTCGGAGGCCTTCTTCGAGCGGATCGGTGTCGACTTCCAGATGAACATCAAGACCAACGGCAGGACGGAGCGGTTCGAGCCGCAACTCACCACAGGCTCGTTCCGGCCCTCCCCGTTCTTGAACGACATCAGCGTGAACAACGTGGTGACGGGGTGGAACCCGAACCAGGGCGGATTCACCCCCGACCTGGACGTGCCGATCCGCCCGAACAGCTACGGCTTCTCGGCCCCGCCGTTCGGTGGCTACCCCGGAAACGGCAACGGCGGGCTGAACCTCGGCCTGGCCTTCCTGAACGACATTCAGGTGTTCAT
>JALOQR010000002.1:0-10719 GCA_025459365.1 Fimbriiglobus sp.
GCCACCCGGCTGCCGACGGAGGTGACCCTCGACCGGCTGAACGGGCGGAAGTCGCTGCTCGACCAGATGGAGGACGCCCGACGGAACCGCCTGCCGACCGGCGACCCGTTCCGGGAGCGGGCCTACGACCTCATCGGCAACGAGAAGGTACGGCAGGCGCTCGACGTCACCCGCGAGAACCCGAAAACACGCGACCGCTACGGGCATACACTGTTCGGCCAGAGTTGCCTCGCCGCCCGCCGGCTGGTGGAAGCGGGCAGCAAATTTGTGACGGTGTTCTGGGATGAGTTCGGCCTCGCCGGCAGCGGGTGGGACACACACTGGGAGCACTACCCACGACTGCGAAACGAACTCATGCCGGGGTTCGACCGTGGGTACGCCGGGCTGATCTCCGACCTGGACGAGCGGGGAATGCTGGACGACACGCTGGTTCTGGTGCTGAGCGAGCACGGCCGCACGCCCCGGCTGGACAACAACAAGGGCGGCGGGCGGGACCACTGGAGCCGGGCGTACTCGGCGTTTCTGGCCGGCGGGGGCGTGGCCCGCGGGCGGGTGGTGGGCAAAACGGACAAGATCGGCGGAGACGTGACCGACAATCCGGTGTCCCCAAAGGACGTGCTAGCGACAACACTTCACCAACTCGGCTACGACCTGGAAACGACGCTGACCGACCGCGTGGGAAGGCCGCAACCGCTGGTGCCCGGCGGGAGGGTGATTCAGGAAGTGCTGGCGTAGGGTGGGTCCGCACGGACGGTCAGGTCCGGCGCGACCCACGCGGATGACGAAACGTGGGTCGCGCCGGACCTGACCGTCCGCTGGACCCACCCTACGCGATCCGTTGCTTGAACTCCGCCAGCCCGTTCTGATACGTACCCACCCACTCGGCGTTCGGTACGGTTCGCCCGCGGAAGCGGACCATGTGCTGTACCGCGTCGGCCGCGGTGAAAGGCTCCTTGATCCCTTGCTCGCACCGGCGGTACGTTTCCAGCCCGGCGAGTGCCGCCACCGCCGCCCCGAGCGCCGGCCCCTCGTTCGACTCCAACCGTTCCAGGGGCTTGTTCAGCACGCTCGCCAGGATCTCGCACATCAGTTCGCTCTGGGCGATGCCCCCGCTCACCGTCACGCGGGTGACCACCTGCCCGGCGGCTTCGTGTTCCTTCACCGCGAGGGCGATCAGATACGAAATCGCTTCAAAGCTCGCCCGCACCTTCACCCCCATGTCGCCTGGCTCACCGCCCACCCACTCGAACCGCGGGGCGTTCACCCCGACGCTCGGCTCGCTCAGCACGAACGGCAGCACCGCCGCCCCATCGCACCTGGGTTCGGCAGCGCGGGCCGCGGCTTCGAGCGCCGGCCAGTCCGGGTTCGGCCCAACCACACGGTCGAGGAACTGCGCTCCGTTGCTGTAGCAGCGCATCCACAGGTACGGCCCCCAGTTCAGCTTCATGCAGTCGAGCGACCCGGACCCAGGTAGCTTGTCCGACGACGAGTTCACCACCGCCGAGTTGCCGAGGATGACGGCGATCTGCCCCGGATCGACCGCCCCGCCGCCGATTAGCCCGGCGGCCTGGTCGTCGAGCGTGGGGAAAATGAGCGGGCGTTCCATCGTGTCTGTCATGCCGGTGTCGAGGGCGACGTACTCAGCGAGCGGGCCGAGCGGCACGCTCATGTCGATCACTTCCGGTAGGCACTCCCAGACAGTGTCGCGGTGGGCCGGGTCGGCGAGGGCGTCGAGCATCTCACGCCGCCACTGGTTCGTCCGCAGGTCAAGCATCCCACTGCTGGCGGCACAACTCGCGCTGATCTGGTGGAAGTTGCCGGTGAGGAATCCCGCGGCGGCCAGCCCATGCGGGGCGAACACGGCCGCCCGCTCCCAGCGCCCCCGCGAGAGCGTGTGTTCATCCTTCACGAGATGGCTCAACCCGTACCGCACCGCCCACGGTCCGCCGGTGAGATCGATCGCCCGCGTCTGCCCGCCGAGCCGGGCCAGTCCCTCGGCGTGGTACTTGGCGAGCGTTTGGTCGTTCCAGCAGATCATCCGGCGGACCTGTGCCGCGTCGTCGTCCAGCCAACCGGCGGTGTGGTGTGTGGCGGAGATACCGCCGGCCACCCAGTCGAACATGCGGTCGATCTCGACCAGTCGGCGGAACAGTTGGCGGGTGGTGGCGCGGGCCTGCCCTTCGAGTTGGAGGAAGCTGAGTTCGCTCACACCGCCGTCGGTGAACAACTCGGTCGGGAACCGCACCTCGGCGAGCGTCTTGCCGGACGTGTCGAAGGCGAGCGCCTTCACGCTCCCGGTGCTGAAGTCCCACCCGACGATGACGGCCGATTCAGGTACACAACGGAGCGGTTCAGACATGTCGGCACCGAGGATTGGGGAGTGTCGGTTGGTATATAGGCGGCGGTGGGTGGTCTGGTAGACACGCCCCGACACGACACCGGGCCGCGGGGGAGTTCCCGCGGCCCGGTCGGTTGAACAGGTCGGTCACGGTCGGTTACTTGATGTAGCGGTTGACGATGTTTTCCAGCATCTCCTGGCGGCCAGAGGTGTTCTTCTCGGCGTCGCCCTTCTGAAGCATGTACGCTTCCAGCGACTCGAACGTCGCCTTGCCGGATTCGATGTCCGCCCCAATGCCGGCATCCCAACTGCTGTAGCGATCCTTCACGAACTTGCTCAGCAGCCCATCCTTTCGGATGGCCGAGGCAATCTTCAGCCCCTGGGCGAAGGCGTCCATCCCGCCGATGTGGGCATGGAACAGATCGACTGGCTCGAAGCTCTCGCGGCGCACCTTGGCGTCGAAGTTCAGACCACCGCGTCCCAGCCCGCCGGCGTTCAGGATGACCAGCATCATCTGGGTGGTGGTGTAGAGGTTGGTCGGGAACTGGTCGGTGTCCCAGCCGATCAGTTCATCGCCGCGGTTGGCGTCGATGCTGCCGAGCATGCCGTAGCTGGCGGCGTACGTCATCTCGTGGAACATGGAGTGGCCGGCGAGCGTGGCGTGGTTCGTTTCCAGGTTGAACTTGAACTCCTTCTCCAGCCCATAGGTACGGAGGAAGGCCATGCACGCCGCGGCGTCCGAGTCATACTGGTGGGTGGTCGGCTCTTTCGGCTTCGGCTCAATCAGAAACTGCGCATCCAACCCGATCTTGTTGCGGTAGTCGACCGCCATGTGCAGAAACTTGGCGAGGTGGTCGAACTCCCGCTTGAGATCCGTGTTGTACAGGTTGTGGTACCCCTCCCGCCCACCCCAGAAGACGTAGTTCGTACCGCCGAGTTCCTTCGTGACTTCGAGTGCTTTCTTCACCTGGGCGGCGGCGTAGGCAAACACGTCGGCGTTACAACTGGTGCTCGCCCCGTGGACGAACCGCGGGTTGCTGAACAGGTTGGCCGTGCCCCACAGCAACTTCACGCCCGTCTCTTGCTGCTTCTGCTTCAGCTTCGCCACCACCTTGTCGAGCGTCTTGTTCGTCTCGGCCAGGGTCTTCTCTTCCGGGGCGATGTCGCGGTCGTGGAAGCAGTAGAACGGCACCTGCAACTTGGCGAGCAACTCGAACATCACGTCAACGCGGCGGAGGGCGACGTCGAGCGGACTACCGCCCTGGTCGTCCCACGGGCGGCTCATGGTGCCAGGGCCGAACGGGTCGGACCCGCTGCCGCACAGGGTGTGCCAGTAGCAGACAGCGAAGCGAAGATGCTCGGCCATCGTTTTGCCGTCTACCTTCTCGGCCGGGTTGTAGTGGCGGAAGGCGAGCGGGTTGGTGCTGTCCGGGCCTTCGTACTTGATGACCGGAACGTCGGGGAAGAACGCCATGAGTGTGAGGTCCGGAGTAAGGGTGATGGGATACAGGGTAGCGACCACCCGGACCCCCGGCACGGGGGCACGCCGGCAACCCACAGCACAATGCCAGCCAGTGGAGAAGAAAGGGTGGCGACTACTCACCCCGTTTTGGGCGTGGCTCCATCAGGGTACCCCATGCCAACACCAACCCGATTGCCCAGTGGGCAGTACTCCCCCACAGATAGGCGATATGCCAGCCACGGAATCCGTCCGCCGTGGTGAGAGTGTCGGTATCGAGAAGCGCATCCATCCGCCAGTGAGCCGCCACCAACCCGCCAAGCAAGGCGACACCGGCCACCCAAAGCCCCCACTTCCACAGTGCTCCTCGCGTGGCCCAGAGATGCCACAGGTACGCTCCGTGGCAGGCCAGGCCGATCAGGTTCAACCAGTGGGTTACACGCTGCGTCACCAGTCCTTGAGCAAACGCCCCGTTCAGGTCGGTCCCAACCGGCACTACGACCGCCGAATAGAACACAAACCCACCCTGCCACAAGGCGAACGCAAGTAGCAAGACAAACAATCGGAGGCGTGAGAAGAGCAAAGTGTCACCGCGGATGAAGGTCGCTGGGTTGGCGATCGTCCGTAAGATAGGCCGACCCGGTACCACCGGGACGCTGCCCGATCACTCCCTACGAGTCTCACTGTTATGCGGAAAGTGTTCGCTGCCCTACTGGTTATCGCCGCTGTGGCGGCTGGCGGATTCGCCGACGACAAGAAAGACGACAAGAAGGCTAAGCTAGCGGTCGGCGACCCGGCTCCGCCGCTCACCAAGGTGACGGCATGGCTCAACGGGCCGGAGACGAAAGCGTTCGACAAAGACAAAGTGTACGTCCTCGAGTTCTGGGCGACGTGGTGTGGGCCATGCATCGGAGCCATGCCGCATCTCACTGAGCTTCAGAAGGCGAACGCCTCCAAGGGTTTGGTGGTTATTGGCGTCACGAACAAAGACCCGCAAAACACCCAGAAAGCAGTGACCGACTTCGTCGAGAAGAACAAGGGTGATAAGCTCGGGTACGCAGTGGCTTACAGCGATGGAGAGGAGAACTACACGGCCTACATGGAGGCCGCCGGACAAAACGGTATCCCGTGTTCGTTCGTTGTCGGTAAAGACGGTAAGGTGGCTTACATCGGTCACCCGATGAACCTGGACGACGTACTCCCGAAAGTGCTCGACGGTACCTGGAAGGGAAAGGCTGACGCCGATCGCTTGGAGCAGCGGATGAAGGACTTCGAGGGAGTGTTCGCCGCGGCTCAGAAGTCGCCTGAGGCGGGGCTGGAGAAGTTTGCCGCCTTCGTAAAGGCGTACCCCGAAAAAGCCAAGGCTGACGAGACCCGTCAGTTGAGCCTCGGCCTGCTGCTGGCCTGCAAAAAGTTCGACGAGGCCAAGCCACTGGGCGAAGAACTGATTGCTGAAGCCGACAAGAAGAAGAAGCCGGAACTGGCGGCCGCCGCCCTCGGGTTCGCCGACCTCAAGAACAACCCAGAGAAGAAACATTTCGATCTGGGTCTCAAGGGCCTAGAGGTTGCCCTCAAGCACGCCGACAAGGACATTGGACTGCTGCTTGCTGCCGTGCAGGTGTACACCACGATCGGAGATAAAGACAAGGCCGACGCCTACGGGAAAAAAGCAGTGCAGGCGGCTCCGAACCCCGATGCCGGGAAGCAGATCGAGAAGATCATCGAAGATATCAAGAAGATGAAGTAGTACGGTTTGGCGGTTCCGTAACGGTTCGCCGTGCCCCATGAGGGGAGCGGCGAACCGTTCTTCTTTCGGCCGCGTCAGAGACCGCCCTGCGATCGGGGAGCGAGTGGGGTAAGGACCTGGCAAGCATGGCAATGTTGAGAGAGGCAAAGCAACTGACCGACCGCAAAACGGCGTGACTCAACCCGAAACTCGGGGCAATTTGTCCGTTGACACCTTCACCGACCACGTTATTCTCCCGCCCTCTTGTTGACCCACACCCCGACTCCCCCGGCCGCTGTTCGTGCGGTCGCTGGTAAGGGACGCGAACTCACGAGGCCGGATCGGTCGATGGCCGACGCCACTACTACCGTTGCGGACCTCCGGCAGAATATGCGGCGCTTCGCCGCTGCCCGTGGGTGGGATCCATTCCACACCCCGAAGAACCTGACCCTCTGCCTGGCCAGTGAGGTGGGCGAGTTGTGTGAAATCTTCCGCTGGCTGACGCCGGATGAATCGGTGTCTGCGAGTGTGGAACCGATCCAGCGGGAGAGGATCGCCGACGAACTGGCCGACGTGCTGAACGTGCTGGTGTTGATGGCCGAACACACCGGTATCGATCTCAGCGAGGCAGTGGCGGCAAAGATGACGAAGAACGCGATCAAGTACCCGGCACCGACGCCGTGAGGGCTGCGCCCCCGGTCGGAAAAACCGGCTCCTGACGGAGCACGGCTCGCTGGATGTTATGAACCACTTGCCCGGTGGCGACCGGGTCGGCCACACCGTCGGGGGGCGGGGTGTGCCGGCCGGTCGGTGAAAAACGCGGGCGGATTTGTCTTCCTGGGGGGATCGAACCGTGCTCACCCGACTGCTGTTCCGGACGACGTGGGCAACCGCGGCCGTCACCGCCGCCCTGGGCGGCGGTGAGGCCGCCGCCCAGGCACCGCCCGCCCCAAAATACTATCCTGGCACCGTCACCCCCAGTCCAGCGGCCCAGGTGCCGGTCACTCCGACCGCACCCAAGCCCAAGCTGTTTTCAGCCGGCAGTGAGGGTGTCCGCCCGGTCGGGGCAACGGAACCCGAACCGCTGCGGGCTGAACCACCCAAAGCCGAATTCATGCCCCCGAAGGGTGCTCCACTTCCGTCTCAGCCCGAACTGCCGAAAGTGGAAGCGAGCAAACCTACCCCGGCTCTCATCCCAGTGGCCACCGACCCGGTGCCGCCAATGGTGACCGCCGAGCGTGGCCCGGTCATGCCGCCGAAGCCAACCGAAGGCCTGGTGTCGCCCACGCCGCCGGTCGTGCCGCCGGTACCTGCGGGTGTGCCGGTCGCCTCGGCGATGACCGCCAGGCAGGCTCCGAGCGTCAGCGTTGAGTACGAGATGCCGGAATCGGTCGGGGTCGGTCAACCGTTGGTATACACCCTGGTGGTGAAGAACACCGGCACTGCTGTTGTCGGCGGAGTGCGGGTGGACCAGGAAGTGCCAGCCGGTGTGGCGTATCAGAGCAGTGAGCCACCTGCCGATGCCACCACCGATGGCAAACTGGGGTGGGCTGTCGGCACCATCGAGGCCGGGGGCGAAAAGCGGATCAAGGTGACAGTCAAGCCCTCGGAGGAAGGCGAGGTGCGGGGGCGGGCGAGTGTGTCGTTCACCACCGGAGTCGAAGCGAAGGTGAAGGTGACCCGTCCGCGGGTCAGCGTGGCTCTCACCGCGCCCGAAACGGTGCGAGTGGGGGAAAAGGTGCAATTCACCATCAAGTTGACGAACAGCGGTAGTGGAGCGGCGAGCAGCATGACCCTACATGCCCGCCTGACCGACGGCCTGGGCCACCCGGCCGGAAACGTCATCGAGGCACCCCTGGCCAACCTGCCAGCCGGGCAGACGAAGACGCTCACACTCGAATGTATGGCGGCCAAGGCTGGCTCACAGCAATGCTCCCTCACCGTGTTTGCCGACACCAATCCTGGTGAAACGGCCAAGGTGAACATCAACCTGGTCGAACCGCAACTGGCCGCCAAGCAGACCGGCCCGGGCAGGTGCCTGGTGAAGGCCGAACCGGTGTACCAGATCGATCTGACCAACCCCGGTTCGGCGACCACCGATCCTGTGACCGTCTGGACCACCATTCCTGAGGGCTTCGAGGTAGTGCAGGCGTCCGACGGTGGGGCGTTCGTGCCGACCAACAAGGCGGTTGGATGGAGGCTGAGCGGGTTGGCCGCCGGGGCAAGCAAGAGCCTGACCCTCAAACTGCGGAGTGTGGCCCCGACCGACGCGGTGGTGCGGACGGTTGTACAGACCACGCCGGAGGGCAAGGGGAAGGGCCTGGAAGCGAAGTGCGAGACGGCGGTGAAGTCGGAAGGGGTGGCGGCCTTGCGCTTCGAAGTGATCGACCTGGAAGACCCGGTGGAAGTGGGCAAGGAGGCGATGTACGAGATCAAGGTGACGAACCAGGGGACTGGGCCGTGTACTAGCGTGACCGTCGTGGCCGAGTTGGCTGACGGCACACAGTTCGGTTCGGCTACCGGTCCGACCACCGGCCGGGCGACCGGAAATATGGTGACCTTCGACGCCCTCGCTCAACTGCCGGTGAAGGGGGAAGCGGTCTTCAAAGTGAAGGTGAAGGGCACCCAGGCCGGCGACACCCGTTTCCGGGTGAAGGTAGCCTGCGATCAGATCAAAACGCCCGCGAGCAAGGAAGAAAACACCCGGTTCTACAAGGAATAGTGGCCGAGCGAACCCGGCCGGCAAGGGCCGTGGGTGCCAGCCACTCATGGTTCGCACCCACCCCCCTGCGGGCCGGGTTCGCCAACCACTGCTGGCCTGCCCTCCGGTCGGTGGGCAGGCGATTCACAGATTCGCGGCCCCGGAGGGATCCGGGGGGAGCCTTCCGGGGCCGCTACCGACCAATCACGGACGAAGACCGGAACTCGGCTGAACGTGCCCCGCCCCGCGGGACGCCTCGGCCGGTTGGGGGAGGGAATCCGGATGAGCGTTGCGATCGCTGAGCGCCCGGCTGAGTTGACCCGGGTCCACATCCGCTGGATGATCCGCCGAGACCTGCACGATGTGCTGGGGATCGAGCGGGCCGGGTTCGACCACCCGTGGACCGAAGGCGAGTTCCTCCACTGCCTTCGGCAGCGGAACTGCATCGGCATGGTGGCCGAACAAGACGAGCGAATCGTCGGATACATGCTGTACGAACTGAGCAAGAGCCGCCTGCACCTACTCAACTTTGCCGTTGCCCCGCACGTCCGGCGTACCGGTATTGGTACCCAAATGGTCGGCAAGTTGTTCGGTAAGCTGCACACCCACCGCCGCGGGAAGATCACCCTGGCGGTGCGGGAACGCAACCTGCCCGCCCAGTTGTTCTTCCGCGCGCTCGACTTCAAAGCCAGTAAGGTGCTGCGGAACTACTACGAGGACAGTGGCGAAGACGCCTTCCTGATGGAACACCACGCCGACCCCGACGTGGAATACGCCGACGACATGCCCGGCGAGTGCTGGAACGAGTTCTGATCGGTCTCTTGTTGCCGGGGTCGGTAACCCCGGTCCTTTTTTTGTTCCGGGGTCTTCGACCCCGGCTCCAAGACGGGAGGCAGGTCATGGCCGAGCCGAGGAAGCCGCAGTTGCCGTTGGCAGCAGTGGTGGTGGGCGGATTAATAGCCGGGGCGACTCTGTTCGGCCTGTTCCGCGGGACGAACGCTCAACCGCTGCCGGCGGTTGCGCTGGACGACAAACCGGGCGACCCATTCGGCCAGTTGCCAATCCCCACCCTGCCGCCAGTAGAACCAGTGGGCGTGCAACAGACAGGCGGGGTGATCCCGTCGGTCAACACCGCTCTCCCACTTCCTCCACTGCCCAAGGCAGACACGATCCCGGTGCCGGAGGCGACTCCGCTACCCAAGCTCGACCTGCAGCCGAAGTCGGCCGAGCCGCTCCCACCCGTGGCTCCAGCCCCGCTGCCGGTCGCGCCGCCGAAGCCCGAACCGCTGCCGCCCGTCGACCCGATCCCGGCCCCGACGCCCGCCCCGATCGCACTCCCGCCCGCTAAGATCGACCCCATTCCCGACCTCAAGCGGGTCGATCCGCTACAGAAGCCGGTCGATCCGACGCCTTTGGCCAAGCCCGCAGACATCATCCCGGTGTTGCCTCCAATTGATGCGAAACCGATCGAGCTGGTGACCCCGGTGAAGCCGATCGAGCCGATGGCCCCGAAGGTTGAGCCGGTGGTTCCGATGCTTGAACCAGTGGCACCGAAGCCCGTCGAACCGCTACCAAGGCCGGTGGAAACCCCACCAGCCGTACCGCTTGCGAAGCCCAATCTTCCGCAGCCTGTCAAGCCTGTGGAGTCAGCGCCGGTGGTTCCATCAGCGAAGTCGGAAAGCCCCTTGCGACCCGAACCTTCGCCGCTTACTGTCAACCCTGGGCCACTTCCGGCCGTCAAGGAGATGCTGCCCCCGCCCCGCCCTGTGGTGGAGGAGGTCGTGGCTCCACTACCGAAGGCTGGGATGGCGTTGCCCATCGCCACACCACTCACCCCGGGATCGACACCGATGCACACCCCGTCCCGTCACACCCTGCTGAGCGCCGTGATGGGGGCCGCCCTGGCGGCGACCCCTGCGACCGCCAAGGCCGACGAACCGAAGCCGGCGGATGCCGAAGTGATCAAGACTATCCAGGCCGAGTTGAAGGCCCTTAAGGACGAAGTGAAGTCAATCAAGGCCAAGAAGGACGAACTGGAGTTCAAGCTGAACGGCAAGGCCGATGGGAAGGCGGTCACCGAGTCAGACAAGGGCCTTATCGCCCGGTTTGCCGAGGCCGAGACTGCTCGCAAGGAAATGGCCGACAAGATCAAGAAACTGGAGGAGCAACTTGCCCAGAAATCAGTGAGTGGGAAATTCCCGCTGGAGGCCACCGGTGCGGTTTCGCCCGGCAAGGGACGGATTGTGCTGGTGAACGAGTACACGACGAAAGTGTCGATGATGGTCAACGGTGTGTCGTACCCGCTGGCAATCAATGAAGTCAAGGCCCTGGAAGTGCCCGAGGGCGACCTGAGCTACGAACTGGTCGACTTCCCGAACGCCGTTGCCAAGAAGACGATCATCAAGGAAGGCGAGACGCTCACCCTACGGATCAAGTGACGTTCGCGGTCGACCAGCAAGCCGAGCGGCGTGAGCCACCGAGTGGTTGACAACCAC
>JALOQR010000002.1:10753-59945 GCA_025459365.1 Fimbriiglobus sp.
CCGCTCGGCTCACTTTGCGAATACAGCAGAGTCACGACAACCCGGAAGGGTGACGAGCTGCAACCGCGAGGGAGCGAGTGTTGATACACTCGCTCCCTCGCGGTTGCAGCCGGTGGATCACACACCCGCGTCCTTCCGCAGGGCTTCGGCCTTGTCGGTCTTCTCCCAGCTGAACTCAGCGTTGGTACGGCCGAAGTGCCCGTGGCGGGCCGTCTCCTTGTAGATCGGGCGGCGGAGGTTCAGCCCCTCGATGATCCCCTTCGGGGTCAGGTCGAAGTGCTTGCGGATGAGCGCCACCAGCTTGTCTTCCGTCACGCCAGGAGCACAGGTGCCCTCGGTGCCCACCCAAATGTTCAGTGGGTCGGGGTAGCCGATGGCGTAGCTCACCTGTACCTCACACCGTTTGGCCAGCTTGGCCGCCACGATGTTCTTGGCGATGTACCGACAGGCATAGGCAGCGCTGCGGTCCACTTTCGTGGGGTCTTTGCCGCTGAACGCTCCGCCGCCGTGTCGTCCGCGGCCGCCGTAGGTGTCGACGATGATCTTTCGCCCGGTCAGCCCGCAGTCGCCGTGAGGTCCGCCTTCCAGGAAGCAGCCGGTCGGGTTGATATGGCAGGCGATGTCGTTCTCGCCGAGCGTCGGGTTAGTGCCCGGCACCACCATCACCATCTTCCCCTTGATCAGGTCGGCCCGTTCCTTCTTCAGCACCGGCAGCAGAACCTGATCGATGACGATCTGCCGGGCCTCGTCGGTGAAGTAGTCTTTCCCGTCCTTCCCGCCGTTCTTCACCATCACGCTCTCGTCGTGCTGGGTACTCAGCACCACGGTGTGGATGCGGTGCGGAGTACCGTCGCCGTTGTACTCCACGGTCACCTGGCTCTTGGCGTCTGGGCGGAGCCACTTCAGGGTACCGTTTTTGCGCAGTTCGGCGTGGTGCTCGACCAACCGGTGCGAGAGGTGGATCGGCAGGGGCATCAGGCTGCTCGTCTCGTCGCAGGCAAACCCGAACATCATGCCTTGGTCGCCGGCCCCGCCGGTATCAACGCCCTGGCTGATGTGCGGGCTTTGGGCGTGGATGACGTTGTTGATCTGCACCGTGTTGGCGGCGAACCCGATGGTCGGGTCGGTGTAGCCGATGTCGGTGATGATGTCACGGACGAGCTTATCCACCGCCTGCCGGGTCAGCGGCGCTTGGGTGGTAATCTCTCCGGCGACGGTGCAGTGATCGGTGGTGACGAGCGTTTCGCACGCAACTCGGCTCTTCGGATCGTGGCTCAGGCAGAAGTCGAGGACAGCGTCGGAGATCTGATCCGCCACCTTATCTGGGTGGCCCATCGACACGGATTCACTGGTGAATAGGTAACGGCCGGAACTCACGGCAGGTCCTCGCGGACTGGGGAAACGGTAAACCGGGTTAACCAGATCATTTGTATCGACAGCGGGGGCAGTGGAACTGTGGAAAAATGCTCCGGCGAGGTTGGGGGGTTAAACGTCCTTCTTCGAGTATCCCATCAACCCGACTCCGCCGCCGACCGCCGCAACCAGAGTGAACACACCGACTACCTGGCTGATCCGCACCAGGTCGAAGTGACCCCGCAAGGTGGTTCGCAGCGCCGCGAGCAGACCAGCCCCGGAAGGGAACGGTGACGGCAGGAAGGAGAGGAGGAACAGCCCGCCGAACAGCACCAGCCAGAAAAGGGTTACACCGATTACTGTGCCGTTCGACATCGCCCCGACTGTCACCCCCCACGCCACCACGGCCGCGAGCACGGCGACGGCCACCGCAATGCCGGCCGCACACCCGCGGAAGGTCAGGTCTGGCTCGAGGAGGTAGTGGTAGGCGGTCAGCACCCCAGCGGAGAGCACCGCAAAGGTTGCCAGCAGCACCCCGGTTCGGGCGTGCCACTTGGCGGCGAAATACTGCCGTCGGCTGATCCCACGTGACAGAATGCTGTCGGCGACCGTCCCTCGTTCACCGCTGATGGCATGGACGGCAACGAGCGACACAAATGCAAGGGTAATCACACCAACGGTGCCAAGCAGCACGCCCGTCTGTTCGCTGGCCGATTGTACGAGTCCGACTTCACGGTGGATACCGAACTTGTAAAGCCCGTAACCCACTGCTGCCACGATCACCACCATTACCCACAGGCGGAAGAGCCAACTGTGGAACGTCTGCCGCAGGTCGGTGCGAAAGACGGCAAAGTATGGCAGCAGCGGGTTGAACCGCGGAGTTGTGGTTGGGGCCGTTGGCGTCGTCGCCGCATCCATGAGCAGTCCCCTTCACCGGTCATCGGTCACCAGGAATAGTCATTCGGCCGAATACCGCGTCCGGGTGACGTCGTTTGACGAGTGACCGGCGACTGGTCGCTGGCGGCTGCCGGTTATGCCGCCTGCTTCTGCTCCTGATCCATGCTCGCGACCCACGCCTCCATGCGCCGCTTCATTTCCTCCGGGGAGACGTCCTCGATGTGCGTGGAGAGGGTCCACTTGTGCCCGAACGGGTCGTACACACTGCCAGTGCGGTCGCCCCAGAACTGATCCTCCACCGGACGGTCCACCGTCGCCCCAGCGGCAACCGCCTGGGTGAACGCGGCGTCGGCGTCGGGCACGTAGATCATCAGCCCGGCCGGAGTGCCGTTCAGGGCGAGCGGTGACTGAGTCCCCCACGCCGGCGACTCCTCCCCGAGCATCACGAGCGAGTCGCCGATTTTGATCTCCGCATGGGCGATGCTGCCATCGGGCATGCTTAGTCGTACCACTTCCTCAGCCCCGAACGCCTTTTGGTAGAAGGCGATGGCGGCGGCCGCGTCGCGGGCGATGAGGTAAGGGGTGATAGAGTGGTAGCCGGACGGCGTAAATGGGACGGACATGGTGAACTCCACAAAACGGGATGGGCGATAGTGAACAGGCTATCACACATCTCGGGAAATGCAATTCCGTTCACCAACCATTCATCATGCCGCTTCCGGCATTGCCTGGAACAGCCGAGCAAACCCCCGCTGCTCTTCCTTCTCCACCAGATCGAGATAGGCCGTTTCCGTCTGTGCTCCAACGCTCCGCACGCTTACCAGCGTCACCTTGTTGTCGAATAAGGTCTGCATGATCATGGCGAGCACACCGGTGTTGCCGACGTCGTCGGTGAGCTTCAACTCCAACCGCCGGTGCCGCATGGCCGCCGAGATCACCTCTTTCATCGCCTTCACCTGCTGCACGCTCTTGGTGATGTTCTTCTGATCCCCTTCCAGGTCGAGTTCGTAGTGGTTCTTGCGGATGCGGCCTTTCAGTTCTTGCAGGCTGCCGTGGAAAATCAGGTGTCCCTTGTTCAGCACGGCGGCGTGGTTGCACACCTCATCGATGTCCGAGAGGTTGTGCGAGCTGAGGATCATCGATTTCTCGGCCGCGAGCGTCTTGATGAGTTCGAGCATGCCGCGGCGGGCTTCCACGTCCAGGCCGTGGGTCGGTTCGTCCCAGATGAGCAGATCGGGGTCGTTGATCAGGCTCGACGCGACCGCCAGGCGGGCAGTCATGCCCGGAGTGAAGTTGGAGATTGGTTGGCCAGACTGCGGGAGAAGATCGACCGCCCGGATGAGCTTTGCAAGTTTCGGCTTGCGGGCCTCGCGGGTCATGCCGAACAGCCGACCGATGTAGTCAAGGTACTCGATCGGGGTCATCCCGCGGGGGAACTGCGGATTGGTGGGGATGTACCCGATGCGGCGGCGGAGGTCGGCCGCGTTCGGATGCATTCGTCGGCCAAACACGTTGCACCACCCGGCAGTGGGGGAGTGCAAACCAAGGACGAGACGCAGGAAAGTGGTCTTTCCGGCCCCGTTTGGACCCAAAAGGCCCATGACTGCCCCCGGCTCGACAGCCACGGACAGATCGTTCAGAGCGATTTGGCGGTCCTGGTAGATCTTCGTCAGGTGTGACGTTTCGACCACCAGGGCCGGGGCGTCGGCGGCCACGGCAAACTGCTCCGGAGATTCCGTTCCCCAAAAGGCGCACGGGAGGCGAGACGGCTCACCCGGCGCGAGAGCGTGTCGAGGTTATCGAACCGCGCGGGCCTGTGGCTTCGGCGAAAATGGGGAAAGCCGGTGGCCCGCCACGCTTTTCCGGGTAGGTCGCCTGATTCACTTTCCACCGTCCACACTCATGCCGACGGTGGTGTCGGCATCCGACTTCTTCGCCCGCCACTCCAGCCCGAGCGATACCGCCCGCCACTGCTTGGCCATCACCTCGAACGGTGTTCCTTTGTGTTCCTTAGCCAACTCACCGAGTTGTTCGAGCGCTTGCTTGCCCACCGGGGCGTTCTTCTTGTCCGTCATCTTCGCCTTCTGTACCAGCCGGAGGCCGCTGGCGTTGGCCGTGTCGGGTAGGCTGTCGGTGCGAACCTGGCCAAGCACCACGTTCGCCTCGTGGATGAACGCCAGCCGCAGTTTGGCCTGGGCGAGGGCGAAACGGAACACCGCCTGCCAGAACTTGTTCTTGTCTTCCTCCCCTGCCTTCTGCAGGCCGAGTTTCTCGTCGGTGAGCGTCTCCACCAGTTCACTGAGTTCCAGGGCAGCGTCCGCAATGGGGGGTTGCTCCTTCTTCTCGATATCGGCCTTTAGTTTGTCGTCCACCTTCCCGTTGATGCCATCCTTGAGCACGCTGTCTTTGTCTGGGTCGGCGAACTTGGCCCACTTCGCCCGCACTTCCTCCAGCGCCTTGAGAGCGGCCACCCGGTGGGCCTGCCCCTTTAGCTTCTCCCAGTCGGCTGGCTTGAAATCGGCAATGCGGGGCGGCAGGTCCTTGCCCATCTCCTCCACCTCGGCCACTGGCACGTCTGGCGTGTAGTCCTTTAGGGCGTCGGCGGGGAAGAACACCGATCCTTCCACCTGCTCTTGGTCGGCGGCTGTGCCGAGCAGGGAAGGGGTGGCGAGGACGGCGAACACCTCCTTCACGTCCTTCGGGTTGGCTCCGGCGGGTGGGTCGGCCACGGCGAACCGAGCCGGGAGAGGCTCGGACGGATCGGTGGGCACCCCATCGCCAACCTCCCCGCTCATCTTCGGCACGCTCGGACGGGTTGGGCCGAGAACATTTTTCAAGCGATCGCCGACCGCCTTCGCCCAGTCGTCCAACGGCAGCGGTGCGGTTGGGTCGCCAGCGGCTTTCTTCTTCGCGACCGCCCGCAGGGCGCCCAGGAAGGCGCTCCCCTGCGGGGTGTCGGCGTCCTCGGCGGCGCGGAACTCGTAGGCCGTCTGCCCCTGCGAGCAACTGGTGAGTACCTGCACCCCGGCAGGCGGGGTATGCAGCAGTTTCTCCAGTTCCTCGCTCATCGGCTCGGAGCCGGGGCGGATGGCGTTCTCGTCGGTACTCAGCCGGCAGACGTCGAACAGGACCACCTTCTGCTGGGCCGGGCATGCCTCCAGCTTCGCCCACAGGTCGTCGAGCGGGAGGAGGGTTTCCGGGTCGGACGGGTCGCCCTCGGACGGCACGAGGTACCCCTTACCGTCCTTCGCCAGGGCGTGCCCACCGAAGTACAGCACCACTCGGTCTTGCTTGCGGGACGACTCGCAGAACTTGGCAATGCTGTCGGCGATGATCCCCTTGAGCATCGGCCGCGGGGAGGCGTCGCGGGTGAGCTTGCCGTCGGCGTCGGTGACGACGAACAACTGGCTGTTGTCCTTGCCGTCTGGGATCTGGTAGCGGAAGGCGATGCCCTTCACTGCCTCGTTGAACTCGCTCGCCCCGTTCTTGTTCTTCCCGCCGGTGAGCGGATTCATGTACAGGTACTTGGTGACACTCAGGGCGAGCATCCGCCGCGGGGCGGCCCCCTTTGCGGCGACTGCGGTGCCGGTGCTGCCACTGTTGGCGGGGGGTTTACCCGCATCGGCGGTGGCGGGCGAGGTGTCGGTTTTCGTCGGCTTCACCCCGAGGGCGGCGAGTAGGGGTTCCTTGAAGAGCACCAGCGAAGTAATCGCGGTGCCGGAGATTAGCAGGAAGGAGAAGAGCAGGACGAGCAGCGTGGTCAGCCCCCCCCCGACTTTCTTCCGTCGCCGACTCGTGGCCGGGCCGGCGTCCTCGTCCATTTGGGCGAAGGCATTCTGCGCCGGGCGTGGGGCGGCCGCGGCGGGGGCCGGGGCCGGGGCGGGGTACGGGTAGCCGGGGGCTGGTGCGGGGTAACCCGCCGGCGGGGCAGGGTAGCCGGGAGGGTAAGCGTAGCCAGTTGGTGGGTAGCCGGGGGCTGGTGCGGGGTACGGATAGCCGGGGGCAGGGTACGGATATCCAGGCAGGGCGGCAGGCGGTTGCGCGGGCACCCATTGCCCGGTATTCGGGTCGAACGCGACCGGCGGGGCGGGGTAGCCGGGCGGGGCCGGGTAACCCGGCGGCGGGGCAACGGGGGCGGGGGCGGGGGCGGTCCCGCCCACGGCCGGCGGCGGGGTGTGAGCCGGGGCGGGGACGTGAACCGGGGTGCCGCCCGACGGAGGTGCTGTCGGCACGGGCACCGGCGATTTCGCCCGCACCACCGATCCGCATTTCTTGCACTTGACCGCCTTGTCGGCCCACTGGGCGGGGATGCGGAGCTTCTCCGAGCACCCCGGGCACGTGGCTACCACCGACCGCTCCATTGTGCATCTCCGCGGGCGTTGAAACTGCCTTCAACGGTTTGAAGTCAGTGTAGTGCAGAAAGTTCCGACATGTGGGCCACTGCAGACGTGGCTCAGTCCTGCAGTTCCCTCGGGGCGAGCAAAGTGAATGGGTAGGCCGGGATGTTGCGGGCAACGGTGAACGCGAGCACACCGACAACGAGCAGGGCGATCAGCCACGCCGGCGGGCGGAACCGCGACGGGCGAGGGGGGATCTCCCACGCGAACCGCCACAACTCCCGCAGCACCACGAACACCAAGAACGGCACCACCGCCACCGCCAACACGTTCTGCGACAGAGCCTCGGCGAACCGCCCGTTCAGGGCGGCGTGGGTGGCCCGCGTCAGCCCGCAGCCAGGGCAGTGCAGCCCGGTGAGCAGGTGAGTCCAGCACTTGGGGAAGAACGACACCGACGAAGGTGGTACGACGCCGACGACGACGAACGCCGCCGCCACGCCGAGCACGCCCAGGCAGGCCAAACTGCCGCGGACGAGCAACCGCTGCCGGGGGGAAAGGGGCATGCCGGCAGTGTACCGCCACCCCTTGAACTTTCGCCGCGAATCCGTGTCTTTTCCCACGAGCCACGACCGCCAGGGAGCAGGCGAGCGTCACCCGTTCCTTGGCTGTCGTGGCTCGTGGAGGGCCGGTTGCCATGCCGTCGTCGAGCGAAATCCGCCAGCAGTTCATCGACTTCTTCGTCAAGAAGTGCGGGCATACCTTCATCGCCAGCAGCCCGGTGGTGCCGCACGATGACCCAACCCTGCTCTTCGCCAACGCCGGCATGAACCAGTTCAAACCCTATTTCCTCGGTACCGAGAAGCCGAAGAGCGTGCGGGTGGTGAACACACAGAAGTGCATCCGCGCCGGCGGTAAGCACAACGACCTCGACGACGTGGGCAAAGATACCTACCACCACACGTTCTTCGAGATGCTCGGCAACTGGAGTTTCGGGGATTACTTCAAGAAGGAAGCGATCGCCTGGGCGTGGGAGCTGCTCACCGAGGTGTGGAAGCTCGACAAATCGCGGCTGCACGTCACCGTGTTCGAGGGCGACCCGGCGAACGGCATCCCGCGGGACGACGAGGCGGCGGACATTTGGAAGAGTGTCGGCGTGCTGCCGGGGCACATCCACCTCGGCAATAAGAAGGATAACTTCTGGGAGATGGGCAACACCGGCCCATGCGGGCCGTGTACCGAGATCCACTACGACAAGACGCCGGACAAGAGCGGCGCGAAGCTGGTGAACGGCGGGTCCGATCAGTGCATCGAGATCTGGAACAATGTGTTTATCCAGTTCAACCGCAACGAAGACCAGAGCCTCACGCCGTTACCCGCGAAGCACGTCGATACCGGCATGGGGTTCGAGCGGATTTGTGCGGTGCTGAACGGCGTGCCGAGCAACTACGACACCGACGTGTTCGCGCCGATCTTCGACGCCATTCAGAATGTGACGGGAGCGAAGCCCTACGGCGGCAAGCTCGACGACCTGACCGACACTGCTTACCGCGTCATCGGCGACCACATCCGCACGCTCACGTTCGCCATCACCGACGGGGCGAACCCCGGCAACAAGGGCCGTAATGCGGTGTTGCGAAGCATCCTCCGCCGGGCATCTCGCTATGGCTGGCAGGTCCTCGGGCTGAAGGAACCGTTCCTGCACAAGTTGGTCGAAACGGTCGTGACCCAGATGGGCACGGCGTTCCCGGAGTTGACCAAGAACCCGGAACGAGTGCGGGGCGTGATCTTCGAGGAGGAACGCGGCTTCTTGCGGACGCTCGACAAGGGGCTGAAGCTGTTCGAGAAAGCGGCCGAGCGGGCGGCGGTGAACCGCATGATGGTGAGCGGCAAGGACGCCTTCGAACTGCACACCACCTATGGCCTCGACATCGGCATCACGCGGCAGATCGCCCAGGAACAAGGGCTGTCGGTCGACGAGGGCGAGTACCAGATTTTGTGGAAAAAGTTCACCGAGCAGTCGGACGCCGGCGGGAAAGGGCTGGTCATTTCCGCGGTGCAGGGCGAACTGCCGAAGACGGACGACTCGCCGAAGTACGATTCGGCCGTCATCTCCGCGAAAATCGTCGGCTGGGTGAAGGACAACGCGGTGGCGACGACCGGCAGGCTCACCCCCGGCGATACTGTCGGCCTCTTGCTGGACCGCACCAACTTCTACGCCGAGCAGGGCGGGCAGGTGGGCGATACCGGTATCATCGACAAGCCCGAAACCGGCGGCGTCGAGTTCCGCGTGGACAACACCGTCCGGCTCGGCGACGCGGTGCTGCACCTCGGCGTCGTGCTCAGCGGCGAACTGTCGGTCGGCGACTCCGTTCAGGCCATGCAAAGCACGTTCCGCCGCATCGACATCATGCGGAACCACACCGCTACGCACCTACTGAACCTGACACTGCGTCAGGTGCTCGGCGGGCACGTCGATCAAAAAGGCTCGCTGGTGGACGACGACAAGACACGGTTCGACTTCAGCCACGACAAGCCGATTTCGCCCGAGGAGTTGCGGCACATCGAGGCCCGCGTGAATCAACTCATCGGCCGCGATCTACCCGTGACAGCGGTGACCATGCCGCTTGAACAGGCGAAGAAGGTGGGCGGCGTGCGGGCGGTCTTCGGCGAGAAGTACCCCGACCCGGTGAGGGTAGTGCTCATCGGGCCGGAGTCGGCAGAGCAGGCAACGCTCGACGACTCCGTCGAGTTCTGCGGCGGCACGCACGTCCCCCGCACCGGCACCATCGGCTACTTCAAGATTGCCAGCCAGGAAGGGGTGGCGAAGGGCGTGCGGCGGATCACAGCCGTCACGGGTCGCGTGGCGGCGGACACCCTGAGCAAGATCACGGCGAGCGTGGATGAACTCTCGGCCAAGTTCCAGTGCAAGCCGGAAGACCTCCCCGCCCGCGTGGACGCCCTGCAAGACGAGATCAAGAAACTCAAGGCCCAACTGGCGAAGGGCATGGCCGCCGACTTGACCGGCGTGGTGGACAAGTTGATCGACGACGCTGCCGACGTGAACGGCACGAAGGTAGTGGTCGGCCGGTTGCCCGGCGGCACCACCGATCAGGTGCGGACGCAAGTGGACCGCGTGCGGCAGAAGTGCGGCTCGGCGTTCATCTGCTTCGTGTGGGACGACGACAGCAAGGTGCCGGTGCTGGCTGCGCTCACGCCGGATCTGGTGAAGAAAGGCCTGAAGGCCGGCGACATCGTGAAGCAGGTGGCGGCTGTAGTCGGCGGGTCAGGCGGCGGCAAGCCCGACCTGGCTCAGGCCGGCGGCAAGGACGCGAGCAAGATCGACGACGCCGTGGCGAAAGCCAAGGAACTGGCGAAGGCCGCATTGTAATGACTTTGGCGAGCCGCCGGCTGACGTGACGCCGATCCCTCTCGATTAGCTGTTCGCCCTACATGCGAGCGAGGATGGGCCGTTGTATCGGAACGGCCCGATGGCTCTTGCTAGCACCGAAAACCCTTCGTCCACGCTTGGGTGTCACGAATCGCCACTGGGCGATCATGCATTTGGCTGGCACCGATGGACTCACCACGGGCGAACGCCGACGGTGCCCAGTTCCAGATCGACGGCCACGAACAGTTCACTGCCGTCGATCAGCGCGTTCTCCGACGGCACTGGTTCGTACACCACTATCCAGGCGACCGGCTGCTTGGATGCCCGGGTGGTCACCGGTTTTCTTCAGCCCAGGTGTGGATGTGGGTTGAGAACCCCACCCACACCAGCGGACTCGTGACGATCGACTGAAGCGGTCGTCGGATCGGGTCAGCCCAGCACCACGCGGAACACCGTCCGCCCGTTCTCCCGTCGCCAGTCGATCCCCCCGCCGTGTGCGTCGGCCGCCTGCTTCGCCACCGCCAGCCCCAGTCCGATGCCCTGCTCACGCCCAGTGACGAACGGCTCGAACAGCCGATCGGCCACGTCCGTCGAAGGGCCGGGGCCAGTGTCGCTCACCTCCACCACGATCCGTCCGCCGTCGACGCTCGCCGTCAGTTCCACGGCCCCACCCGGCCCGGCCGCCTCAATAGCGTTGCCGATCAGGTTACCGAACAAGTGCCCGAGTTGCGTCGCGTCGCCAGCGAGTACTATTGGGCCTGGCGAGGTCCACTGCAACCGAATGCCGGCGTGCCGGCACTGCGGGCCCTGCAGCCGCACGGCGGCGTCGAGCACCTCGGCCACGTCCACCGATGAGGTCGCCGCTGCCGGCGGTTTGCCGAGCGCCAGGAACTGGCAGAGGTTTGCCTCCATACGGGCGAGTTGCCGGAGCGCGACCTCCAGCGGCTCGCGGTCGTCGCCGTCTTTCAAGTAAAGCTGCACGGCCAGTCGCGCCCCGCCGGCGGCGTTCCGCAGTTGGTGCGCCAACCCGCCGCTGAACTGCCCAAGCACGCGCAGCCGCTCGGTTTGTTGAAGTTGTCGCTCGTAGTCGCCGAGGCGGGCAGCGAGGTGGTTCACGGCGTTCGCCAGGTCGGTCAGTTCGTCGTCGGGGGAAGGCGGCACGGGAAGGGTGCGGAAGTCGCCGGCGGCGATGGCCTCGGTCCGCCCCTTCACCCGCTGCAACCGCGACACTACCCGCCCGCCGATCGCCAGCAACCCGGCCGCAGCCACTGCCACCGCCACCCCGAGCAGGAGCGGGGGGACGACGGCGCGGCGGACGACCGCCCGCCGGCGGGCCTCGGGAGAGCAGACCGCCAGCACCCCGCCGGCGTTCGGGTGGCCGGCGGGCAAGGTGAGCCGGCGGATGCGGTACAGTGCGCCGTTCAGTTCCAATTCTTCGTTATCGGTCAACCGGGGGAGCGGGTCGAGGGTGCCAACTGGCTCACCGACGCGAGGCGTGAAGACGAACTCGGCTCCGGAGAGGCGTTTCATCTTTGCCAGAATGGGCGGGGTGAGGGGGAAGGAGTTGGGGGGTTCGGTGAGGGCGGCGGCGACGGCGTCGAGTTGGCTATGGATGCCGTCCTCGGCATCGGCGGCGGCGGCTCTGGCGGCCCAACTGGTGACAGCGGCATCGGCCGTGAGCAACAGTCCGAGGGGGAGGAGCAAGCGAGAACGCAGGCCGAGCCGCACGAGGCACCTGGAGCGGTGGATGGCACCGATTGTATCAGCCGTGGCCCACCGTATTCAGTCGCGATCGGCGATTCGAGGTGAAGTCGGCGGCATGGCTCGCGTGGGTGTGCTACGGTTCCGGTGAGGGCAACTATTCTGCCTCGGGAAGACGTTCACCATGTGGCGACAGATCCTCGTTGGGTCAGTGTTCGTAGTCATCGTTGGCGGGTCGCTAGCGATGAGCAAGTCGTCCGATGCCGAGGTGCTGACGAAGGTCGGCCGCACCGCCGCCATGCAGGTGACCGGAGCACTCCCCGACCGCGCCGTCGTCGCTGGCCCCCTTGCCTCCGTGCAGGTGGGCGACCTGATCGGCCCAGACGACAAAGTACGGGTGCGGCTGAAGACTGACGCCGCCCTGACCAACGCCAACCTGATCGTGACCATGCCACAGCCCGGCGTGGTGAAACTGTCCGGCAAGGTAGACACCGCAGCCCAGCGGGAACGGGCAGTGTCACTCGCCCAGACTACCACCGGCGTAACGAAGGTGGAGCAAGAGATCGCCATCCCTGAAGGGAAGTGACCAGCCCCCTGGAACCGGGAACGCAGTGAGCGGGTGTGTCTGCCACTCACCCGCTCACTGCGTTCCCGGTTCCAGTTCGTCACGGCCCGACCCGTTTGATCCGCACCTCGGCTCCGTTCCACTCCAACACCGCCCGGCGGTGCCCGCTCGGGTGTAGTTCCAGGGCGTCGATCCTCTCGATGACGCATGCCACCGCCGCGAAGTGCCCGAACGACACCGCTTCATCCACCGGCGGCTTGGGCGGGTACACAAACGGAGCATCGGTCGATTCGACTTCGCCGGGGACGACCACCGAAGCGTAAGTCGCCCGGTTGTGTGGTGGCAGGGCGGCGAACTCGGCGCGGGCGAAATCGTCGGCGTGGTGGATCGCGGCGACGGCTCGTACCCGCATCTGCAAACGGTCGTCGGCATCGTAAAAGAGGAAGGTGCAGCGGGCATCCCGCCGCAGGTCAGTCACCTTCGCGCTACGAACGTCGGTGTGAAAGACGAGTTGGCGGGCGGCATGGTCGAACCGGCGGAGCACCACCGTGCGGGCATCTGGCCCGCCGTCGTCGGCGACAGTGGACAGCACCGGCCAGCGGAACGGGTGGGTGGGGGTGGTAGCGCCGGCGGTCAGCCATCGGCATAGCCGCCCCCAGGTGCCAACCGGGTCGGCGAGGTCTGCCAAGGCGAGTATAGGTTGGTCGGTGACGGGTAGGATGTCACGCATGGTTGTACAGTGTCGGTCGGTCACTTGATGTACACGAACTCGTTCAGGTTGAACAACGTTAAGCAGACGTCGGCGAGTGCCCGTGCCTTCACTCCGTCGGCCGCCCCGGCTGGTTCGCCGATGTCGTCGCCCCTGGCCTTTCGGGTCGCGAGCAACTTCGTTTGCTCGGCCAGGAATGCGGACAACTTCTTCGTCTCGTCGGCGGTGGCGGAGCGAGTGAAGCAGCGACGGAAGGCGTGGTCGATCCAGTCCGATTCCGTACCGCCGGCGGCCATGAGCGAAACGGCCATCCGCTTGCTCTGCTCAGCGGCGAGCGGGCCGTTCATCAGGATGAGCGATTGCGGGGCGAACGTACTCTTCCCTCGCACCGCACAACTGCCGAGGGTGTCGGGTTGGTCGAACGCTTCGAGCAATGGCTGGCGAACGTTCCGCTTGGCGAACAGGTACAGGCTGCGGCGGGTGTGCTGCCGCAGGTCGGCCGTCACTTTCCACAGATTCACCGGTTCGTCTTCGGTAAAGATGAGGTCGTACACCTCTGGTTCAAGCGGCACCCGGACGCTCGGGCCGTACACATCGCGGTTGAGTGTGCCAGCGGTGGCGAGCAGGGCATCGCGGATCGCCTCGCCTTCGAGCCGCCGGCGGTTCGCCCGCCACAGTAGATGATTGTTTGGGTCAGTCTTCGCGGCTTCGCTTGACACCGGGCTGTCACTGGCCTGCTTGTATGCACTGGAGGTGACCATCAGCCGGTGCAGGCGTTTCAGGGTCCAGGGTTTCTCGACAACTCTGCCGCCGTCGCCGCCCGTAGGCTCCATCAGTTCGCATGCCAGCCAGTCGAGCAACTCGGGATGAGTCGGTTTCTCCCCACGGGTGCCGAAGTCGTTCGGACTAGCGACCAAACCTCGGCCAAAGTGGTGCTGCCACAGGCGGTTGACGATCACGCGGGCGGTGAGGGGGTTCTTTGGGTCGGTCACCCACTTCGCAAGGTCGAGGCGCGACTTCGCCTCCGGTTCGCCGGCCGTCATCACCCGCACGTACCCGGCCGAAATCGGCGACTGCCGCCGCTTCCAGTCACCCCGTTTGAGCACGAACGTCGCCGATGACTTGTCGGTCTCGGCGATGGCCCACGCGGTTGGCAGTGGCGGCGGATACCTCTCCTCCTCGGCTAACTGCCGCACTTGCAACTTTGCTCGCCGGGCCGCTTCCTCAGGCGTCAGGGCGGCCAGCACCTCATCCCATGTCAGCTTGATGATCGGTTTGGCCGCGTCCACGAGTTTCTTCTGCTCGGCGGTACGCTGGTTGGCTGGCACATCGAACGCCGCTCGGACCTCGGCTGGCAGTTTCGCCATTTTCTCGGCTTCCGCTCGCACCCGCGCCGGGGCTTCGATCTCGGCGATCTGCTTTTTGATCGGGCCAACCACCGCCAGCACCGCGGCGGTTTGCTCCTTGTGTTGTTTCTTCTCTGCGTCGGTGGCGAACTCAACGTCCTTGTACACGCTCCCGCTGAAGAACGCTGCCAGCCGGAAGTAGTCGCCCTGGGTGAGCGGGTCGAACTTGTGGTCGTGGCAGCGGGTGCAGGCCAGGGTCAGCCCGAGTACAGTCGAGCCGAACCCGTTCACGATCTCGGTGATCTTCTCCTGCCGCATCTCCTCGGGATCGACGTTCCCGCTCACCATGTGAACCGGCCCGCAGCGGTGCAACCCGGTGGCGACGAGCAGTTCCGCCGCTTCCGCTCCGGTCTTGTCCTTCGCCAAGAGGTCGCCGGCGATCTGTTCTGTCAGGAAGTGGTCATAGGGTTTGTCGGCGTTGAAACTGCGGACGACGTAGTCGCGGTACCGCCAGGCGTGCGGCCGGTCGGCGTCGAGTTCGTACCCGTTGCTCTCGGCGAACCGCACCACATCGAGCCAGTGCTGGGCCTGTCGCTCACCGAAGTGCGGCGAGGCGAGCAGTCGATCGACCACTTTTTCGTAAGCACCGGGGGTGTCGTCTTTCAGGAAGTCGTCGAGTTCCGCGGGTGTGGGTGGCAGGCCGGTCAGATCGAACGTAAGGCGGCGGAGCAGTGTCCGCCGGTCGGCTTCGGGGGCGGGGTGGATCGAGGCGGCCCGAAGTTTCGCCAGGAGGAAGGCGTCGATCGGGTGGCCCTTCGTCGGCACCTCGGGCCGTTTCGGCGCGGCAAACGCCCAGTGCCTGCGGGCGTCGTCGGGTAGGTCTGGCTCGCGGTACGGACGTTCCTTTTCCTGGGCGGAGGCAACGGCCACGGCCACAAGAACCACGAGCGCGGACCGCATGGCGTCACTCCGTCGGGAGGGGATGAGGGCCGGCGGTGGGATCAGATCACCGTCCCATCGGGGACGACGCCACTGCGCGGTACGCAGATGATGCCATCGCGGATATACCACCGGCCGTCCGGGTCGTCGGCCTCCTGCACTTTCTTTTCGTTCACGAGCTTGCAGTTCTTCCCGATGCGGCAACCTTTGTCGAGAATCGCCCGAACGATGCGGCTCCCGTCACCCACGCCCCAGTTAGGCCGACCGAGCCGGGCGTTCTCCGCCAGATCTTCGGCTGTCTCGAAACCGTCGGAGCCGATCACCACCGTTTCGCTGAGCCGGCAATCGGCCCCGATCACCGCCCGCACCCCAAGCAGGCAGCGGTCCACCGTCGTGCCCGCACCAATGCGGCAGCCGTCGCTCACGAGGCTGTGGATGAGAGTGCCGCCGTCGAATTTGCTGGCCGGCAGGTTCCGCATACGGGTGTAGATGGCCTCGTCGGGCGTAAAGAAATCGAACGGCGGGGCGGCGTCGCCGAGGGCGATGCTCACCTCGTGGTAGCTCTTGATGGTACCCAGGTCTTCCCAGAAGCCGTCGAACAGATGGGCCTGGATCTTGACCTTGCCGACGTAGTGCGGGAACACGTTGTGCCCGAAGTCGTGCGGCGGCCGCATCTGGTTGTGCAGGCTGTCAAGTACCGGGGTGTTCAGCATCTCGATCAGTTTGGGGGTGTTGAACAGGTAGATACCCATGTTCGCCAGGTAGTTTCGCCCGTTGCTGGTGATGCCCTTCTTGTCGATCCACTCGCCGGGCACAAAGCATGGCTTGCGGGCCTCGGGGGTCTTCGGTTTCTCGACGAACCGCTGCACCTTGCCGTCGTCGTCTACCACCATCAGCCCGAAACCGCTTGTCTGGGACTCGTGGACGGGGATGCAAGCAATAGTGACATCGGCCCCGCTGTCGCGGTGAGTGTCGATCATCGCCCGGTAGTCCATGCGGTACAACTGGTCGCCGCTCAGGATGAGGATCTCATCCGACTCCTCCCGCTCGATGTAGGGCAGGTTCTGCCGCACGGCGTCAGCCGTTCCTTGGTACCACCCGATGTGCTCCTCGTTGGCCTGCTGGGCGGCCAAGATCTCGACGAACCCCTTGCCGAACATGTCGAACTTGTACGTGTTGGCGATGTGACGGTGCAGGCTGACGCTGAGGAACTGAGTGAGGACGTAAATGTTCCGCAGCCCACTGTTGATGCAGTTCGAGATAGGGATATCGATCAGCCGGTACTTGCCGGCGACGGGTACGGCCGGCTTGGCCCGGCTCTTGGTGAGCGGGAACAACCGGCTGCCCCGGCCACCGCCGAGGATGAGACTCAACACCGAGCGATCTTTGTGGGGCATGGGACACCTGACAGAGCGGGCGGGAGCAGCCCGGTGCGATTGTTGTATCCGCCGGGCGGTCCGCGGGGCGAGGTGGCCCATTCCCCTTCGCGCACCCGTTGTCCCTTGCTATCCTGTCCATGAAAAGAAGTGTCCATCTGTTTACTATCTGTGGATTCCCACCGATGGCCGATGCCAAGTTCGCCCACCTGCATTTGCACACACACTACAGCCTGCTCGACGGGTTTAACCGCATCCCGACGCTGGTGGAGCAGACGAAGAAGCTGGGCATGAACGCGGTGGCGATTACCGACCACGGCAACCTGTATGGGGCGATCGAGTTCTACGATGCCTGCAAGAAAGCGGGGATCAACCCGATCATCGGCTACGAGGCCTACCTCGCACCGAACCACCGCTCGGAGAAAACCAAAAGCGGTGGTGAGAGCGGCGAGGCGAGCACGCACCTGACGCTGCTCGCGAAGAACCGTACCGGCTTCTACAACCTCATCAAGCTGAGCAGCATCGCCTTCCTCGAAGGGTTCTACTACAAGCCGCGGATCGACCGCGAGGTGCTCGAAGCCCACTCCGAAGGGCTCATCTGCCTGAGCGGGTGCCTGGCCGGGCAGTTCAACCGCTACATCCTCGCCGACAAGGTGGGCGAGGCCGAGAAGTTGGCCAAGTGGTTCGCCCGGCTATTCAAGAAAGACTTCTACATCGAGATCCAGAACAACGGGCTGACGCTGCAAGATCAGTGTACCCCGGTGGCCGCCGACATCGCAGAGAAGATCGGTGTGCCGCTCGTCGCCACCGCCGACGCCCACTACCTGTGCGCCGACGACGCCATCGCCCACGACATCTACTTCTGCATCAACACCAAGCGTCTGCACGACCCGAAGAAGAAGACATACCCGGAAGAGAAGATGCCGAACCCGTACTACGTGCGGAGTCCGGCCGACATGTACAAGCTGTTCCCCGACTTCCCGGACGCCGTTGCCCGCAGCCAACAGATCGCCGACGGCGTGGACATTCAGCTCGAATTCAAGCGGAACTTCCCGGTGTTCCAGTCGCCGCGGGGGCTGTCGGCCGATGAGTACCTCCGCGAGTTGGTGCTGCAAGGCATCCAGGAGCGGTACGGCGACAGCCCCCCGCAGGCGGTGTTTGACCGCATGGAGATCGAACTCGGCGTCATCGCGCACATGGGGTACTCGGCGTACTTCCTGATCGTGTGGGACTTCGTGCGGTACGCCCGCGAGAAAGGCATCCGCAGCACCGCCCGGGGGTCGGGCGTCGGGGCGATCGTGGCGTACACGCTGTACATCTCGCACGTCTGCCCGCTCGAGTACGACCTGCTGTTCGAGCGGTTCCTCGACAAAAGCCGGAAGGAACCACCGGACATCGACATCGACTTCGACCAGGAACGCCGCGAGGAAGTTATCCAGTACGTGAAGGAGAAGTACGGGCACAAGAGCGTAGCCCAGATCGGCACGTTCGGCACTCTCGGGGCGAAGGCGGCGCTCAAAGACGTCGGCCGGGTGCTGAGCATCCCGCTCGAGCGGGTGAACTACATGTGCAAGCTGGTGCCGATGAAGGGCGCCATCTCGCTCGACCTGAAAGACGCGATGGGCGTGCCCGACTTCAAGCGGGAGTACGACACCGACCCGACCGCCCGCCACTGGATCGACGTGGCGATGAAGCTGGAGGGCATGAACCGCAACGTCGGCACGCACGCCGCCGGGGTGGTGATCGCCAGCGGCGACATCACCGACTACGTTCCGGTGCAGCGGGTGATGCAGAAACTCACGACCGAGGACGGCGAGAAGTCGGCCGGCGAGGTGGTGGTGACCACCCAGTGGGAGATGGGCATCGTCGAGAAGGTCGGCATGTTGAAGATGGACTTCCTGGGGCTGCGCAACCTGACGATGCTCGACAACACGGTGAAGCTGATCAAGAAGACCCGGGGCATTGACATCGTACCGGAAAAGTTGCCGCTCGACGACCCAGCGACCTACAAGCTGCTCCAGAAGGGTGACGCCAAGGGCGTGTTCCAGCTCGAATCGGACGGCATGCGGCGGCTGCTGACGGCGATGAAGCCGGACAACATCCGCGACCTGATCGCCGTGCTGGCGCTCTACCGCCCCGGCCCGCTCGAAAGCGGCATGGTCGAGAGCTACGTGAACCGCAAGCACGGCAAGGAGGTGGTGACGTACGAACACCCGGTGCTGGAAGAAGTGCTGAGCGAGACCTACGGAGTGATCACGTACCAAGAGCAGATCATGCGGATCTTGAACAAGCTCGGCGGCATCGAACTGAGCAAGAGCTACGCGGTCATCAAAGCAATCAGCAAGAAGGTGGTGGAGAAGATCGAGGCCGGCCGAGCCGACTGGATGAAGGGGTGTGCCGAACGCGGGGTGAGCACCGAGGTGGCCGAAGACATCTTCGCCAAGATCGTGTTCTTCGCGGGGTACGGGTTCAACAAATCACATACGGCCGCGTACGCCCAGATCGGGTACCAAACGGCGTACCTGAAGACACACTACACCGCCGAGTTCATGGCCGCGCTGCTGTCGTCCGAAATCGACGACGGCAACAAACGCGACATCATGGTCGACCACATCGCCGATGCCCGCAAGCTTGGCGTCGACGTCGAAGCCCCGAACGTGAACAAGGGGCAGCCCGACTTCGACGTGGTGAACGGCAAGATCGTGTTCGGCCTCACCGCCATCAAGGGCCTCGGTCGGGGGGCCGCCGAAGCGATCGTGATGGCCCGCGACAAGGCCGGGCCATTCCGCGACCTGTTCGACTTCGTCGCCCGCGTCGACCTCCGCATCGTGAAGCCTGCCCAGATCGAGAAGGTGATCAAGGCCGGGGCGATGGACTGTTTCGGCAAGAACAAGCGAAACGCCATGTTAATTGCGTTGGAAGACGCGGTGAAGGATGCCGAGACCACGCGTAGAGATAAGCTGCGTGGACAGAAAAATCTATTTGAGGGAGGCGATCCCGATAATGAGGTTGCCGGACCATCTTTCCGTCCTCGACTGCCGGACGTGCCCGAGTGGCCGGATTTGGAGAAGCTGAAGTTCGAGAAGGAGGTGCTCGACTTCTACATGAGCTCGCACCCACTCGCCCAGTACGACGAGCAGTTGCGGCGATTCCGCAGCACCGACGCCGCCCAGTGTGCGAAGTTGAACGCCGGCACCGAAGTGCGGCTCGCCGGCATGGTGGTGGAGGTAATCCCCAAACTGGTCAGCAAGGGGAAGAACGCCGGAAACCGCTGGGCGATCGTGCGAATCGAAGACTTCACCGGCAGCGTGAAGTGCATTCTCTGGTCGGACCAGTTCCAGCGGTTCGGCGACCTGGTGAAGGCCGACGCCATCCTGCTGTTCGATGGCAAAGTGGAGTGGCGGGAAGGGAGCGGCGAGCCGGACGTGATCGTGGACAAGGTAATGACGATGGACCAGGCGAAGGCCGACCTCACCCGTGGGCTGGTGCTGAAAATGAAGTTCCGCACCGACGACGACGGCCGGCAGACGTTTGAAGCGGTCGGCCGCATCCTCAAGAAGGCGAAAGGACCCTGCCCAGTGTATTTGGCGGTGCAGGACGCCGGTGGGCGGGCCGCTCAGTTCAAGCTCAGTGCCGACTTCTTCGTCAACCCGACGCAAGTGGCCGTTGAGGAACTGGAAATGATTCCTGCCCTCGGGCCAGGGTCGGTCCTGTTCACCAGTCGGTGAAGTGTTGTCGGAACGGCAGTTCGACCAAAACGGCGGTTCGTCTCGGAACTTGGCACAGTTCCTGCCTCCACTCTGCCACACTGCCACCTGCCACACACATACCCCCCCCACCCCCGCCAGGGCCACACCGAGCCAGTTGCCCTACCACATGTAGGATTTTGCCACACTGTCACCGTTTCCTGACAGGTGCCTACCGTGCGGCGGCTCGCCAACAAAAATATCCTCACCAGTGTCTTGGCGAAGCGGATATTCGCCAAACCTGCTCTGGCCCGTGACAGAAGTACCCGGTCAGCGGCATAATTGATTCGTATCATGAACTCGATTGAGGCTTGTCGATCTTCCGGTCGAAAGTGGTGACTGACCGGTGACCGATGTGACTCATCCACACTCTTCGCCCAATCGGAGGGCACCGTCATGCCCGTCGCCCACGGGGTGAACTGGTGGCCAAGTGCGGCCTGCGCTAAAGCGTTTTGGGGCCAGCAGGACTGCCCGCCTTATCAGGAACTGCTCGCCGACACTCTCGACTGGGCCGACCCACGGGCGGGTGAACGCTGGCTCGATTTGGGCTGCGGCGGTGGAGCGATCAGCCGAGCGATCTGGGAAAAAACACGGGGTGAGGTGGGTACGGTCGTCGGGATGGATTGTGCCGACGCAAACGCTGCCGCCTACGCCCGACATCGGCAAGAGATTGCCTGCGACCAGGAAGAGCGTTTCGCATTCATTTGTCACGACTTCAGTTCCGGCCTGGGGCCACTCGCTGACCGAACGTTCGATCACGTCGTTTCGGGGTTGTCCATCACCTACGCCGAACACTTCGACGAGGCCACCGGCCGGTGGACGACCACCGCCTACGATCGCCTCCTCGCAGAGGTGTGCCGGGTGATTCGCCCCGGTGGCCGGTTTGTGTTCTCGGTGAACGTGCCCGACCCGCAGTGGGGCAAGGTCGCGTGGCACTCACTGCCGGGGTTGCTCGCGGGGCCAAAGAAGTTGCGGTCGCTCAAGCGGGCCTGGCGGATGATGCGGTACGGCGGATGGCTGAAACGGGAAGCACGGGTCGGGCGGTTCCACTACTTGCCGGCCGACGACGTGACCCGGCGACTGACGGCCGCCGGATTCGCCGAGGTCCACCATCGTCTCAGTTATCGGGATCAGGCGTTCGTCTTTCGGGCGGTGAAACCCGTTGTGTGACAAGCCCCGACGGGGTCGGGGTTTCCGAGTTTGTTCGGCCTCGCCGAGGCCAGTTCCAGCAGCGGAGGGTGTCATGCACGGCCGACCCATCCCGCTCTCCCGCCCGCGGCGTTTCCTCGTCGATCTGCTGCACCTCGCCGGGAAGATCCCCACGGTGCCCGTGCAACGGCGAATGCACCTGGGGGAACTGGCCGCCGCCCGCGAGCGCTTGCCCACTCGCCCTGGCTGGCCCGCCGTGTTCCTCAAGGGCTATGGGCGGGTGGTCGAGGAGCTACCGGCCCTGCGACGGGCCTACCTGGAGCTACCGTGGCCGCACCTGCGTGAGTATCCGCGAGCGGTGGCCAGCGTGGCGGTGGAGCGGGAGTACGGCGGTGAGCCGTGTGTGTTCTTCGGGCGAGTGGGCGACCCTGGCCGGTTGCCGGTCGGCGAGTTGCACGCCCGTGTTCGCGAGTTTGCCGAAGCGCCGGTCGATGCCGTCAAGCCGTTCCGCAAAATGCTCGCTCTGGCTGGCTGGCCGGGGCCGATTCGCCGGACGCTCCTCTGGCTGGGGCTGAACCTCCCACGCACGCGGCCGGGGCAGTTCGGCACCTTCGGGCTCAGCGTGTACTCGTCGCTCGGGGCCGAGTCGCTACACCCCATTTCTCCGCTGACCACCACCCTCACCTACGGCGTGATCGATGGCGATGGCTCCGTGGACGTGCGACTGGTGTACGACCACCGGGTCTTCGATGGGGCGACTGCCGCCCGCGCCCTCGCACGGCTGGAAGAAGTGCTCAACGGGCCAGTGCTCGCCGAACTCCGCGGTGTTGCCCTCCCCGCCGCCGCCTGATCGCGGCCTGTCCGGCAACTCCTCCTATCCGCCGGTGATCTCGGTCAACGCGTTCGCCAGGGTATCGATGTGTTCGATGGTGCTAAACGGTCCGGGGCTGACCCGTGTCAGCCCGTCGTCGTAGCTGCCGACCGCCTGGTGGATGTACGGTGAGCAGTGGTTGCCGGCCCGCACACAGATGCCGAAGCTCGTGTCGAGCACGCCGGCGAGTGCTTCGGAGTCCATCACCTCGCAGCGGAAGCTAAACGTACCGACCCGCCGGGCCGGGTCGGCGTGGCCGACCGGCACGATGAGCGGGTTATCGGCCACCGCGGCCCGCAACCGCTCGCACAGTTCGACTTCATGCCGGTGGATCGCCTCGATCCCCTTTTCCTCCACGTAATCCAGCCCCGCGATCATGCCGACGATGCCGAGCAGGTTCGGCGTGCCGCCTTCGAGGAACTCGGGGAAGCCGGCCGGTTGCATCGGCGACTTGCTGTCCCCGCCGGTGCCTCCCTCACGCCACGCCCGGATCGGCACGCCGGGGGCGACGTACAGCCCGCCGGTGCCGGTCGGCCCGAACAGCCCCTTGTGGCCGGGGAAGGCGAGCAAATCGATGTGCATCGCCTGCACGTCGATCGGCAGTACGCCGATGGTTTGTGCGGCGTCGACCAGGAACAGTATGCCCTTCTCGCGGCACAGCTTGCCGATCTCGGCGACGGGCTGCACGGTGCCGAGGACGTTGCTGGCGTGGGTGACGGCCACCAGCCGCGTCTTCGCGGTGAGGGCGGCCCGAATGGCGTCCGGATCGACAGTACCGCCGGAGTCGGACGGCACGCGAGTGAGGGTGATGATGCCGTCGTCGGCCAACTTCACCAGCGGGCGGGAGACGCTGTTGTGTTCGAGGTCGGTGGTGACGACATGGTCGCCGGGCTGGAGTGTGCCCTTCATCGCCATGTTCAGGGCGTCGGTGCCGTTCAGGGCGAAGGCGACGCGATCGGCCCCGACGCCACCGACGAACCGGCTGAGGCGAAAGCGGGCGTCTTCGAGCGTATCCTTGGCGGCGACGGCGAGGCGATGCCCGGCCCGGCCGGGGTTGGCCAGCGAGTTGCGGGCGAACGCATCCATCGCCCGGTAGACGCCCTCGGGCTTGGGGAAACTGGTGGCGGCGTTGTCGAGGTAGATCACGGGTCGGTTCAGAGGGTGGGAAGCCAAGCGACATCGGAAACGTGGACGACCCGAGCCGCTTCCTCTACGGAGAAGAAAATGACGACGGGGCCCACGGTCAGTTTCCACAGCCCTTCCGGCAGTGGTACGGCGAATCGGGTCGGGTCGGTCGCGAGGATCGCTTCGGCCCCGTACTCGGCGCGGGTGACGGCGGCCTGATCGAAGGCCGCGAGGTAGACCGCGGCGAGCATCTGTTCGGCGGCGGGCTCCCAGATGAGCGTCCACGGGGTCATGACCCGTCCCGCTCTTGCAACTGACGGACGAAGGCGATCCCCTCTTCCGGCGTCATCACACCCCCGCGGCGTTCTCGTTCGGCGAGCAACTCCTGCATATGGCGGCGGACCACGGCCGACGGGATGCCCGGTTTCCGCGGCTGACCCTTCCGCTCCTTGTGCCGGCGGATCACCTCCGCCTCGTACGGGTCGATCGTCCCCAACTCGGTGCCGGCGGCGTCCTTCACCACCACCGGTCCGCGGGCGGCCGCCAGTTGCCGGGTCTGCTCAACGGTCAGGATCAGTTCGTTCATGGCGTCACCTCCGATCCCATCTTACTGCGCTCACGGCCGCAGGTCGCGGACGGCGATGGTGCCGACCGTCTTCTTGCCGACCACAACGGGAACGGACTGGCCGGGGCGGTAGTCGGTGCCGGCGGGGGGGCGGGTGGGCGGCCCGGCCCCCGGCGGGCGGTTAGAACCACTCCTTTTTCTCGACCTGATAGGTCTGGACGAACTCAGCATCCGACTTCGTGAGGTAGATGATCCCTTCGATCAGCCCGATGATCCCGCCGGCCCCGCAGGTGACGATGCTGATCGCCAGGCGGATCAGCCCGCCCTTGGTGTCGCCGAGGTAGAACCGGTGGGCGGCGAAGGTGCCGAGGAGGATGCCGAGGATGCCCGCGACGGTCCGTTTGCTCGGTTCTCCGCCGCTCGATTTGGCTTGTTCCGACATGGGGTGTCTCCGACTGAAGGTTGGGTGGACCCACCCTGGGGCGGGTGGCAGGGCCAAGTAAACGCACTCACCCTCCTGCCTTCAACAGAAAAATCCTCCGTCGGCAAGAATTCCGCGGCCGTCAGTGCCCGACGTACTTGGCGTACAGGGTGCGCGCCCGGTCGGTGTCGTCGGTGCCCTTGATGATGGCCCGCCCGTCCGGGAAGACGGTGAACTCGTATCCGTTTCCGGCGTCGGTGGTAGTGAACTTGAGCAGGAACTTGTTGGCCGTTACGCTCCCGCTCGCCTCGAGTTGCTTCTTCAGTTCGTTCAGGTCGAGCTTCGTTCCGCCCCGCGGCGTCACCTGTACGGCGTTCCGCCCGCACAGGCTGGTCGTCTGGGTGCCGTGCTCGCCGTCGAGCCACTCGAAACTCCGCTTCGCACAGCACGGGCAGTGGCCCTTGCGGCCGGCGAGTTTGGCGATCTTCACCCACCGCGTGGTGTTGTCCCACAGGTTGATGCAGAACAGTTCGCGGTTCACGGCTTCCTTCTTGCCGGCCAGGATCTTCAGCGCCTCGGCCGCCTGGAAGCTGGCGATCACGCTCACGATCGGGGCGAGCACGCCGGCCGTCTCGCAGGTGCCAACCTCGCCCGGCCCCGGCGACTTCTCGAACACGCACTGGAGGCACGGCGTCTCGCCCGGCAGGATGGTCATGCTCATCCCTTCCGTGCCGACCGCCCCGCCGTACACCCACGGTTTGTTGTGCTTGATACTCACGTCGTTGATGAGGTAGCGCACCTCGAAGTTGTCGGTGCCGTCGAGGATCAGGTCGGCCCCGTCGCACAGCCCTTCGATGTTGGTGCGGTTGATGTCGGCCACCACCGGCTCCACTTCCACGGTGGAGTTGATCTGCCGCAGTTTCACCGCCGCCGCTTCAGCCTTGGGCAGGTTGCCGGTCACGTCGGACTCGTCGAAGAGGACTTGGCGTTGCAGGTTGCTCGGCTCGACGAAGTCGCGGTCGACCACCCGCACGAACCCGACGCCGGCCCGCACCAGGGTGTTGGCCAGCACGGTGCCGAGCGCGCCAACCCCGCACAGAGTGACGCGACTGGCCATGATCCGCTCCTGCCCGGCCTTGCCGATGCCCGGCACCCGCATCTGTCGGGAGTAGCGTTCGAGGCTCGCGGGGGTCGTCATTTCGAGGATTCACCAATGGCGTTTTCGGACAGGAAGTCTTGCAGGAACCGTACCTGCTGCTTCGGCCACTTCTCGGACTTGGCGAACGCGACGAGCGTGGCGAAGTCTTCCCGCACCCGCTTCAGGTCAGGCCCGGTGAGCCGCTGCAGGTACGTCACGAGGTACTCCATTGCTTCCTCGGCGACGGTGCCGTTGAGCACGCCGGGGTCGGACCCTTCGAGGAAGACGTAGGCGTGCAGCACCGCCAGTAGCAACGGGTGGACGCCCAGTTCCGCCGGGATCATCGGGAAGACGGCCGCCCCTTCGGGGGACTCTTCTTCGGGGGTGGGATCGGACATGGTACCCTCCGTAGGGTGGGTCCAGCGGGCGTAGCCCGCGCCGACCCACGGAAACCGCCAACGCGTGGGTCGGCGCGGGCTACGCCCGCTGGACCCACCCTACATTCTTACCCCCCCGCAACGGCCGGGATCAGGGCCACAATCACCCCGTCGGCCACCTCGGTGCCGAGGTCGTCGAGATACCGGATGTCCTCGTCGTTCACCAGCACGTTCACGTGCGGGCGGAGGCGGCCGTTGTCGAACAACTTCGGCCCGAGTGCCGGGTGCTGCTTGATCAGGTCGTCCAGGCACTCGTGAACGGTGTTCCCGGTGACGCTGACTTTCAGATTTCCGCCAGCCTGCTCGCGGAGCGGCGGGGGAATGTCCACGGTGATCGGCATGGTCGCCTCCGGGCGAGCGGCCCGCGTGAGCGGACTGGTGAACGAGAACCACATGCGAACCAACCCGCTCACGCGGGCCGCTCGCCTCAGACTAACACCGCTTCGGCGGCCGGCGTGCCGGTGTACACTGCGTCGAACGCATCGAGACTCGGCTTGATGACGTTCGGCCGCTCCACAGCCTCGGCCACGCAGTCTTGCGTCTTCAGGCCGTTGCCGGTGATGCAGATCACGATTTCCTCGTCTCGCGGGATGCGGCCCTGCTCGATCAACTTCCGCGCGACGGCCAGGGTCGTCCCGCCGGCCGTTTCGGCGAACACCCCTTCGGTACGGGCGAGGAGCAACATGCACTCGACGATTTCCTCGTCGGCCACGTCTTCGGCCCAGCCGCCCGTCTCCTTGATGAGCTTGGAGGAGAAGATACCGTCGGCCGGGTCGCCGATAGCCAGGCTCTTACAGATGGTGTTCGGTTTGCGCACGGGCTTGTGCCGGTCGCGATTGGTCTTCACGCAGTCGGTGATCGGGTTGCACCCGGCAGCCTGGGCACCATACATTTTGGTGGTTACAGGGGTGTCGATCAACCCGCAGTCGTACAGTTCGGTGAAGGCCTTGTGAATTTTGCCGATGAGCGACCCGCCGGCCATCGGCACCACCACGTGCTGCGGCACCCGCCAGCCGAGGTCTTCGGCGATCTCGTAGCCCATCGTCTTGGAACCTTCGGCGTAGAACGGCCGCAGGTTGATGTTCACGAAGCCCCAGTTGTATTTGAAGGCCACCTGGGTGCAGAGGCGGTTGACTTCGTCGTAGGTCCCGGTGACCCCGACCACGTTCGCCCCGTACACGCTTGTGTTCAGGATCTTTGCCTTCTCCAGGTCGGAGGGCACGAAGATATACGTCTCCAGCCCGGCCTGGGCCGCGTTGGCAGCCACGCTGTTTGCCAGGTTGCCGGTGCTGGCACACCCGACCGTCTTGAACCCGAACTCGACCGCCTTGCTCAGGGCCACGCTCACCACGCGGTCCTTGAAACTGAGTGTGGGGAAATTGACTGCGTCGTTCTTGATCCAGAGTTTCGAGACGCCGAGTTCCTTCGCTAGCCGATCGGCCTTGATGAGCGGCGTGCCGCCGACCTGCGGGCCGACGGTCGGTTCGCCGCCGATGGGGAGGAACTCACGGTATCGCCACATGCCACGGGGGCGGGCAGTGATCTTGGCCCGCGAAACATTCTGTTTGATGGCGGCGTAGTCGTAGGTCACTTCGAGTGGGCCGAAGTCGTCGGTGCAGAAGTTGACCGGCGACTTGGGGTACACCTTGCCGCAGAGCTTGCACTTGAGGCCGAGGGAGAAGTCGGGCACGGAATCACCCTGGTAATTGGCGAGCGGCCCGCGGGAGCGGGCTGATTGCGGCGATGCGGTTGCGGGGTGACAGACCCGCCGCTCGCCGTGGTTATCGGTGGGTGAGGCTCGATCCAGAACCCGTGCGGGCACGGGGGTGGTGAGATAAGAGAACGGCAGGGTCGACGAAGACTCGCGGAGCACCTGCTCGGTATCTTATCTGCCTCGACGGGGCTTGTGGCCGGTTGTCGAGCAGGAGTTAGCACCAGCACCGGGAGCGAATCGGGAGACTCGATTTCCGGCCGGTTGCTGTGGCGTCGTCGGGCCTGAACCCTCAGCCACTCTGGATAAGATACTCACCTACTCAACAACCATAGCCGCCATCGCCCACTCCGGCAACTGTTCCGGGTGAAATTCGCCCCGGCGAGGTACAATTCGCTGACCACGGAGGAGTGCCGATGCCGTCCCCGTTCCCGGGAATGAACCCGTACCTCGAGCGCCACGACATGTGGGCCGACTTCCACGACCGCCTTCTTGTGGAGTTGAGCAACACGCTGATCCGCCAGGTGCGGCCGCATTATGTCGTGAAGATCGAGGAGTACGTCTACCTCCATCAACTCGACGACGAAGAGGCCGACCGGGAGCGGGTCGGCCGTCCCGATCTCGGGGTGATGGCCCACCGCCCGCCTCCGTTGGCCAATGGAGCGGCGGCCCTGCTCGACGCTCCGGCCGTCGGGGCAGTGCCCCCCGACGTCGAATCAGTCCGCATTCCCTATCTCGAAGTGCGTGACCGGGCCGACCGCACACTCGTCACCGCCATCGAGGTGCTCAGCCCGTCCAACAAGGCGAGCGGAGACGACCGAAACCAACACGTAGTGGAGTGGCGGCGGTTGCTCGCCTCATCAGCCAACGTGGTGGAAATCGACCTACTCCGCGGCGGGGAGCGGATGCCCTGGGTCGACATCCCACCCTGCGATTACCTCGTCACCGTCAGCCGTCGGGAGGAGCGGCCGCGGGTCGGTTTCTGGCCCGTCCGTCTGCGCGATCCGCTGCCCGTCATCCCCGTCCCCCTCCGACCAGGCCACATCGAACCGAGGCTCGACCTCCAGACCTTGTTGCACAAGGTGTACGACGACGCCGGGTACGAAGACCACCTCTACGAAGCACTCCCCGAACCTCGCCTGCCCCCGCCAGACGACGCCTGGGCAGCCAACATCGCCCGCACCGCCTCACCCACCGCTTGATACCCCCGACGACTATGGGCCGTACCCCCTTCCCCCGGCGAGGGGAGAAGGGAGCACGGCCCGTAGCCGATTCAGCCTGGGGTTACTTCACCACGGTGAGTGGCCCGTGGTCATCGCAGTGGTCGCCGTGCGGATGGTGCAGGTGGCCATCGACCAGGTAGTCGGTGTGGTCGCCGTGCGGTACCGCTTCGTGCCCGCAGCCGGGGCCGTGGACGTGCCCGGCGGCGTGACCACCGCACGAGTGGGCGGGGGTGCAGGCGGCCGGGTTGACCGCGTCCACCGCCAGAGCGTGCTCGCTCACGGTACCGTCGGCCGCAGTGTGATGCAGGTGACCATCGTGCAGGTGATCGACATGGTCGCCGTGCTTGACTGCGGTGTGGCCGCAGCCGCTGCCGTGCGTGTGGTCGTGGTGGGAGTGCTTGGAGCAACTCATCGTCAGTCCTCCGGGGTGGCGGGCTTTTTGTTCTTGCCCGCCGGGGTAGTGGGAACGGAATTTGTCGGCCCATTCAACTCGTCGGCGTGGGCGAGGGCGTTCGAGATCAACCCGCCCACATGGTCGTCCGCCAGGGCGTAGTACACATGCAGACCGCTCCGCCGGCGGCGGATCAGCCCTTCGGTGCGAAGAATGCGGAGGCGAGCCGACACAGTCGGGAACTTCTCCCCGCTGGCCGTCACCAGTTCGGACACGCAGCACTCGCCGCCGGCCAGGTGTTGCAACAGGGCCAACCGCTGGGGGTCGCCCATCGCTCGGAACAGCCGGGCCGCCCGCTCCACCGCCCTCGGGTCGGTCGGCTGACGCGGGTGCGAGTGCGGATGAGGGTGCGTACACCCTGGTTCCGGTTTCGGCTGCTGTTGTTTCATCAATTCATAAAATAGCACCGACAGTGCGAATAGCAAGGGCGGTTTCACACACCTCACCCACGGCCAGCCCGACCGGTACACTGACGCCACGCTCACCGGCCAGGAGTTCGCCCAGTTATGTCCGACGAAATTGATGACACCGAAGATCCCCCGAAGAAGCACCGCGGCGATAACAACGACGACGACCGCCCACCGAAGAGACGCCGCAACACCGAGGACGACAAGGACGAGCGACCGACCCGCACCCGGCGGAAAAACGACGACGGCCCGCGATTGAAGGCGAACGACAGCATCCCGATTGTCATGTTGATTGCGTTCATCGGTAGCGCTGTGGCACTGCTCACGGTCTGCATCGGGTGCGGGTGGTTCTCATTCGACCTGCTGGTGGGCGGTGGGCGGAGTGGCGGGTCGGGCGGCGATGGTGGGGGCTGGAGCGGCCACGAGTTTGCGCTCACGAACGTCAGCCGTACGCCCGGCATTGGCCCATTCAACCCACCGCCGACCGTGAACTGGACGGTGACGCAGAAGCAGAACACAAGCACCGGGCCAGGGCAGTACTACGTGGTCATGAAAACGACCAACGGGGCAATGGTCACTGAGCCGATCGCGCCGGGCGGCAAGGGGTGGACCTACAGCAGTAGTCGGCCGCGGATTGAACTCCGCGGGCAGACGGGGCGCTTGGAGGTGTGGGTGGAGAAACGACCGAATCCACTGGCCTCTGGCAAGGTGGTGTCGGAAGTGGTGATTCTGCCGTGATCTGACCTGCCGGGACCAGACACCTGGTTACCGCGGGTCAGTACTCGTTACATCTCCCGTTCGTTCCCCTTCCCGCTGGGGAAGCGGCGGTTGGCGTCGAACAGCCCGCTGAACACCGCGTCGGTCAGGTAGTTGGCCCGACGGTGGCGGCTCATGCCGCTGTCGGCGAACGATACGGCCATCTCCCCCCGTGGCATCCGCGGCAGGTCGAGGGCGTCTTCGCCGAGAACCTCCAGCCACGCTGTGCGGGCGGTGCCGTGCCGGGGCAGGCCGAACGCCTGCATGGCGGCCGAGTTGGAGACCATCGTCGTCCAGTCGTTCGGATACAGGGTGCGGAGCTGGCCGAGGTCTTGCCAGAACGTCCAGCACTGGAGGCCGTACCCGCGGAGCAGCGTCATGGCCGTGCGGAGGAGGGGCATCTCGCCGAGTTGGGCGGCCTCATCCACGATGAACAGGGTCCGCAGGTCGGGCAGGCGTGTCCGTCGCAGCACGGCGGTGAGCAGCGTCGCCACCCAGGCCCGCAGCACCGCCCGGTGGCTCTCCAGCTTCTCCGGCGGGATGACCAGGTACACCGTCACCGGGTCGCCGGCGAGCACCGCCCGCAGGTCGAACGACGACGTCTCCATCGCGCGACTGACCACCTCACTACCGAGGCACTTCATGTAGGTGCAGGCGGTGGTTCGGATGCACGGCCGGGTCTTGTCGGCCGGGGCGCTCAGGTACGCCACGAACTCGTCGCGGGCCAGGGGGTTCTTCACCTCCCCCTTGTCCAGCCAGGTGGCGATGTTGTAGTCGAGGTCATCCATGTACAGCAGTTTGCGGAGGGCGCTCGGGTTGCGTTCGTCCTCCGCCCCGCCGGTGGCCAGGTGGGCGATCAGCCCGGCGGCCAGCCCCTTGCCGGTGTCGTCCCAGTAGCGGTCGGTGCTGAAGTTGTGGTCGACCGAGAACTGGGCGGCGAGCATCTCGGCGTCCGACTCGGGGTCGGCGCCGGGCAACTGGAACAGGTCGAATGGGTTGAGTGAGTCGGGCGGGTGCGTCTTGTCGCCCACCAGCCCAAACGGGTCGAGCACCACCACCTTCTGCCCCATCTCGCGGCGGCGGCGGGCGGTCACCTGGGTGAGTTCGCCCTTGATGTCGACGGCGATGACCGAGCCGGGGTAGGTGAGCAGGTTGGGGACGATGACGCCGACGCCCTTGCCGGCCCCGGTGGGGGCGATGGTCATGAGATGGCCGTCGCCCTGGTAGAGCAGCGGTTCGGGGGTGTCGGCGGGCGGGGGCTGGTCGCGGAGGGCGTGGAACCCGACCTCCTTGGCCCCGCCGGTGCCGGCCCACCCGAGGAAGAGCGACCCAGCCGGCCAGTCGGGGCCGGCGGCGGCGACCTTCGCTTTCCCCCGGCGGCGGGGCGGCTTGCCGGCGGACGCATCGGGGGGCGAGTCGGGCATGGTCGGCTCCGCGTGGGCGTGTCGTGCTGTACGGTCCATCATACGCCGGCCGACGGGCGGGGGAACGGCGAACGCGGCCATGCGAAACAACGTCGAGAAAGAAGCCGCCCCCGCCGCGCCGCAGCTCACGGCACCCATCACCCACGCAAGATCTCGCCGATGCGGACAAGCGGCTTCGCGTACTCCTCCCAGCTCAGGCCGTCGACCGTAGCAGTCTGTTTACCGGTGACGCCGTCCACCAGCGGACCTTCACGTACCATCACTTCGAGAATCTCCCGCTCGCGGTCGGGGTCGAACAGGTCCGCCGGCGGCTGAATGCCCTTGAGCACGAACACGCCCGCCGCCAGGGCGTACGCCCCCCAGTTGCTCACCCCCGCGACGATGAGGTGATCCGTCGGCACGCGGCAGTGGATGAGGTCGCCGTTCGGGATGTTCTTGACGATCGTCTCGTGCGGGATCTTGCCCATGCCGATCTCGTTCCCGCCGTCGCCGATACCGATGGTAGTGAGTTCCGGCGTTAGGTAAGCCTCATCCACCGGCGGCGTATGTTCGGTGATGTCACGGCCCCGCATCGAGTAGTACCGACCGTCGGTCGCGCGTCCGACGGCTTCAACAGCAACGAGGTGGGTGGAAGATAGGCCCGGCCACCCGCCGAATTGAACCACCGATTGCCCGTGCCTTCCCTGGGTTTCAATCCTCTCCACGGAAAGACCTGCCACCCGCGCGCCCGCCAGTAGTGCCGTCGCGCAAGCCGGTTGAGACCAGATCGCGACCTGTTGCACGATCCGTGTGAGAGATCGCAGTAGGAACAGCGATCCGAGCGGCCCGTCGGTCTCAAAGCTGGGCGGAGAACCCGTTGGGATGAAGAACCCTGTCGTGATGTCGATAGCGTCGTCGTGTGCCCGACCAATGCTCCGGCATGCGGCCTCGAAGTCGCCTTTCGTGGCGGTGAATAGATTGTCGTGCGGGTCGCGGGCCAGCCCACGGTGGCCGGGGTCGGTCTGCACGGCGGCGAGGATGGCGGCGAGTTTGTCGGCGGGGGTCATGGTTTCGCCGCCGGGGGTGCGGTTACCGGCACCTTCGGCACCTTGTTGGCGTCGAACAGCAGCGGCATGACGAGCACGGTGAACATGGCGAAGAACACCACCGCGAACCCGACGGCGTGACCCACGCTGAACCGCAAGATCGGCCAGAAGATGCCGAACCACACCACCAGGTGTAGGGCGTTCAGAGCGAGGGCCAGGAACACCACCCCGCCGCTCGGCGACACCACCGCCACCGGTTCGGCCGCGTCGGCCGCCGCTCCGGTCGATAGCTCGATCACCTTCCCCCCCGGTTCCTTGAACGTCGCCTTCCCGCCCACGTACTGCTGCTTGTCGAGCACCGCTTCGTACCGTACCGGCCCGCTGGCGTCGTCCAGGATCAGGGCGGTGGTCAGGTAGTCACCGGAGTTCAGGCGGAAGTCCTTGGCGTCCTTCGTCTGGTATTTCTGCCCGGAGCCGGCCGGCACCCGCTCGACCGGCACCGTTTCCTCCTTCTTCGTGTTCGGGTACAGCCGCACCGCCTGGAACTTGGCCACCGGGGGCGACTTGTCGTTCGGGCTGAACTGGTGTAGCACCCCGTACTTGTTCTCTCCGTCGGCGCGGGTATTGACGTACACCCACCCGGTGAGGAAACAGCCGAGAAGCAAGCCGGCGACGGCCGCCCGTAGCGGCAGCTTGTCGGCTGGCTCGTTGTACAGGTATCGCTGGGCGAACAGGGTGATGCCCCAAAACAGGGCGAAGCCCGCCGCCGAGAGGCCGACCAGGGTGAACACGAGTGGCACGGGGAGGCTCCAGGCGGAGAGGCGGTCAGGGGGCGTGGGAGGAGTGAATTCGCACCAATGCCGTGTGGATGGAGATCCGATCTCGGGCGTCGGAGGCGGTTTGGTGGCCGGGAAGCTACGTCGCACCGCCGGCGGTGACTCGCCCCCCCCTCTCTACCACACTGCCACCTGCCACACACATACCCCCCCTCCACCATCGACACCCTAAGTGTTGCGCCAATCAGCCTTTGGCTCCATTCGGCCCCACGGACAGGGCCATTGACCGAGGCGGAGGGAGGTGCGGTGGTTGTATGGCCCGGTTACTTGCCGTACAACTCGCCCACCTGCGACGCCTGCTCCCGCTCGTTCAGCCAGTCGGCGATCTGTTTCGTCTCCGTCACCAGCGCCTCGGCCTGCCGCTTCTCGTCCCGCACGGCCGCCGCGATGTCGTCCGGCACCGGCAAGAAGACGGCACCCAGTTCGCCCGTCAGCTTCTCTCGCAGCCGCTCCTGGAACTGCCCACGGATCCGCGGCCACCGCACCGGCAGGCCGACCGCCGCCGCCAACTGCACCAGCACCAGCACGCCGAGGGTGGCGTACAGCGGCAGGAGCAACAGCACCCAGTTTAGCTCCTTCTCGCCGGCCACAAGGTACTGGTACAGCACCAGGGCGAAGCAAGAGAAGAGGGTGACCGGCGGCAGGGTGTTGCACAGCAGGATGAACCCGCCGCGGACCCACTTCCGCCAGCCCACCGGGTGCGTTACCTCCTGTTCCACTTCCGTGAGCGACTCCACCAGCCCGCGGGTGAACTTCTCCTCCCACTTCTGCCCGGCGACGGCGGCGGTCGGCTCGGACAGCAGGGCGAGGGGGAAGCCCTTCTGATCGGCCTCGACGAGCAACTTGTTCGACAGGGCCGAGAGGCGTTGTGTCAGCACCCGCTCGCCGGCCGTACGGGAGCAGTTCTGCACGAACTCCGACAGGTTCCAGTCGGTCGGGGTGTCTACCTTGCCGGCCGTCACCTTCGGCACACCGGGGATGCGGTCGCGGAGGGTGCTGGTGAAGTAGCGGAGCTTGGTCGTCGCCCGCAGGTAGGCGGCGGTGAGGCCCCAAAAGTTCTGCTGCCCGCGGACGGTAAAGTGGTGTTCGACTTCCTGCTGGTATGGCTCCAGCGTGCTGACAAGCACATCGGCCTGGGCGTCGGCCTCCTCGTTGAGAACCTCCTCCCACGCTGTCCGCACCTTCGCTGCCTGCACCCCCAGGTCGGGCGGCTTGACGCCTTCGATCACCGACTCGGCCGAGGTGATGAGTTGCCCGACTCCGCGGGCCTTCACCGCCTCAATCTCCAGCCGGGTGAGGCCGGCTTCGAGCCACTGCACCAGTTCGCGGAACTGCTCGCCGGGGGGCAGATCGGGCGGGATCGCCTGCCCGGCCTTCGTCGCGTCCACCCACAGTTGGGCGGTGGTGCGGAACAGCCGGGGGTTGTCGAACCCCTCGGCTTTCAGGTCTTTGAGCAAGTCCTCGTCGGGCCGCAGCCCGGTACCGGCGTCGACGCAGCGGTCCCACTTGTTCAGCACGAAGGCGAACGCCCGCCGTCGCCGCTGTTCCTTGAACAATTCCCAAACGAGTTGATCGTGGTACTTTTCCTGGGAGCCGACGTAGATGACGACATCGGCGACTGGCAGCAACTCCTGCAACTTCTCGCGATTGGCCAGGTCGTTGCTGTCCACGTCCGGGGTGTCAACGATCACCTTGTGCATCAGCGGTTCGCGGTCGTGCTGGGCGAGTCGGCAGAGTCGCAGGGCCGGGTCGAGGCGGTCGGGTTTGACGGTCTGGTGGAAGTAGACGACCGGGTCGCGGGTGGTCGGGCGGGTAAAACTCGCCTGAGCCACGCTGGCCCCGGCGAGGGCATTCATGAGGGTCGATTTCCCGACCCCCGTGCCCCCCATGAGCATGACAACGAGCAGCGGACGTTCCACATCGAGGCCGTCGGCTTTTCGCTTCAGGTCATCCGCGATGCCTTCAATCTCAGCTCGCTGAATGAGTGTGATGGGGTACTTGCGGCGGGCATCGAGCCACCCACGCAGTTGCTTTTCCAGCGCCCGAAGCAGCGGGGCGAGGGTGCGGAGGAAGGGTTGCTGCGGGTCGATACTCATGGGCGACCGGAGCGGAGGGCGTGGCGGCGGGCGGGCATGTCGTCTAGTGTAGGTTCAGGCGCTGTTCGCGCCAGCCAGGGGGTGAGTCCATGTTTCGATCCCGCCCCGCGTTCACGCTGATCGAACTCTTGGTCGTGATTGCCATCATCGCCATCCTCATTGGCCTTCTGTTGCCAGCGGTGCAGAAAGTCCGCGAGGCGGCGGCCCGCATGCAGTGCCAGAACAACTTGAAGCAACTCGGGTTGGCGGTCCACAACTTTGAGGGAGCGAACGACGGACGGCTGCCGGTGGGGATGGGGCAACCGGCCGCCGACGGCCGACAGACGAGCGTATTCGTGGAGTTGCTCCCGTACCTGGAGCAGGGGAACGTCCACTCGCGGTGGAATTTCGCCAGCTACGGGGCGAACATCGGTGGGGTGGGCACCCCGGCGGCCACGGCGATCGGCACCTTCGTCTGCCCGTCGCAGGCACTGCCCTCGAACCCGCTGAGCTTCGGCAGTGTGCAGATCGGGGCGAGTACCTACGGGGCGAACGCCGGCACGATCAGCTTCCCACCAAGCCGGGCGACCGGCGATGGCGTGTTCGGCTTCCGCAACGCCGTTCGCCTTCTCGACATCACCGACGGCACGTCAAACACGCTGCTGTTCAGTGAACGGTTACTCAGCGACGGCAACCTCGACTCGTTCCAGACCGCCCCGCTGGACAACCCCTCGCCCACGCCGCCGTTCGTGTCGATCACGTCATTCGGTGGCTGGGCCAACACCACGGGGCCGAACGCCGGGGCCGGGCTACTGCTCGCCACCTTCCGCCCACCGGGGTACAGCCACCCGGCGCCCTACGTCCCCCCGCCACAACCGCCGCCCCCGCTCCCGCCGGTGCCCCCGCCACCCGTGCCGTGGGCGACGCTCGGCCCGCAGGTGTGGGACCGCTGGAGCAGCTACGGCAGCCGGCATACTGGTGGGATGAACGCGGCGGTGGCCGATGGGAGCGTGCGGTTCGTGCGGCAGACGATCGACGCCTTCACGTGGCGGGCGGTCGGCACGCGGGCCGGCGGGGAAGTGCTGGGAGAGTGGTGACGGAACCGGGCGGTTAACTCGGTGGTGCCGCCGGGTTCGTCTCGGCGGGCTTCTCGGGCGTCACGATCCCGCTCAACTCGCGGATCGTTTCGGGCACCCGCCGGAGCACCTGTTGTAGCTTTTCCAGGCTGCTCCCGCCGGTGGTCGGCCAGTCGCCCAGCCACGCCGCCATCGGGGCTGTCAGTTGCTCGCCGACCATCGCCTCCCGCTCCCGCTTCAGCTTGTTCCGCCCGCGGTCGACCACGTTGCTCACCAGGAACTCCACCGCGTGCCGGGTGATCGCCACCGCCGGCAGGATGAGCAGTAGCCCCCACCAACTCTGCATGGCCCACGCCGCCCAGCACACGAGGCCGATGGCGGTCAGGTCGGCCGCGATGACCCCGCCTCGCAGCACGTTCAGTAACAGCAGGTTGCCGGCCAGTTTCTCCGGCACCGCCCGTGCCAGCCGGTCGAGCTCGTCGGTCTCCTTCTTCGAGAGCGTCATCAGCCGTTGGTCGAACAGGTCGCCGGCCTGGGTTTTTAGCCCGGCGTCGAACCCGTGGACCGCCTGCTTCCACAGCGGGTGCTGGCCGGCTCGCCGCAGGCTCTCGGCCTGGAGTCGGTCGAGCCATGCCGTCATCGCCGCCCGGCACACATCGGTTTCGGACAGGTTCGGCGGAGCCGGCCGCGACACCGCCTTCACCAGCACCTTCCGTAGCGCGTCGTAGGGCCACCGCACGAGGTTGAACACGGCCGACACGAACTTGCCCGCCCCCGGCAGGTCGAGCATGTGCAGCACCTGCTCGCGAGTCTGGTCGAACCGGCGGAATGCCTCCCCGCTCAGGTACTCGCTGCGATAGCGGTTCTCGAACTCGGTGCGGCCGGCGGTCACCACACCCCGCCACGCATCGAGTTCGGTGAGGTCGCGGCGGGCGACGTTCAGCAGCCCACTGCCGGCGGCTTGCAGGTATTTCACCGCGTTGGCGAGGGTGCGACGGCGGCCGTCGTCGGCGGTCGGGGCGAGGGCGAGCACCTGATTGAGCAGGGCGGCGCGGTAGGGTGCCCCCTTCCCCGCCGGGTCGGTGCGGACGTCTGGGGGCAGTTGCGGGATGCTCACCACGGGAATGGCCGGGATGTCGCCGATGCTCGCCGGCAGTTTGTCGAGCACCTCCTGGCGAAAATGGGCGGTGAGGGCGTCGGCGTCGGTCGGCCGCATCTTCGTCAGCACGCAGACCACCGGCTTGCCGGCCTTGATGACGAGGTGCAGAAACTGGGTCGGCACCTCGTCGTTGTACCGTTCATCCGACGCCACATACACCACCACATCGGCCAGCGCCACCACCTCCATGACGCGAGAGACGTAGTGGGCCGAGGCCCAGGTCGTCATGTCCGGGCAGTCCCACACGGCAAACTCGGCGAACGGGTCGTCGGCCGCGGCGGTGGGAATCTTCTTCACCTGATACACGTCTTCGTCGAGGCTGGCCGGTTTGTCGTCGGAGAGTCGCTGAAGCGGGCCGAGGAAGCCGAGGTGGCTCGGCCAAGTCGCACCGAGGCTCGGGTGGAGGAAGGCCTTCGGGTGGCGGGTGAACCCGGCCTGGGGGTTGGCGTCGGCCACCACCGCCCCGCACAGGAAGTTGACAACCGTGCTCTTGCCCGCCCCCGCCCCGCCGACCACCGCCACGAAGAGCGGCTTGCTCCCCTGCCCGTCCACCGCCGGGCCGATGACGTTACGGGTGAGGGCAGCGGCCAACCGCAGGTGAGCCGCGTGTTCGCCCAACTCCGGGTTCCGCCGGCAGTGTTCCTCCAACCACGCCAGATCGTCGGCGAGGGTGCGGACCTTTTGGCGACGGGCGAGGTGTTCCATGGGCGGTGCGGTCAGAGGGGGTGTCACGATCGGAACGCCGGCCGGGATGTCTTATCGGTCGGCCGGTTCAGTTGAAAGGCGTCGGTCGGCAATCCCGACGAGGTGCCCATGAACAGTTCCCGCACCAGAAGGGCCGTGCCGAGGGAGAGTTGCACCCCCGCCCGCCCGTGCCCGACCGCCGCGAACAGGTTCGGCACCCCCGGCACCGGGCCGATGAACGGCAATCCGTCGGGCGAACCGGGTCGCAAGCCCGACCAACACTTTTCCACCTCGGCTTCGCGGAGGGCCGGGCACATCTCGAACGCGAACTCTTTCAGCCCCTCGACACCCTCGGGCGTGTTCGCCTTCACGAAGCCGGCTTCCGGCTCCTCCGTGCTGCCGACGAGAACGCGACCATCGGTGCGGGGCACGAGGTACCGCTTGCCGTGCATGAGGATGTGCGTGAATGGCAGACGCTCGCAACGGAAAAGCACGATCTGCCCGCGGACCGGCCGAACGGGGAGATCAAGGATTTGACCGGCCCACGCCCCGGTGGCAATCAACGTTGGCCGGTTCGGGTCGAGTTGCTCGCGAGTGAACGGCGTGTTCGGCCGAAGCGACACGCCGACCTGCTGACAGGCGGCTGTCAGTGCTCGCAGGTGCCACGGGTTCCGCACCTGGGCGAAGTCGGGGAGGAGGTACGGCACGCGGACTGAGCTTGCCGTCGCCTCGCGGCGAAACCGGATCCCTTCCGCTTCCCACATCGCCACGCAATCGGCGTCGTCCTCGCCCAAGAACTCCACCCCGCCGCACTTCACGTACCCGTTTTCGATGCCGGTGAGGTCCCGCAGTTCGGCGGAGAAGTCGGCGAACCGGCTGACGCTCTCGGCCCGGAGTTTGTCGATCGGCTGGACCGCACGGCTCGGGTTGCCCGGCGGGAGGATACCGGCTCCCGCCCAGCTCGCTTCCTTCCCGAACTCCTGCCGGTCGATGACCGTGACCTTCAGGCCGGCCTTCGCCAGGAAGTAGGCCGAAGTGAGGCCGATAATCCCACCGCCGACGATCAGCACATCCGAATGCGGTTTCATGCGGGTAGTGTACGCCGTCACCCCGCCTTCTTCGCGGTCACGTCGCCCCCGCCGCCGGCGGCTCGCAGCATCTCGTCCCAGGCGTCCGCACCCAGCGGGTACTTCGCGGCCAACTTCATCAGATCGGCGTGCAGTTCGGCGGCCGAGCGGTACGGGTCGACGCCCGCCGCCGTATCGCCCATCGGGTTTTCCGGATCCGTTTCGAGCCGACGCACGACCGCCAGCAGCGGTTCGGGGAAGCCCTTCCCCTTCACCCGCTTCTTCCCGCCGGCCTGACTCCACAGGTAGATCGCCTGCCCGAGCGCCCGCAGGTCGGCCCCGGTGGTCGGTTCGAACGCCGGCGGCATACCACTGGTGAGCCACGGCGGGTCGCCGAACCCGGTGGCCTTGAGTTCGCCGTTGGCCGTGAGGATGAACGTGTCGGTGGTGATGCGACCGTGCGTGAGGCCGGCCCGGTGGGCGGCATCCATCGCGGCGGCAGCGTCGGCGGCCAGTTTCACCCACACGCCAGGGGTGGCACACGCCGCCGGCCACTCCGACCCCGGCACACCCGACACCACCTCCTGAACGGCCGCGGGGCGGCCGTTCACCTCCAACACCTCGTGGGTGAGGGTGAGGTTCGGGTGAACCAGCGCCGCGGCGGTGGCGAATCGCTGGCGGTACTCGTCCGGATGGGTGGCGTCGTGCATCTCGGCGTCGCCGAGCACGCGGAGGATTCGCAATCCGCCGGCGGCCGGATCGAACACGCGGTAAACCGCTTCGCGGGGCGTGACCCGCACACGATCGACCACGCGGAAGCGGCCGATCATGAGTGAGTCGAGGTTTCCCGCCTCGATGAGCGCGAGTTGGTAGAGAGTGATTGCCCCGCTGGCGAGCAGTACCTGCCGGAGGGTGCGTCGCTGGCGGCGGGCCTCACCCCAGAGCGTATCGAGGGTGGCGGGGTCGATGAGTTCGAGCGACCGTAGTAGCTCCCCGAGGTGTCGGTCGCCCGGTTCGATGTCGGCGTCGGGGTCGGTCGGGGCGATCCGTGGGAGCGGGGACGGCTCGGCCTGTTTCTCGGCAGCGAGGTCGCGGAGTTTCTTGCGGTACCACTCCCGCATGTCGCCGAGGTGACGCTCCACCTGCACCCGTCGTTCGGCGAGTGAGTCTTGATCCAGCCGCAGTTGCTCCATGCGGCGGGCGAGTTCGAGGGCGGTGTCGTCGCTTTTCTTCGCCGCCGCTTCGAGTTCGGCCTGCTTCTGGTCGATGCGGGTCTCGCTCCTGGTCATCGCCTCCTTCAGCCCGTTCACCTTCGTCTGCCAATCAAGCACCTGGGCGCGGAACTCGCTGACCGCCAGGCGGTGTTCGCCGCGGGCGCGTTCCAGTTCGGTCTCGCGGTAGCGGAGCCGCTCGGTTTCCACCCGCAGGTCGTTCCGCAGGCTTTCGAGGGTATCGCGGGTCTGGTTCGCGTAGGCGTGCAATTCGGCGAGTTGGCCGCGGAGCACCTCGCGGGCCGATGTGAGCTTTTGCAGCGTGCCGCCGGCCTGGTCTTCGAGTGTCGGGGCCTGGGTCTTCAGCCGTTCCACCTCGGCGAGCGCGTCGGTGCGGAACCGCTCCAACTCTTTCTGAGCGGCGATGGTGCGATCGACCAACGTAGCCTGTTCGATCTGCCACTTCTGCCGCGAGGTAAACAGTTCCTTCCGCCCGGCAGCAACACTCCGCCCAGTTTCCCGCAGACGATTCACCTGACGTTCGAGGGCCGCTTCCCGTTCGGCGAGCAACTGCCCCTGGCGAGCGAGTTCCGCCTCGCGGTCGTGCAATTGCTGGCGGGCGGCGACCACCGCCTGTTCGGCTTTTTCTCGCTCGCTGGCGAGTTCCGCCTTCAGCCGCTCCACGGCCAGCTTGTCGTCGGTGAGCTTCAGGGCGGCGGCATCGAGATCCTTGGCCCGGGCCGTCAACTCTTCGCCCCGCTTCCGCAACTGCTCCTGGAAGGTCACGCGTGCCGTGTCGGCGTCGCTCAGCGTCGACTCCCGGTTCTGGACTGCCGCCCGGTCGGCCTCCAATCGTTGTTGCAGGTCGATCACCTGGGCCGTCTTGGCCTTGAGTACGGCGGTTTGCTCGGCGATGTCGGCGGAGCGGCGGTCGAGGTCGTGTTCCCGCTGATTCAGCCGTTCCTGCTCGCCGGCCAGTTGTTCCCGCTGCTGGCGGAGTTCCAGTTGGGTGAGTTCGATCCACTGCCGTTGTTCGGCGAGTACCCGCTCGGCTTCGGCGTTGGAAGTGTGGAACTCCCCGAGGCTCGCCCGCAGGTGCTCGGCGTCCCGGAGGCGGTCGTCGAGTTCGCGCTGGGCAGCATCGATCCGCAGGCGGTCGGCGGTGAGGGCCGCCGCTTCGCGATGCAGGTCGTCCTCGTGCCGGTCGAGCCGCACCCGTAGCACGGCGAGGGTGGCCTGTTGAGCTTCAAGCTGGGCGGATCGCTCCGAGAGCTGCGCTGCTCGCTGTTCTGTCTCACGGCGCACGCCGGCGAGCCGTTCGTCCTCGCGGGCCAGTCGTTCCTGCTCCGCCTCCGTACGGACGACGTGTTCTTCCAACTCCATCGCATCGCGGGTGAGTTGTTTCACCCGCTCGTCGATCTCAGCGGCACGGTGATCCAGTTGCAGTTGCCGCTCCTCGACGGCCGCCTGCCAGCGATCGAGCCGGAGCAGGTCGCCGGCCAACCGCTGCCGTTCCCCTTCCAACTCTTGCCGGTCGTGGTCAAGCAAGTCTCGCTGTCGCTGGAGTTCGGCCTCTTGCGAGGCGTGCAGTGCCTCGGCCTCGGCTCGCCGCTCGTCGTTCCATCGCCGTTCGGCGTCGATGCCCAGTCGCTCCCCGGCCAACTCCTGCCGCATTGCCGCCAACTGCCGGCGTTGTTCGTCGAGTTCGCGGAAGGCGGTATCCACCTGCTCCCGCTGGGCGAGCAGGTCGGCCATTCGCGGCTCGAAGTTCCGCAACTCGTCCTCGAACCGTGCCCTTCGGCTCGCCGCTTCTGCCTCCAGTTCCCTCAGCCGCCCCTCGTGCTGAACCTCCAGTTCCATCCGCCGTCGGCGAAACTCCATCTCCGCTTCACCCACTCGCCGCTCGACCTCGGCCGTCACATACCCCTGCAACCGCCCCGCTTCGGCGTCCAGTTCGGCCCGGCGGCGATCGAGTTCGGCCCGCTCGTTGCTCTGACGCTCCTGGAAAGTATCCGTCGCCCCGCGGACCACCTGCTGCATCTGCTCGATCTGTTCCCGCCGCTCGCGGTACTGCTCGAACAGCGTCTGGCGGATGTCGGCCAGTTCCGCCCGTACCTTCGCGTTCTCCTCTTCGCGGGCCGCCACCTCCTGCTCCCGCTTGGTCAGCCACGCTTCGCGGTCGGCCAGCCGGGTGCCGTTGGTCACCGACTCCTGCAACCGCCGCACTTCGGCGTCGATCTCCTGCCGGCGGCGGTACCACGCGACCCGGTCGGCCTCCAGTTCCTTCGCCTGCTGTTCGAGTTGCTCACGGTAAGCATCCAGCGCCGCCCGTTCGCGGTCGAAGTTCGGCGCTGGGGCCGGCGCGGGCTTCGGCTGACTTTGCACCTCATGAAACTTCGGCCGCAAGTGCCCCTTGCCGTTCACCGTCACGACAATGTCGGCCGATCCGATGGCGAGGCGATCGGAGCTGTTCAGCCGCACCGGATCGGAGCCAGACAACGGGGTGCCGTTCAGCAGGATGGGAAACGCCGGCGACAGGCGACGGACGAACACGGCATCGGGCGTGCGGCCGAACTGGGCGATGACGGGGGGAAGGTGCGAACCGGGCAGTTTTACGTCGCAGCCGTCGGCCCCCCCGACGAGGAACTCACCGCGGGTGAGGTCGTAGCCGACCGCTCGGGCGGTGCCGACGCGAACGTCGAGCCGCACCTCGGGCGGACGGTCGGCGTCGGCCGGGGCGGGGTGCTGCGGCGGCTGGGGGGCCATCATGGGGCGGTGCGTCCGTGCAATCGGCCGGATTGAACCCGATTTCACGGAACACCGCAAGCCCGACTGCAACGGCTGACCGCACCGCTTCCGGGGTCGGTCGAGTGTCGGGTGTCGAACGCCTGTTCGGTGATCGGGGTGTGCCTCGCACTCGCTCGCCCCCCCCTCTCTGCCACACTGCCACCTGCCACACACATATCCCCCCCCGGCCACCGCCATCCGAAAAGTGGCGGAAAGTCGCCTCTGACGACACCTTCACAGGTCAGCCGACCGGCTCCAAAGCATGATCCAGCAAAGACATAGAGCGACCGCCGGAGTCACCATTGACACCATCAGAATGTTTTCCCGATGACGTGCTGGGGTGGGTTCGCTCCATACATCGATCATAGTCAATCTGTCCGTCATAAGAGCGATTTCGATCTGTCCGGACTTCATTCTCAACCGGGCGACGCACCGGGGTCGCCCATCGCGGCCCACGGAGTTGAATGCGCTACCCCGCCGCAGCGGCAATGAGGATGCGGGCGCACGCCTCGGCATCGGAGGCGGCGTTGTGGTGGATCAGCCCAATGCCCAGCCGGCGGCACACCGCCGGCAGGTTGTTCGGCTTCAGCCCCCACCGCTTCCGTGACACCTGCACCGAACAGACGAACGGCAACGGGGGCGGGGCGAGGCCGGCGGCGGCGCAGCAGGCATTCAGCACGCGGCGGTCGAACGGGGCGTTGTGGGCCGCAAGGAACGCCGCACCCTCGAGCAGGGGGAGCAACCGCGGCCACACCTCGGCGAAGACGGATGCCGTGGCGACCATCGGCCAGGTGATGCCGTGAACGTGCGTGAACAGGATGCGGGGTCGCGGTGGGCGGATCAGCACGCCCTCACGGTGAACGACCTGCCCGCCCTCCACCCGCACGACGCCGACGGCGCAGGCGCTATCCGGCCCGTGGTCGGCCGTCTCGAAGTCGATGGCGACGAACGCCGAGTGCGGGGGGAGCATGGGGGGGTCAGTTCCCGGCAACGGCTGTGAACTGGAAGAGCTTTGCCAACTGCCGACGAACGATCTGATCTTGCAGGTCGGCAACGGCCGGACAGATGAGCGCGTGACCCTGGTCGTAGTCCTTGGGGTCGGCGATCACCTCCAGTCCGAGTGCCCGAACCTCGGCGACCGAACCGGACGCGATTCGTGACCCTTTGGCCGGATCACCGAGCCGGGCCATCAACGCATCGGGTGAAGTGATCCCCGCACGGCTGACCGAGATGCCTGACTCACCCGCCCGCAACTCGAAATTCTTGCTGGTGATCCGAGGTCCGGGAGCCTGCCACGTCGTGCCACCTGGGATGTGGCGGAGAACAGTCTCGTCGTCCAAGAGAGTATCGTTGGCTGACATCGACAGACTCGTCCTGGTGAAAAGCGGGTAGCTCGTCTTTTTATCGGCACATTGATCCGCTTCACAAAACAAAATCTGCCAGAAATAGCTGGAGAAATGGTCCTCTTTAGCCGAAACTCACGCCGCCAATTGGCGGAACCTCCGAAGGATGCCCACCGGGACGGCGAACCGGCCCGACTGAAACCTTTCGGTCGTCATCTCCCCCGTCACCTTGTCTTCACGCAGGAAGCCGAACGAGCCATCCGGGTTGATCTCCATCTCGTACTCGGCCGTGTCGTCGGCCCATTCCACCAACACCCCACCATCACGCCCAGGGGCGACGAACATGCCGGACTCGTCCTCCCTGCGGCCGAGCAACGCCTTCAGCACGCCTACGAACTCCTTGGCCACTTCCACCACTTCGGGCACGATTGGGTCGGCGTTGTACCCGTCCCAGTTGCCTTTCAGGGTGAGCATGGCGTCGAGTTGTTCGGTCAGCGTGGCCATGTCCGTCGTCCTCCGCGGTCCGGTTATTCTACACCGCGTTCGGCCCGCTCGCGGGGGTCAGACCGCACAGCGCCCGTCGTCGCACGCCGGCCGCTTCCGCTTCGGCAGTTTCGGCCGCACCCACGCGAACACAGAATACCCCAGCCGGGCGAACCAGTTCAGCACCGGCAAGCGGGCCAACCCCGCCAGCCAGCGGAACCCCGGCACGCACTCCCACATGCCGGCCAGGGCATCCACCCCGATCAGCATACGCCCTGTTTCTTCGTCGCGGACGTGCATGTGGCGGTGTACTCGCACCGGGTCCACGCCGTGGGCGGCCGGGTCGAAGTCGGGGCGAGAGATATCGATGTAGGCGAGCGAGCCGTCCTTCACCCGCTTCTGAAACAGGGCAATCTCGGTCGCGCACAGGTGGCAGAGGCCATCGAAGAAAATCGTGCGGCGGACGGCAGTGACGGTGGTGTTCATGCCCCATTAGTAGGCGCCGGGGTCATGGGCCGTCGAACACCTTCGCATCGGGTTTGGTCATCTCGACGCTCAGTTCGGTCCACTCGCCGAGCGACTTCGCCCGCGTGTCCACCCGCATCCTTGCGGCGAGTTTCACCCCGTGGAGTTCCTTGTAGTCGAGAAAGGTGAGTTCCTTGGTGAGCGGTTCGACTGGCACCGCCTCACGGCCGAGGTAGGTGAGGCGGTAGAGCAGTTTCGTCTTCTTGTCGATCGCCAGGCGGGCATGGCCGCCGGTCGCCGGCCAGACGTCGAGCAACGCCAGTTCCTTGCCCGACACAGCGTCTTTGTCGTCGCCGGCCGGGGCGACCACGGCCGCCGCGTCGGCGAACGGGAACAGCAGTGTGAGGGCGTCCTCGAAGAACTGGCTGCGGATGACGGGCACGTTCTCGGGCGGGGTCTTGGCCTTCGGGTTCGGGTCGTCGCCCGCCTGTGCCCACGAGTCGGCTCCGCGGAGGGCGAACGTCTGGGTGAGTTTCACCCCGCTGCCGTCACCGGTATCGAGGCGGATGCGGTAGCGATCGGGCCAGATGAAATCCCGCTTCCAGGTGGCGGTGAGCCGCCCGCCGTTGAACTCCTGCTGACCCTTGCGGGTGAACGAGCACTCCTTGAACGCCGCCAGCTTGCCGGGCTGCCCGCCGGTGTGGGCGGCGAGTACTTCGTCGAGCAGTTTCCGGGCGGCGGGATCGGAAGCAACCGGCTTGGCCGGTGGCTTCAACTCGCCGTCGTCCTTCGGCTGTTCGATCGGCTTGGCGACGACCACCGGCGGCGGCTTCTGCTCGCACCCAGTGGCGGCAACGACCAATCCAAGCCAGGCGAATGTGAGGTGGCGGTTCATGTGTGTGCCTTTGCGAAATCGGGCCGACTCCGGGCGAGAGCCGGCTCTCCTAAGTGCTCCAGGCCGCCCGACGAACGCGCTCAACGGCGGCATCGCCCAGGCCACTCTGATACAACCCGACATCGGTCAGCCCGCTCAGCCCGCTCCAGGTCAACAACACCTCGGCCGATTGGTCGGTGAGTAGGTTGCGGCTGAGGTCGAGCCGCCCGAGCCGGCCGTTGGTCAGTTTGGCTGTGAGCGCCCGCACCCCGGCGTCGGTCATCTTGGTGTTGTACAGGGTGAGGTCGGCGAGCCGGGGGAGCCAGGCCGCCTCGCCGAGTACGTCAATCTCCCCCTTCATCAAGATGTTCTCGCCGAGCACCAGCATCCGCAGGCGGTCGAGCGAGGTCGCCTCCACCAGCCCCCGCAGCTTGGCCTTGCTCAGCATCGTTCCTTGCAGGTCGAGGTGTTCGAGCCGGGCGACGGCCGGGGAGCGGAGGAGCCGCTCGAAGGTATCGTTGGCGATCACGAGTTGCCGTAGACCGAGCGACTTCAGCTTGCTGAGCGTACGGGAGCCGCTCAGGGCATCGAGCGCGAACGGCGGGAGAGGGTTGTGGGAGAGATCGAGCCGTTCGAGATTGGCGAGGTGTGGCGACTGACAGAGTGCCCGCAGCACCTTGGCCGTCACCCCGCACCGTGAGAGGTCGAGTTCTTTGAGCTTTTTCAGGTGCGGCGACTGGGCGAGAGCGAAGATGGCATCTTCGCCGATGTGCGTGCCGGACAGGTCGAGTCGCTCCAGGTTGGCGGCGTTCGGTGAACGGGCGAGGGCCGCAGCCCCTTCGGGAGTGAGTTCGCCACTACCCAGATCGAGCGAGGTCAGGCCGGCGAGCAGGTCGGACCCGGCCAGGGCGATGGCTTCCTCGGTGCTGACCGAGTTGAAGCCGAGATCGAGGTGGGTCAGCCGGCGGGCGGCCCCGCCCTTCACCAGCCCGGCGACCACGCCTTTCAGGTGGCCGGAGTAGCCGGTCACGCTCAGCCGACGAACCCCCTTCACCACGTCGGAAGCAAACAGAGCAGCGAACGACGGCGGGGGGAAGTTGTCTCCGCCGAGGTCGAGGCGGGTGAGTTGCCGCAGGTGCGGGGCAGCGGCGAGGGCCGTCAGCAGTTGGGGGTCTTGTTCGACCAGCGAGAAGTCGGCGACTTGGACTTCTGCGAGCAGTGGGGAGGTGAACAGCGTGCGAGCGAGATCGAGGTCGGGGGGCAACTCGATGCAGAGTTTGTGGGGGCGGGCGACCTTGAAGGCCGCCACACGCCGCATCGCCGCAGCATTCGCCCCCGAGAGCCGCAGTTCGCGCACAGTTTCGGTGTCGAGCGGGTCGAACAGGGCGGCCGGAGCGTCGTCGGCGGCGGCCAACTCGAACGCAGTGGCCCCCCGCCCGGCGGGGTGCGTGAGCAACGCCCGCAGGTCGGCGGCGGTCGCCACCCCATGCAGGTCGAGCATCTCGACCCAGTCTCGCTGATCGGCCGGCAGGCGGTCGAGAGCGTCTCGCACGGGGGCTGGTTGCCCACTGATGCGAAGTAAGCCGCGGGCGAACCGCCCGCTCGCCTGCGGGGTATCGTCGTCTTCGGATGCCGGGGCATCGGTGAACTTGAACCAGTACGGCCCGGCGTAAGGCACCCCGGCCCACCGGAGGGCGTGCTTCTTCAAGAGCCGGTCAGCGGCCATTTGCTGCTCACCTTGCTCGGGCCGCCACTCGCCATCGACCGACTGAGCGAGTTGGAGACGGACGAACTCTGCACGATCGGCGTCGTTGTGGGTCGAGAGGTACTCGGCCACCGCCCGCCGGGGTGCATCGTCGGTCGGCGACCGCTTCGCGGCGGTGAGCAACTCGGACAGGTCGTCGGGCATGGTGGTCCGGGGGAAACGAACAGGCCGGGCACGCCGGGTGTCCGGGCGATGTCTTATGAGAGGGGGGCCGTTCCGCCCGCTGTTCACTCCCGCCAGTTCCCGCACGGCCATGTCTGGTCTCGCACCAGGGCGAGGGCCGTTTCCACATCGCGGAGCAGTTCGG
>JALOQR010000075.1 GCA_025459365.1 Fimbriiglobus sp.
CGCAAACCACCTACGGCCGGCTCGGCGTCATCTTCACCGACGGCAAGCCAGCCATCGAAGTGCTAGAAATCCTGGCGCCGGTGGGTTGAGGGTCGGCGTTGGTTGGGCTGTTGAGGAATCGCTGTTCCACGGAGCGGTGGAATGCCCACCCGGCGGCGAGCGATGCCGCGACGCACACCGGTATCGTCACCATCAGCGTTGCGATCGGGCCGACGCACCCGAGGTGCGCCAGCATGTGGCTCAGCAGGTACACCACCGGGGCGTGAACGAGGTACAGGCTGTAGCACCGCACCCCGCACCACCGCAACGGGGCGAGCCATTTCCATTGTGCCGTTCGGCCGTCGAACGGTTCGAGCACACCCACCAGGAACGCCCCAGCGAACGCGGCGAGCAGTTGCGCCGGCACGCTCTGGGCGAACGTCCCCCAGTCGGTCACCGACCGCCCAGCCCACACCGCCCCGGCGAGTAAGCCGATGTCGATCGCTTTTCGCAACAGCGGCGTGGCATAGTTGCGGCGATAGTACACCGCGATTCCGGCTGCGAACGCCAGCCACGGCCCGCCGAAGAACCAGCCATCGGTCGAGAACGGCGGCGTCACCACCCCGGCGACGATCAGAAACACCACCGCACTCACCACCGCAACGACCACAAACAACCGACGCGGGGCAAGCAGCACAATGAGGCCGAACAGCAGGTAGAACTGTTCCTCGTAGCAGAGCGTCCAGAGGTTGCCGAGGAAGTAGTCGCGTGGCGGGCCAACCACATGCCAGCGCCATTCTTCTGTGAGGGTGACCGCCCCGACCCACGACCACGCCGACACAGTCGCCGGATCACGTTCGGAGAGGGCGAGCGGCAGGCCTGTGGCGGCGGCAATCGGGGTCAACACGGCATGAAGCCCGAGAGCGAGGGCGAGGAACACCCAGAGCGGCGGATAAATGCGACGGAAGCGGCGGAGGAAGAAGCGGCCGGCGGGGTGCGGGCGACGGCGGGCAGAATCAGCGGCGGCGGTGATGCAATACCCGCTGATGACGAAGAACAGCGGCACCCCCACCCAACAGTACGACAGCGGCTGAAGGAGGCGGGCGACGGCGTGCTCGTGTGGTGGGTCGTCGGCCGAGGGGCCGGGTTGGGCGTAGTGCAAGTGGTAAGTGGCGTGAAACAGCACCACCAGCACGCACGCCAGCCCGCGCCAGGCGTCGAGCGTCTCGTACCGCGGGCAGCGCGGCGCGGGCAGTTCTATCACCGGGTCGGCCATGGGAATGTTTAGCACACTCCCGGACCAATGAAGCATCGACGCAGATACGAGTGACGTCATGGCATCCGGGGCGCGGCTCGGAAAGCCCCCCTGTCTGCCACACTGCCACACATATACCCCCCTTCAGCCACTGTCACCCTAAGTGTTGCGCCAATCAGCTTTTGGCTCAATTCGGTCACTACCCACGTCCCGGACAGGTGGCAGAGAGGGGGGGTGCCTGGCACCGCCGGTCACACCCGGGTGACCGTGGTGGTCGGAGCAGACGCCCGTGCAAGCGTCACCCCTTCTCCGTTGCGGAGGCGGATCTGGTTCACCACTGGGCCGAGGGTGCCGTCGTTCCGAACCACCCGGAACCAACCGCCCAGTTGGTGAACGGTCGCGGTGTTGTCGGCCAGTGTGCCGTTCACCCCGCGGGTGTAGGAGAGCGGTTTGTAGAGCACCAGAGCGTTCTGGTAGTCACGGGCGTACACTTTGTACCGCAGGGCGGCGTTCGATGGGTCGTCTCCCTGGGCGAACAGGCGGTGTTCGCCAGTCGGTCGGCCAACGTTGAACCGGATGGCTTCCGTCCAGTGCCGGGTCCAGGTGGTGCCCGGTTCCTGCCCACCGTTGATCATGAGGAACGAGAGGTTCGGATCGGCCAGCAGGTAATACATCGCCAGGGTGCTGGTCATCATCCGTGGGTCGGTGACGTCGGCCCCGCGGGCCAGGCTGTCCAGGATCTCATAGCCGCGGCCGGCGGACATGAGCCGGCGGTTGCGGAGCAGTGCGGAGAGGTCTTCGAACTGCACGTGGTTCGCGGCCATCGGACGGAGGGCAAACTCTTCCAGGTACGACACCCCGTAGCGAATCTGCGGCTCGACCGACGCCCCCCCGCCTGCGGAGTTGGTGAGCAGCCACTTCGGCCCGAGCGCGCGGTTCACCTGCCCAAGTACCCGCCCGTAGTTCTCAGCGTAGTCGCCCAGCGGTTGAATCAGCCCCGCCGGATCGACCGGGAAGCGGCCGGTGGAGTTGTCCACGAAGAACCCATCGACCGCCGGCTGAGTGGCCAGGAAACGCCGGTGGTAGTCGATCGCCCACGCGGCCAGGCTGGGTGAGCCAGGGTTGGTGGCAAAGCGGTTCTGCCCGTAGTACGGATAGGTGAGGCGGCTCTCGTACACGAAGCGGGCGTCGAACCCGGTTCGCCGCCGCGCCCATTCGGCGTCGTTGAGGTATCCATCACCATCGCGGTCGGCGGTCGTGTCGAACGCCGGGATGGTCCCCTGCCGGCCGTCGTAGTTGGCGTAGTCGCGGCCGAACAGGGTATTCACCACGGGAGCGGCGGCGGCCGTGCCGGCGGTGGTGCGAAGCCGCACATAGAACAGGCGAGCGGAGTTGCCCACACTGGCCGGCACCCAGTCTCGCGGGGGGTCGAATGTCAGTCGCCCGTCGCGGGCCAGGCCGGCGGTGGTGTCGGATAGCGTGGTGAACGGTGCCCAGCGTGTCGGTCGGCCATTGGCATCGACCGCGGCGACGTACTCCCACACCCCGCGCCATCCCGCCCCCGCCCCGGTGAGCACATCGACGTTGATCTCGCGGAACTTCTCGGTGTACCCGATCGCCATCGACTGCCCCGTGCCGCCGAACCTGAGCGGGACGGTCGGACGGCGGGCGGCGAGAGTCTGATCGACCCACCCGGCAGCATCCCCGCCTGAATACACCCCCCAGAACTGGTTGACGTGAACGGCTGAGGCGCTGTGCCCAAAGAAGGTCGTCGCCCGATTGACGTGGAAGAACAGGCTTTCACGGTCGAGGCGGTTGCGATCCGCGTAGGCGAGCCAGTCGGTCAGCAGCCCGAGGTACACGTTCGAGATATTGGTGTAGATGAGCGACGGGGTGTTCGGGCTGACCCGATTCACGATGTCGACCAGGCTGAGGTTCGGCACCACCAAGTCAACGCCGGTGCGGAGCAGATGTTGCTCGAACTCCCCCATCGGGTTGCCGTGATAGGCCAACTGAGCGATGCGGATGTGCGAGAACTTCCGCGGGACGGTCGGCAGGGTGGCCGAGCCGGTCGGCGGTGGGGTCACCACTGGCGGCGGCGGCGGGCTGACCGGCGGCGGCGGGCTGATCGGCGGCGGTGGAGGCGGTGGGCTGACCGGCGGCGGTGGAGGCACAGGAGGAACAGGAGGTGGCGGCGTGTCTGGCCCGCGCACCGTGCTCGGCTTGTCTTGCTCGGTTGGGATCACCGACGCCCGGGTGACGTCGGCCGGAGTCGCCGTGACGAGGAAGTTGTCCATCCGCAGGTCGGCCGCCGATCCCGGCCCGCTCGACACGCCGGCCAACCCACCCGATCGCACTCCGGCATCGGTACGGGCGATGGCCCACGCCGGCGATAGCCCCCAGGTGCCGTTGGCGTTCAGGTACTCGCCGCTGTCCGAGCGGTACACCTGCACTCGCAACTGATCGCCCTTCGCGAGGAGCGACACCTGCACCCAGATCCCGCTTTGCCACCCGGCGGTGATCAACTGCCCGAGGGAAGTCCGGGTGCCGTTCACCACCCGCCACAGTTCCACCTCCAACCCCCGCTTCACCGTGACTTCGTAGCCTGTGAACCGGTTGCTATTCACCCACGAGCCACGGACGAACAAGCCCGCCGGCACCAAGCTATCGACGTACACCGACGCCGACACCTGGGCGTCGGTCGGCACTGGTTGGGTCATCCACCCGCGGGCCACGCTCGAACTCCGCCCACTGATGCGCAGAGTCTCGTCTTCCGGTACGGCGAAGGAGCTCCCGCCGTCGCTCGACCACGACGACCATCCGGCCGGAGCACCAGGGCCGGGGGTGGCGAACCGTTCTTCGCGGATGGGGGTGCCGATGCCGGTAGACGCCGGGCCGACCTTGAGGCTATCGAGCGGAATCGCCCCGGCCACTCCAGTCGGGCGAGCGAACCCGACCTGCCCGCCGGTCGGTACCGCCGTGTCGGAGCGAGCGAGGGCGGGCGTCGGCGTGCCGACCCACTGACCGGCGGGAGTGAGGTATTGGTTGGTGTCTCCGCGATGGACGAAGGCGGTGAGTTGATCGCCGTCGGCCCGCAGCTTCACCGTCACCCACCGCCCGCTCAGCCACTCGGCCGACCTCACGCTCCCGAGCACCGTTGACCGGCCGTTCACCACCCGCAGCAGTTGCAATTCCAGCCCGCGGCTCACCCCAACGGCGTAGTACGTCGGGGCGGTGGTGTTCAGCCCCTTCCCGCGGACGAGCAACTGTGCCTGAGCGACGCTCCCCAGGAATACCCCGGCAGAGACTTCCACATCGGCCGAGTAGACGGTGTTCAGCCAGGCCCGCCCGGCGGTCACGCTATTCGCGTCCGACACCACCCGCCCCTGCCCACCCAGCCCCGGCCCGGCCTGGTCGACCTGGAACACTTGGCTGTTGTTGCTCGACCACTGCTGCCAGTTGATCGGCAGGACCGCGCCGGCAGTGGGGCGAGCAAACGGCTCGACCAGCCAATTGCCCGCAACTGGGACCTCCCGCCGCTCCAACGATTCAACGGACAACCGGACGGAATCTTCGGGGCGAGACGCCATAGGACGACTTCCGAGGGAACGCCGGGCCGGGTAATCGGGGGCCGAAGAATACCGACGAGCGGCGGTGTGTCAACTCAGCTCTGGCTGAACTTGAGGTGATTTCCTGCGGTCCCAAAGCAACGGCTTAGAACTGTCGGAAACTCTCGCAGCCGAGGTCGACACCTGGCCGATCGACTTGCGGAGGAACCCACCAAAGCCCACGGCCCAGACGGGCGCCCTTCGGCACGCCCGTTCGGGCCGCGACGATTTCCGCGCCGGGTGATTACTTCGCCCGACGTTTCCGCCACCACACCCCTGCCGCACCCAGGCCGATCGCAGCCAGCCCCAGCGTCCCCGGTTCGGGCACGGCAGGCGGTTCTCCGCCGGGTGGTTCCACCACACCTGGCGGGGGAGGCGGTGGTGTCTCCTCGCCCGGTTGCGGCCGTTCTGGTACCCGCTCGATGGCGGGGACGATGGACGGGCGATTCACGGGGTTCGCCCCTGGCCAGCCGACCCAATAGAAGGCATTCGCCGGGGGGGCAGTCATGCCCATCATGGCCGTTACCAACAGAAAGAATGGTCCAACTCGCCTCATCTCGCGTGCCTCTCTGCGCCCACCGGTCGGGGTGTTCCGGCCCCGTCCGGACGCCTGGTTGCAATCAGATATGTTGGCTGATCTCATATCCGGCAGATGGCGTCAACCCGAACCATCCCGAGCGGCTCTGAGGCTCTTCCGAGCCACCCGGTGGTTGCGTAGGACGCTCGTTTTTACCCAAACGACCCATCCTCGCAAACAGGATCACTCCGAAGATACGGCCGAGGTTTCCGGCCAAAACGCGTGAACTGCCGCACCTGAGTTGCACATTGCCCGCACTGCCAAAGATGAGGACGACTCCGGCGGATACCCCGCCGAACGCTCGCGGCAGCTATCGACTTGCACCAGTGACGGGGGTAAACGACGGCGGGTCGCTCGCCGGAAACGAGTCGTCCAGCATGTCATCGACTGGGTCTTCGTGCTTTGTCTCAGACTTCGGAATGGCAGGACCGCTCAGCGTTGACGGACGGAGTGCCAGCCAGACGAGATACCCAACCCCAGCGAGCAGAGTGAACTTGAAGAGTGTGCGTACCACGGTGGCTCCTTCCCAAAATGAGGGGGAAAACCGACCGCGATAGGGAAGCACGGAGCGTGCCGTGAGTGGGCGAGAGGCTGTAGGAAATACGAACCGCCACGAGGGGCACTCGTGGCGGTTCGGGAAGCCGACTGCGAGACTCGAACTCGCCACCTGCGCTTTACGAAAGCGCCGCTCTACCGGATGAGCTAAGTCGGCCTGACGGAAAGAATGTTACCACCCGGACGCCCGGCGGACAAGGCGAACCCCCACCACCCCAGGGCAAGGCAAGGTGCGAGAATAGGGTGGTGGAGTCGCGTGGATCGGCACCTGTATTCCGCTTGGTACGACGACCGCTCACCCGGTGTAGCCGTCCGCTTCGTACCGATAACGATAGCCCCCGTAGCCGTACCCTTCCTGCTCACGGGTCGAGTTCACCGCCACGCCCAGCACCGAGACGCCCAGGTCGGTGAGCATTTCGGCTGCCCGTTCGCCTTCGGACCGGGTGGACTTGGTCAACCGCAGGGTGAGTAGCACGGCGTCGACGCGTTGAGCCACCACCCGTGGATCGCTCACCGCGAGTAGCGGCGGGGTATCGACGACGACAAAGTCGAACCGTTCTTTCAGGGCCATCAGTGCGTCGAGGAACCCTTGAGATGAGAGCAGTTCCGCCGGGGTATCGGGCCGCGGGCCACAGGGAATGACGCTCAGATGCTCGACAGAGGTAGGCCGCACCACGGCAAGCACATCGGCCGTGCGTTCGGCCGCCGCCGCCATCCCTGGCTCTGTGGACGACAGGCCGAACAACTCGTGAACCCGCGGCTTGCGGAAGTCGGCGTCGATGATCACCACCGACTTACCGGCCTGAGCGAGGGATACCGCCAGGTTGGCCGCGAGGGTCGACTTCCCATCGGAGGGACATGGGCTGGTCACCTGAATCACTTTGCTGCCATTCGTTTCGGCCGACTTGAGCACCTGGGTGCGGAGGCCACGGAACGCCTCGGCCTCGGCCGACTTGGGCCGCACGGCTGCCACGAGAGTGGGGTCGAACCCGGCCGGGGCGTCGGCCTCCGCGGGTTTGTTCAACCGCAGTGCCGGCAGGTGACCGACGACCGGCAGGCCGAGTCGCTGCCGAACTTCGGCCGGCGAGCGGAAGCGGCGGTCGCGGAGTTCGAACAGCGTCGCGAGTCCACCGGCCAGCAGCCCACCGAGCATCGCCCCCGGCATCACCCAGGTGATCAGCACTGGCCCCACTCGCGTTCCGTCTCGCGGTTGGTTGAGCACCGTCGCTTCGATGCCGCCGATTTCGTCGGTCGTTTTTTGGTTGGCGATCAAGCGGGCCAGTTCGGCGGTCTTGATCGACTTCTGTTCCCGCAGTTTATTGATGGTAAAATCGGCCTGTTCGATATCGACCTGATACGGGCGGATGTCCTTGAGCAGTTTCTGCACCCGGTCCACCTCACGATCGAGTTCATCGCGATTTTTGGTCAGAGTGATCCGTTTTCGCTCGAACTGGGCCTGAAGGAGCACCAGGTCGTCCGTCTCGCCGCCCGGATTATCGGGGTTCAGGCGGGCAATTTCTGCACCCAGAAAATCCCGCTTGGCCACTTCCTCTTTCATCGTGGGGTGATCTTTCCCAAGCGTCTCGGCCAACCGCTGGATGTTCTGGTCCATCATCCGCTTCTGCCCTTCCAGAGTCGTCGCGGAGGTGTCGGTGGATGTGAGACGGGTAGCGGTGATCAACTCGGCGAGGCGGAGGCGATCGCGGCGGTCGGTTTTGGCCGTCTTGAGCAGATCGAGGGTCGCCGAGACTTCAGCCAGTTGACGATTGATGGAGGCCAGTTCGTTCTTTCCGGCCGTCCAGTCGGCAACGAGCGACTGAGGTTCCTGCGGAGTGAGATCGTAACGGGCGATGATCGACTTCCCCTTCCGCTGCATCTCCTCGGTCAGGCTCACGTCGAGGGCGTCGAGTTCGGTCTGCAGTTTCTTGATGGCGTCTTTGACGGTGTCGTCCGACTTGGTCCGTAAGTCCCGCTTGAAGGTATCGATGACCGCCTCCAACGCAATGCGGGCGTCTCGCGGATCGGCGGCGGTGTAGCTCAACAGGATCAGGGAGTTAGCCAGACCGGCGTAGGTATCCTTCCCACGGGTGACGGCCAGGCCGTTGCGCAAGGTGTCGTAGGCGGTGATGGGGTCGCTCGTGAGCCGCTCCTGGAACGGCAGAGACGCCTGCCGAATGATTGGCGAGGTGGCAGCTGGCCCCAGGATATATTCCGACTGGATCGTCTCTTGCTGGCTGTTCACATAGTCGTCGACGTAGCCGATACGACCCGAGGCGGCATCGCGGGCGGCATCTCGCTTGAGTACCCGCAGTTTGGCATCCGACCGATACACCGCCGGGCGAGTGGAGTAGAGCAGGAAACCGACCGAAGCCCCAGTGGCGATCAAGAGAAGCATCAGCCACCATCGTCGGGCGATGGCCACCAATACTCGGGGCGGGGTGGACTGAACGGCGGTCGAGTCGTCCATGATTACTCCGAGCGAGTCAAGCCGCGATCATTGTGTTAGTATTGGCAGCCGGAACAGAAGCAGGGCTTGTCGGGATCAGAGCGGCAATCAGTACCTCGACTTCGACAGCCAGTTCGGTCGCCCCGCGGACATAATCGGTTGCAGCCCCCTCTCCCCGTTTACCCCAAATCGTCAGGCGACCGAGAGTTTGGCCGTGGCCCGTCAGGGGCACTTCGACCCGCCACCCAGTGGGGGAGTCGGAGGTGTGCCCGCGAGCCTCCCAGCGGCGGTGGTAGTCGAGTTGCCAGCGGGGAGCGGTGACATCCAGTTGAACGGCGGTGAATCGTTCCCGCTTGGCGGTCTCAGCGACCCGCACCCACACCGCTTCCCAGTCGACCGTTCCCTGGAAGTTGCCGACCACCTCGGTGGCTTCCGGCCGGAGCACACCCGCCCGCACCACCGCTCGTAGGCGGGAGGCCAGGAGTTTCACCTCCGCCAATCCGAACAACCCACGGGCGAGCAGCAACGCAATCACACCGCAAGCAGCGACAACGGCCACAGCATCGTTCTCGAAGTACGTCGCCAGGATCGCCCCAGTGGCGGCCACACATCCGAGTACACCGACGGTGAGCAACGCCCACGGGCGGCTCAATCGTTGCTGAAGGAGGTGATGCAGGTGCCCGCGGTCGGCGGCGGCCAGCCCGCGGCCCGTGAGCGTCCGCCGCAGTACTGCCGCGGCAGTGTCGAAGAAGGGGAGCACCAGCAACCCGCACGGAGCGAGAATCGCCACAGCCGTACCGGCTCCCTTCACCGACCCGCGAACGCACAAGGCCGCGACCACCAGACCAATCAGAGTGCTGCCGGCATCTCCCAGGTAAACCCTCGCTGGCGGGCGATTATACCACAGGAACGCGGCCAACCCGCCCACAAGTGCCGCCGCCGTCACGGCTGTGAACCCACTTCCTACCATCCCTCCCATCACCGCGAGCGCGATGCACACAATCCCACCGAGCGTGCCGAGCATACCATCCATGCCGTCCAGCAAGTTGATGGCGTTGACTGCCGCCAGGAACCACAACACCGTCAGCGGCACCCCAAAAACCCCAAACTGCACATCCAGCCCAAACAGCGAAATAGCGGACAACTGGAAGCCGCCCAGCAACGCTGGCAGTACAGCCCCAATCTGCCCGACCAGTTTGAACCGTGCCCGCAGCGGCCATCGGTCGTCGATCACCCCCAACCCAACCATCAGCGCCGCCGACACCAGCAACCATCCACCCCCGTATGCCCCTGGGAGCAGCACCTCACGCACCGTCTCGGATAACGACAGACTCACCCCCAGGGCCGCCAACACACCCACGAACAGGGCGACCCCGCCGACCACAGGCACCGGGGCCGACTGGAGCTTCCGCCGGCCATCGGGGCGGTCGGTCAGCCCGACGCGGGCAGCAATGGGGATAGCAACTCGGGTGATGATCAGCCCGAACACCAGAGCGAGGGAAAACGCGAGTAGGCAAGCAGTGGCCATCGGCGGCCTCGTGGTGCAGCCCGCCGGGAGAGGAGGAGCGGGGACTGGCGCGGAACGAATTGGGGGATACTATACGCAGTCACATTCCCACTGGTGAGAAAAATGGGTGAAACCGGCCGCAGGGGTCGCACCCCTCACCTGTGTATACTGGTGCCAGTTCCGCCCGCCGCAGGACCACCGCCATGCGCCACGCTCTCGTCGCCCTCCTTGCCCTGTCTACCCCGTTTGCCTTCGCCGCCGACGCCAAGAAGGGCGGGGTGAAGTCGGTCGAGGCCAAATTCGAGCCGGCCGAGGCCAAGCCGGGTCAGACCGTGACCCTCAAGCTCACCGTCACCCTGGAGGACGGCTACTTCACCTACCCACTCAAGCAAGAGGAGGCTGCCGCTGCCGGGATGGTCAACCTGCTCGAATTCCCGAAGGCGGGGGCAGTCGTGTTCGTCGGTGAAGTTACCAACCCGGCCGGGGCAAAGACCAAGGCCGAGCCGGTGCTCGGCATCGAGAAGATGGCCTACTACACCGGCACAGTGGTGTTCGAGCGGGAGGCAGTGGTCAGCCCAACCGCCAAGGCCGGCGAGGTGATGGTGCAACTCCCGAAGTTCGCCCTCAGCGTGTGTGACGATAAGAACTGCTTCCCGGCCAAGAAGTACACCCCCGAGGCCAAGCTCAAGGTGCTCGACGGCCCGGCGGTGGCGGTGGACAAGAAGTACACCGACGAAGTCGAGAAAGCGACGAAGGGGAAGTGACCGCCGCAGATGAGCCGCGACCGCCAGGGAACGGGGGTTGATTCCGCCGCTCCCTGGCGGTCGCGGCTCGTACCGTCCGGAATGACATTCCCCGTATGGTCGGTAAACTACCTCCATGCCCGCGACCGTTGCGGGTTTGCTCCGCACCAGGGCCACCCGTCATGCGCTTGCTCGCCGTGCTTGCCCTCTACCCGGCCATCGCCCTCGCCCAACTGCCACCCGGCCTGCCTGGCTTTGGCGGGCCGAAGGCGACCAAGTTCGAAGACGTGGCCGATGTGACGGTCAAGATCGAACCGGCCCAGGCCAAGCCGGGCGACACCGTCAAGCTGTACGTCACCGTCACTCCGGAGCCGGGGGCATGGACGTACGCCCTGGCGCAGCCGAAGGGCCAGCCGGAGAAAATGACCATCCTCCCGCCGAAAACGGCCGCGATCACCTTCGCCGGCCCCACTGCCGACCCCGACGGGTGGAAGGAGAAGGACGGGGTGGAGCCGGGGAGCAAGGAACGGTACTACCCCGACCCGGTGACGTGGGTGTTCACCGGCACGGTGAACGCCGTCCCACCGGGCAAGGCCACGCTCGATTGGAAGGGCACCCGCATCCAGGCATGCAACCACGACAACTGCTTCAACCTGTACGGGACCAAGATGCCGGCGGCCGAGTTGGAGGTGCTCGCCGGCCCCGGCGGTACGCCCCCGCCGCCGAAGGCGGTCGAACCGCCGCCGGCCACCGCCCCAGCGAAGGCCGACCCGCCCGCATCGCCGCCGGCCAACACCGCCGCCCCGAAGCGGGCCGATCTGTTTCAGTCGATGCTGCTCGCCGCCGGGTGGGGGCTGATCTCGCTCGTCACGCCGTGCGTGTTCCCGATGATCCCCATCACCGTCAGCTTGTTCCTCAAGCAGAGCCAGAACAACGCGGTGGAGGCGGTGAAGCAGGCGGGGGTGTACTGCCTCACCATCATCGTCATGCTCGGCGTGCCGACGGTGTTCCTGCTCAGCAGCTTCTCCAAGCTGAGCATTGATCCATTCATGAACGTCTTCCTGGCCGGCCTGTTCGTGTTCTTCGCGATCAGTCTGTTCGGTGCCTATGAGGCGACCATTCGAGCCACTTTCTGGTTCGTGTCGGTGTTCGGCGGGGCGGTCGCACTGGCCTCGGCGGTGAGCACTCAACTGGCGGTAAACGCCGGCACGCTCGACGCCGCCGCCGAAGGGGGCGGGTTGATCGGCCGGTGGGTGTCGGTGGGTGTGTTCCTGGCCATCGCTGTTGCCCTGTTCGCCACCCGCAAGCCGGGGTCGCAGGATGGGCTGGTGAAGTTCGCCGACGCCAAGCGGAAGGCCGGCGGCATCCTTGGCACGGTGTTCGGGGCAATGCTGTTCAGCATCATCAGCTTCACCTGCGTGGCCCCGTTCCTGGGGGCGTTCGCCGGGCTGGTGAGCACCGAGTACAAGGGCCGCGAACTCGAACTCATCCCCGTCGGGCTGGCCTTCTCCACTGCCTTCGCCTCGCCGTTCTTCGTGCTGGCTCTGTTCCCGTCGCTCATGAAGAAACTGCCACGCTCGGGCGGGTGGCTCGACATCGTGAAGGCGGTGATGGGCTTCATCGAGTTGGCCGCGGCGTTCAAGTTCGCCCGTACCGCCGAGGTGCGGTGGCTCGACCCGGTGCAGTACTTCACCTACAGCGTCTGCCTGACGGCGTTCGTGGCCATCAGCGTGGTGTGCGGGCTGTACCTGCTCGGCGTGTTCCGCCTGCCGCACGACGAGGACGAGCGGACCAAGCTGAGCGTGCCGCGGCTGCTGTTCGCCCTGGGGTTCCTGGGGTTTGGCATTTACCTAACACCGGGGCTGTTCCGGACCGAGAGCGGCGAAAACCAGCGACCGCAGGGGGTGGTCTTCGCCTGGGTCGATTCGTTCCTACTGCCGGACGCGACCCCGCCAAAGCCAGCCACAGACGGCGGTAAGGCCAAAGGCGAGACATGGTCCCGCGACCTGGAGGCGACCAAGCAGGAGGTGGCCGGGCGAGTGCGGGCGTGGGAAGCGGAGAAGGCAAAGAATCCGGCCGCCCCGCCGCCCGACCAGCGGCTCATCTTCATCGACTTCACCGGGGTGACGTGCAGCAACTGCAAACTGAACGAGCGGAACGTGTTCCCCATGCCAGAGGTGGCCGGGTTGTTGAAACAGTACGCCGGCGTGCAACTGTACACCGATACTGTGCCCGCCTCGCTGTACACCGGCACGGTGCCAACGCTGGAGGAGCGAACCACCGAGGCCGGGCGGAACCGAGAATATCAGGTAAGCGAGTACGGCACTGAGCAACTACCGCTGTATGTGATCTTGAAAGTGAACGCCGACGGCACGACCACCAAACTCGGCCAGTACGAAGAGGGGAAAATCAACAACGTGGGGGCGTTCGTTGAGTTCTTGCGGAAGCCACTGGAAGGGAAGTAACACACTCCCTGACTTCGGGAGCCGCCCCCCCGTGGGGTCGGCTCCGAGTCGCCATCACTGCGCGAGTGCCTGGATCAGCCCTTGCAGGCGCTCGGCCCCAAGGCGATTGAGCAGTGCCTTGACCGCCACCACATCTTCCACATCGACCCCGCCAGCCGAACCACCGCGCCGCCCGCCCCGCCTCTTGTTGATCTGCGACTTGTACGACGCCGCCATCGAGTACGGTAGGTCCACCGAGTACTTCTCCAACACATACGCCTGAATCTCCTTCGGCCCAGGATCGCCGATGGAGTCCATCGCTTCTTCCACCATCTCCCGCTTGTTCAACTCAGGTACGTCCGCCGCTTTTGCCTTCGCCATGAGCCATTCTCCGCTACAAGTGTGGTTTGTGCCATGTGTGAGCTACGCCCCGATCCGTTGAGGCGGAATAACATGAATAGTAGTTGATCAATGGTGTATTGACAGAGTGAATTGGAGGATTTGCGGAGAGTAGTCGAGTGGGGCGAGCGCTACACGTTGAACGTGATCGATGAATCTGGCATATCAACGAGACGTGAAAACACCGCCGCCCGTGCCGGGGGATTGGCACGGGCGGCGGCTCGCAGGGGTTCTGGCAGGTGGGTCAGGCCGACACGCTGGCCTCGGCGGTGAGGGCCGCCCGCCGGCTTTCGATCGCTTTCCGATCGGCCTCGACCCGGTCGCGGATCATCTCGGACTTCACCATCGCCGTCAGCCGGAGCACGGTGGCGATGTCGAGAAGCATGGTTTGCACTTCGCTGGAGGTCTTGGTGGTTTCGGCGGTCCGGGGGGCTTTGATGGTCTTGGTCATGTTTGCACCTGGGGTCGGTGGTGGTTGGTTTGGGTCGGCTGACGGAAGGGGTTATTGCTCGCCCCGTGCCAATCCCCGGCACGCGATCTCGATTTCCCGCCGAACCCGCCGAAGTGCCTGAAATCCGTGGCGATTCACACGCCTTGAATGTTTCCGCACAGATCTTCTTGCGGCCCGCCCCGGTGCAAAATCTTCCCTTGAGAGATTCCGTACAATCGCAAGCGGCAGAATTGACACGACCCGACTCGCAGCGGGTAACATTTGCACACCGCCACTCGCCCCGCTTGCCGATATCAGCAAAGTTCACCCGCCCCCGACGCCGGATACAATTCGCCCGTCGTCTCCCGCTTCGCGGAGGATTCGCGCATGCTCCTCTGGCCCGCCGCCCTCGCCTGCACCCTGGTGACCGCCCCCAAGCCCGACGTGAAGGTACTGCCCGACATCACCTACGCCACGGTGGGCCAGGAGAAACTGCAACTCGACCTGGTGCTCCCGCCCGGCCCCGGCCCGCACCCGGTGGTGGTGTGCTTCCACGGCGGGGCGTGGTCGGCCGGAAGCCGCAAAGACCTCACCCGTCCGGCGATGCTCCCGACAACTGCCCCGACAACCGCCAGCGAACCCGGTATTCTGGTGAACCTCGCCCGCCGCGGGTACGCCGCCGCCACGGTGAGTTATCGCCTCGCCCCCAAGCACAAGTTCCCGGCCCAGATCGAAGACGCCAAAACCGCCGTGCGGTTCCTCCGGGCGAACGCCGCCAAGTATTCACTCGATGTGGACCGCGTCGCCGCGATGGGGTTCTCCGCCGGCGGGCATCTCGCCCTCCTGCTCGGCACGACCGACAGCTCGGCCGGCTTCGACGGCGGTGAGCACCCCGCACAGAGCAGCAAGGTGCAGTGCGTGATCGACTTCTTCGGCCCAACCGACATGGCCCTCTACGCCGAAACGCCGGGCGCGGCCGAAGGGTTCATCGCTGGCTTCTTGGGGAAGGAATGCCTCACCGACCCGAAGGTGTACCAGCGGGCGTCGCCGCTGGCTTATGCCGGTAAGTCGGCCGCCCCGACGCTGTTCGTTCACGGCACCATGGACCTGATTGTGCCGATCGTTCACTCCGAGAAAATGCTGAAGAAACTGAAGGACGACGGCGTGCCGGTCTCCATGCACAAGGTGCCGTGGAAAGGGCACGGATGGGAAGACAAGGACGCCAGCCGGGGGGCGGCGATGGCCACGCTCGAATTCCTGAACATGCACCTGCCCCCGAAGGCGGAGAAGAAATGACGGCCACTCATCGCACCAGGTCTCACGGCCTGGGCTGGGAGAGCCGCCCCTTCAGGGCGGAACAATCGCGGCCTGAAAAGCCGCCTCGCTCCGCCCAGCCCGTGAGGCCTGGCTGGTGGGTGTTGGTGGTGGTCCTTCTCGCCCTGCTCCCCCTGATCGGCCACGGGTGCCACGGGGATGATGTGGATCATGAGCCGACGGTCGCCCCGCCGGTCTACAATCAGGACTGAGGCGGTCGCCTCGCCCCGGCGGGTATCGCTGGGCCTTTTCCTGATTCCGAGGTGTTTCCCATGCGGACGTGGTACGTTCCGATGGCGGGGGTGGCGGTCGCTGCCCTGGTGCTGTCCGGGTGCGGGCCGATCGACTCGACCCCGATGGCGATCGACGGGCCGAACCAAGTCATCTACAGTGTGCCGGGGATGACCTGAGCCTCCTGCCCGGCGAACGTGCGCAGCGCGATCGCCACTCTACCGTGGGTAGAGACCAGCACCATCAAGACCGACGCGAGCAAGCTGCAGGTGAAGTTCACGGTGAAGGACGCCAAGCAGTTCAAGGATGAGGAAGTCATCGCCGCCCTGAAGGAGAAGGGAAGCCGGTACAGCTCCGGAGCGAAGAAGCTCACCGGCCCGAGCGAGGCGAAAGCCGACGAGCCGAAGCCGAACTGAGTTCCCGGTTTGCCGCGACCCGGAGCGGGCCACTCCGCCTGCTCCGAGTCGCGGCAAAACTGTTTGAGGCTGCTCCCATGCTCCCGAACTACACCCCGTACAAGAACCTCCCCCCGCTCGCCGGGCTGTGCAGCATCGAAGAGGCCACGAAGCCCGGCCTGCCGCTCGACGAGTGCGTGCGGCGGTTGAAGCGGTTCCACTACTGC
>JALOQR010000076.1 GCA_025459365.1 Fimbriiglobus sp.
GGCGAATGTCGGCGAAGGCGTCGGACACCCCCACTTCACCCGACCACGAGTCGGCAAACGTCGGCGCTTGTGGACGCGGCATCGGCTCCAGCCGATCCTCCGACTGCCGGGCGAGTAGGGTCACCGTGTCGGTCGGCAGGTCGAGCCGGAGGTACTGCACCCGCCGTTGTCCGTAGCCCATTCGGTCGGTCGGCACGGGCGAGTACAACCACTCGCCACCCCCCTCCCACCCGCTCGCGGCCTTTCCGGCCGGCATTGGGATCACCGTCAGGCGGGCCACAGCTCCCTTCAGTTGATTCGCCATCCGCTCGGCCGGGGTAAACTCCTGACCGCCCACGTACTTCTGAGGTGCGATCCCCGTGGCATCGCCGACGACCAGCGACACCAGTACGGGGTCGAGTGTGAACGCCCCCACCCGGACTTCCGCCGGCAACCACACGGCGGTGAGCGAACCTACGGGCCGCCAGTAGGGAGTGTGGCTTCCGCCATCGGCTGGCCAAACGCCGTACTCCTCCCCCCGCCGGAGAATCGCGAAGCCACCGTGGGTGAGTCCGCTCCACGGGTCGGTGTGGGCCTCCGGGGTGTGGGACAGCCGCCCGACGACATGGACCAGCCGCCCGTCGTGGGCCGGGTCGATCCGCGCCGGATCGACGCTCACCACCGCCGCCGTCTGTTCCTCGAGCCAGCGGTCGTCCTCCCCACGACCGACCCAGCTGGAGAGCAGGATCAACCCGCCGAACGCGAACAGCGGGATGCTGTAACTGCACAGCATGTCACGAAGGTCGGAGGTCGGCATGGCGTAGACCGTGACCGGAGCGTACCCGGACCAGGGTAAACGGCGGAGGGAGCCGCGGTCAACGCCCTGAACCCGTTCAACCGCTCAACCGGCCATCGGTGTCGGGGTGGTATGGCCGCTGCCACTGGAGCAGTTCGATGCGGTTACCGTCCGGGTCGCGGACGAAGAATCGGTCGGCGGCGGCGATCTTTACCGTCTCGTCGGTTGGGATGCCGAGTGTACGGAAGTGCTCGTGGGCGGCGGCGACATCATCGACGTGGAGGCAAAAGTGCCGCGGGCTGGGGGTGTCTGGGTGCGGCTTCTGGAGTAGGTGCAGGTACTGGCCGCCGAGGTCGTACCACACCGCCACGAAGTCGAACTCCTTCGGGGGGGCAATCTCGGTCAGGCCGAGGACGCCGGCGTAGAATGCCCGCGCCGCGGCGAGGTCGGTGACGATGACGGTGACGTGATCGATGCGGGTGACACGGAGCATGGGGCAATTCTACGGGCGAGCGGCCGGCTCAGTTGCCCATGCCGCCCATGAGGTAGCTGCGGAGCTGGATGAACAGGGTGCTGCACCGCTCCCGCCACACCGGATCGGCGAGCAGCGACGGGTGCGATGGGTGGCACACCACGTGGATCAGTAGTTGGTTCGGCCGGCGGGGGTCGGGGGTGGTGAACTGCAACTGCACTTCGATCGGTCCGTTCGCCTTTCGCCCGAACCACTGGGCCTTACCCACCCGCACCCGCACTCGCCCCGGCGTGCTCTCCAGCACGGCCCCGTCGCAGTCCTGCACGTATCCCTTGAGCTTCATCATGGCGATGGACTCCGGCATCCATGCTTCCATCCGGAATGGCAGGCCGGCGGCGGTGGCCGGGTCTGGCTCGGTGGTCGCCACCGGGATGGGGGTGGCGACCTTGGCATCGGTTGGGGTGGGCCGTGGCGGAGCAGCCGGCATGGCGGGTACCGCCGACGACTTCAGCTTGACCGCTGGGGCTTCGTTCGGCACCGGTGTGAGGGTGAGCACCACCTCATCGGACGCCGGCGGCTCGGCCGGTAGCGGCTTCATCCGCATCTTCGATTCGGTCTGCTCCTGGGCCACTCGAAGGGCCTCGGAGAACTGGTCCCCGAGTTCCTTGGCCGACTGCGGGCGGTCGTCGGGGTCTTTGGCCATGCATCGGCGAATGACGGCTTCCACTGGCCGTGGCACCCACCCGTTCAACCCCAGGCTGGCAAATGTCGGTGGGTCTTCGGTGGCGTGTGCCAGCAGAACGTCCATCCCCGAATTGCCCTTGAACGGCACCCGCCCGGCGAGCAACTCGAACGCCATCACGCCAACGCTGTACAGGTCGCCGCGGTGGTCCATCGCCTCCCCGCGGACCTGCTCTGGGCAGATGTACGCCGGGGTGCCGACGGCGAAATCGACGCTGGTGTCCGTTACCCGCTGAAGTTCACCGTCGTCGATCAGTTTGGCCAGGCCGAAGTCCATCACCTTGATGCGTTCTTTCGGCGTGTCGGGGTCGACCAGCATCAGGTTGGCGGGCTTCAGGTCGCGGTGAATGATGCCTTCATCGTGCGCCGCCTGAAGCACTTCGCACAATTGCACCATCAGCCGCACCACCCGTGGGGCGGTCATCTTCTTTAACTTTTCCAGCAGTTTTTCCAGGTTTCCGCCCTTCACATACTCCATCACGATGCACGACCCATCGTCGGCATTGAGGGCAGCATCGTACAGAGTGACGGCGTAGGGGTGCTGGAAGCGAGCCATGAGGAGCGTTTCGCGCTGGAATCGCTCGCGGAATTTGGCATCCTTGGCGATGTGCTCGTGCATTACCTTCACGACGACCTGGCGGCCGAGGTCGGTTTGCTTGGCCAGGTACACGCGGCCCATGCCGCCCTCACCCAGCAATCGCTGGATTTCATATCGCCCGAGAATGGTCCGCCCGATCATCGGCTGTGTTCCCGACCCGAGTTACCCGGTGCGGAACTGTAGTGCGGAAATGAACGGCGTGACGGGCCGGCAGGAGTTTCCGCCGCCGGCCGAAGATTGTGGCGGGGCGTGAACCGACCGCCAACCACGACCTCCGATCCCGGTCGGCCCCGAACTCCGCTTGCGGCGGGCTGTCCTTCCTGTTGTCCGTCGGTCAGCGTCCGCTTACAGTTGAGTAGCGGCGGAGATCCCGCCACGAGGGGCGAGTTATTAGCGCATCGTTCGAAACCCAACGCGATGAATTTTCGGTCACCCAGGAACGGGCGGTTCTGGTGAGCGTGAGCCTGCCCGATCGCCCGTGGACGACCGACGACCCGTGCGACGAGATCCGCGGCCTGGTCGAGACGGCTGGCGCCCGCATCGTCGGCGAACTCACCCAGAAACGGCAGGACATCCAACTGGGGACGTATCTCGGGTCGGGCAAGGTGGCCGAACTGAAGGAACTGGTGGAGGGCACGGAGGCGGACGTCGTCTGCTTCGACAACGACCTCTCCCCGGCCCAGGCCCGCAACCTGGAGAAAGCCCTCGGCGTCAAGGTGCTCGACCGCTCGGAAGTCATCCTCGACATCTTCGCCGGCCGGGCACGCACGCCCGAGTCGCGGTTGCAGGTCGAACTGGCGCAACTGGAGTACAGCCTGCCGCGGCTGAAGAACATGTGGACGCACCTGAGCCGGCAGGCGGGTGGGGGGATTGGCCTACGGGGGCCGGGCGAAACGCAGTTGGAGGTGGACCGCCGCATCGCCGACACCCGTATCCGCGACCTGAAACGCAAACTCGGTGAGGTGCAGGCCCGCAAGGAACGCGAGGTGAAGAGCCGCGACAGCATGTACACAGTGTCGCTGGTCGGGTACACGAACGCCGGCAAATCGCGGTTGATGAACGCCCTCACCGGGGCCGACGTGTACGTCGAGAACAAACTGTTCAGCACGCTCGACACCCGTACTCGTCAGTGGCACCTCCGCGACTTCGGCAAGGTGCTACTGTCCGACACCGTCGGGTTCATCCGCGACCTGCCGCACCACTTGGTTGCCTCGTTCAAGGCCACGCTGGAAGAAGCCCGGCAGGCGAAGTTACTGCTTCACGTGGTCGACAGCAGCAACCCGCAGGCGGAACGCCACATCGAGGCGGTGAACGCGGTGCTCAAGGAACTCGGCGTGGCCGACAAGCCGACCATCCTGGTGCTGAACAAGATCGACCGGGTGACCGACCGGGCAACGCTGGAGGTGTTGCGGGCGCACCACCCGACCGCGGTGGCCATCAGTGGGCTGACCGGCGAAGGGGTGGACGAGTTGAAGGACGCGGTCATCAAGATGCTGTCGAGCCACTTCGTGCCGGTGGAGGTGACGCTCGACGCCGGCAACGGGAAAGTGCTGGCCTACCTGAACGCGCACGCCGAGATCTTCCGCCAGGAGTACCGCGGCGCTCAGGTGCTCGTGCGGTGCTACATCGCCAAGGGGTTGCTGCACCATGTGCAGGTGCCGGGGGTGGAGGTGCGGTTTCTGGGGGATGAGGTCGAAGCGAAGGCGGGGTGAACCTGCCAGGGAGGAAGTGCCCAATGTCGCCGCAAACGATCGACGTGACCGGCCTGCCGGAGGCGGTGGTCGCCCACCTACGGGCGCTGGTGGACAGCATTCGTGGGGATGCTCCGCCGGTACCGCGTTGGGATGCGCCGCTCACGACCGAACAACTCGCCGAGCGAGAGCGGATCCGGCTGGCGGTGATGGACGCCGCACGACCGCCCGCACCGCCCCTGACGCCGGAGGAGTGGATCGCCGCCCAACGTGAGTTCATCGCCAAGCACGCGGTACACGGGGTCGTGGTCGATGACAGCCGGGAGTCCTTCTACGAGGGACGGGAATGAAGGTGCTGATCGATTCCAACATCCTGCTGCGTGAGGCCGAACCCTCTCACCCCATGCACGCGGATGCTGTCGCGGCACTCGGAAGGCTTCTCGCTCGTGGTGCGCAGTTGCATCTGGTATCACAAAACTTCTACGAGTTGTGGGTGGCACTCACGCGGCCGATCGCGGTGAATGGTCTGGGCAAGACAACCGCTGAGGCCGGGACGATGCTTGGTGATTGGGAGAAGCGATTCACCGTCCTCGACGACACCCCCGCCGTCCGTGCCCACTGGTTCCACCTCGTCACGACACACGCCGTCAGTGGGAAGAACGCCCACGATGCCCGCCTCGTCGCCGCCATGCTCGCCCACGGCCTGACCCACCTGCTCACGTTCAACGACGCCGACTTCCTGCGGTTCACCACGATCGTGACCCTCACCCCGCTCAGCGTGCTGGCTGCCCCGTAACCTCGATTCGTTAGCCTGATTGGCGCGAAACGACTCATCAGCCCGGCACAAGCACCGGCGGGCTTGCTTCACGCCGTTCGCCGGTCGGCGTCGGCTTCGGCAAGAACGGCTTCTCGAACAAGCGATACCACACCCAGGCCACCAGCGGCACCGACACCACCGCCGACGCCCCGAAGATCCAGCCCGCCCATGCCTCCCGCACCGACTCCGGTAACAGGAAGAGGGCCGCGTTCAGCAGCCGCAGCATCGGCATGTGGACCAAGTAAAGGCTGTACGACCAGTCACCGCACCACGTCAGCGGGCCGCCCACGTTCGCCGTGTTCGGCGACACGAGCAGTGACAGCACCCCCGCCGACGCCACCGCCAGCAGGATTTCGTGCCCCGCCCACAGGCTCGGGGTGTGGCTACAAATCACGCCGCCCATCCCTGCTGCCACTGCCACCACGATCGACCCCCACCGTGGCAGATGCACCCCCGACGCTGCCCGCTCCGCCAGCCACATGCCCAGGAACCACTCGAAGTACCGCCGCAGGAAGAACCACTCGAAGTGCTTGGCGAACGGCTGCAACACCTCCGGCACCGGCACGAAGCAGAACAGCAACTCGATGCCGAGCAATCCTGCCGCTACTCCGCCGAACCCCACCCGCCGGCAGATCTTCAGCAACAACGGGTACGCCAGATAGAACTGCACCTCGTACCAGAGTGTCCAGTACACGCCGTTCAGGGCGAGGGCGTCTGGGCGAATCGCGAGCAGGAAGCAGGCGTTGGTGAGCAGCAGCACCACCCACGCGGCTGGGTTGAGCAGTTCCGGCTTATCGTTCGCATAGCCCATCGCCACCAGCCCAGCGAGCGAGAGAAACAGGCTGGCGAAGAAGGCCGGGTATAGCCGGCGGAACCGTCGGCGGAAGAACGGCCGCGGTTCGAGGGTGTCGGAGCCGGTGCGGTGAAAGCGGCGGGCCTGCGGCAAGTGGATGCAGAACCCCGAGAGCACGAAGAACAGGCCGACGCCGGTGTACCCGTAGGCGAACAGCGGATAGCTCGCGATCACTCCGACCGGTGTGTCGGCGTTGAGCGGCTTGTGATCGGCCGGGCTACCCTGCGGTGAGTACCCGCCAGCGAACACGTTCCAGAGGTGGTAAGTGAACACCCACAGGGCGGCAAACCCGCGGAGGGCGTCGACGTTGGCGAGGCGGGGCGGCATGGGGCTACCGGGAAACGGGCGGCCAAGCTTAGTACAACATTCGCATCGCAGCGGACCTGCCGTCGCCGGCCAGGTTCGCCGCCCACAGACGCACCCTCTCGACGTGAGATCCAGCGATGCAGATGATGTGGCTCGGTATGGCGCTCGGCGGCCTGGTGTCGGCGTTCATCTTCGCCACCCTGCTCTACGCCCGCGGCGGCAACTTCCAGCGGGCGTGGTGGGGGCTAGGGGTGGCCGGGCGTTGTGCCCAGGATGCCGCCCTCGAACAGAAAGTGAACGCCGTGCTCGGCGGCACTCTGGTGCCGGTGCCTTCCCCCCCCGTTCCGCCCCCTCCGCCGGTGGTTGTGTCTCCGCCACCGCCGACCGCCACGGCCAAGTCGCCGCCCCCCGCGAAGTCGCCGCCGCCCGTTCCGCCGCCTCTCCCGACGGTGAAGCCAGGCGAGCCGCTGCGGTTGCTCACGATCCTGCAATCGGAAGCCCGGTTGCTCGACTTCCTGATGGAAGACTTTGCTGGCGCCTCGGACGCTCAGGTGGGGGCCGGGGTCAAGGAGATTCACAAGAAAGCCGCGGCGGCACTGAAGAAGTATCTGGTGGTCGAGCCGGTGCTGGCTGGGGCGGATGGCGACCGTGTGACGGTGCCGCGGGGATTCGACCCGTCGGCCGTGCGGGTGGTCGGCAACGTGACTGGCGAGCCGCCGTACACCGGGGAGTTGCAGCACCCCGGATGGCGGGTGAAGGAGATCAAACTACCGACCACTGCCGAGGGGCAAGACCCATTCGTGGTGCAACCGGCCGAAGTGCAGGTGTGAGAGGTCAGACTAACCACAGAGGCACAGGGACACAGAGAAGACATCAGACAGAGTTCATGATCTCTGAACTGATTCCGTCTTCTCTGTGTCCCTGTGCCTCTGTGGTTAGCTCTTCTGCCTTCAACCAAACAATTCACTCACCACACTGCCGCGGCTGATCGGCAGCGGGCGGTTCTGAGCGTCGCGGATTTCCGTCTCGGGGTCGAGTCCCAGGGCGTCGAACATCGTCGCGGCCAGGTCTTCCGGCGTTACGCGGCCTTCGGTCGGTTGAGCGCCGAGCTTGTCGCTCTTGCCATACACGAACCCCTTCTTGATTCCGGCCCCGGCGAGCACCGCGTTGTAGCACGCCGGCCAGTGGTCGCGCCCGCCGTTGCTGCTGATCCTCGGCGTCCGCCCGAATTCGCCCACCCACACGAGCAGTGTCGTGTCCAACAGCCCGCGTTCCTTCAAATCGGTGATGAGAGCCGAGAGTGTCTGGTCGGTGAGTGGGAGCAATTCCTTCAGCCGATCGGGCACGCTTTCGCCACGGAAACCGTGGTAGTCCCACCCGTTGCCCGCCCCGCCGATGGCCCGTGCAAAGTAGACGTTGATCCACTTCGCCCCGGCCTCCACCAGCCGGCGGGCGAGCAGGCAACTTTGCCCGTAGGTGGTGCGGCCGTACCGCTCGCGGGTTTCCTTCTTCTCCTTGCTCAGGTCGAAGGCATCCTTGAACTTCGGCGAGGTGAGCAGCGCCACCGCTTTCTGGTAGCTCTCGTCCACCCCCTTTGCCACCGCCGACGTTTCCAACAGGTCCGACTGCTCGTCGATCAGCTTGAGGATGTCGGTGCGGCTTTCGAGCCGCTTGGGCGATACCCCTTCTGGCAGGCTGAGTTCAGGTAGCCGGAACCCGTCCTTGTTTGGGTCGTCGGCGACGAACAGCGGGTTGTGCCCTTTGCCCAGGAAGGTAGCATTCTGGCCCGGCGTGATGCTGCCATCGGCGATGACGTGCGGGAACGACACGAACGACGCCACCCCTTGAGCCGCTGGCGCCAGCTTGCTAACGATGCTGCCGTAGGCGGGGAAGAGTTCCTGTGAGTCTCGTAGCCGCTGGTCGTCGGTGGGCGGCGGCACGCCGGTGAGCGAGTAGTACCCGGCCGAGTTGTGGTTGTTCATCTTGGTGCCGTGTTGCATGCACCGCACGACCGTCGCCTGATCGAGAATCTTCGCCACCTCGGGCAGCTTTTCGCAGATGTGCAACCCCGGCACGGCGGTCGGGATCGGCTTATGGTACCACCCGCGGACGTTGTCCGGGGCGTCCGGTTTGGGGTCGAACGTCTCGTGCTGGCCTGGCCCGCCCCACTGGTGCAGGAAGATGACCGATTGGGCCTTCGCCTTCCGCTTCGACTTCTCGGCGGCGGCGAGGAACTGCGGCAGGGTCAGGCCGAACAGCCCGACGCCACCGACACGGAGGGCAGCCCGGCGGGAGAGGTGCAACGGGGAGGGCATGGCAAAACCAGCGGAGGGAACGCGAACATCGTACCCGACGATAGGCGCAAACAGAAGAGACCTCAAGGCACCGGCAGGCCGTCGAGTACCCGCTTCACCACCGCGTCGGCCTTCAAGTCTTCCGCTTCGGCCTCGTAGCTCAGGATGACGCGGTGCCGGAGAACGTCTGGGGCGGCGGTCTTCACGTCTTCCGGCGTCACATACCCGCGGCCTTTCAGGAACGCCTCGGCCTTCGCCGCTCGCACCAGCGCCACCGTCGCCCGCGGGCTGGCCCCGCACTGGATTAGCCCGGTCAGGTCCAGCCCGTACTCGGCCGGGTGGCGCGTCGCTCGCACCACGTCCACGATGTACCCCCGTACCTTCGGGTCGACGAACTGCACATCCACCGCGTGTCGCAGTTCGGCGAGGTCGTGTGGCTGAAGCGCGGCACTCACATGCGTGTCGCTGTCTACACTCCCCATGCGGTCGAGGATGGCCAGTTCCTCTTCCTTGCCGGGGTAGTCGATCAGCACCTTCAGCATGAAGCGGTCGACCTGGGCTTCGGGGAGTGGGTACGTCCCCTCTTGCTCGATCGGGTTCTGTGTCGCCAGTACGAAGAACGGTTTGGGTAGCTCGAAGGTGCGGTCGCCGATGGTGACTTGCCGCTCCTGCATGGCCTCCAGGAGTGCGGATTGCACCTTCGCCGGGGCGCGGTTGATCTCGTCGGCCAGCACCACGTTGGCGAATACCGGTCCTTGCTTCACACTGAACTCGCCGGTGCGGGGGTTGTAGATCTGCGTGCCGACCACGTCGGCCGGGAGCAGGTCCGGGGTGAACTGAATGCGGCTGAACTTCAATGCGAGCGCGGCAGCGACGGTGCGGACGGCCAGCGTCTTCGCCAGCCCCGGCACCCCCTCCAGCAGGACGTGCCCATCGGTGAGTAGGCCGATCACCAGCCGATCGACCAACCGCCGCTGACCGACCAACACGGCCGACACGGTGGCGTAGAACGGTTCCAGCTTGCGGAGGAACGGGACTGGGTCGGGTGGTGGCATAGTGTTGGGGCCGGGGAGCGGTGCCAAACGGGGGCAGACACGCCCCTCTGCTGTTGTGCGTAATCCCCGCCCCCTGGCCACTGGCCGCGCTTCACTCCATCTTGCCCCCCTTGCCTCCGGGGGCTATAACCGCGTGTTTTGTGCGACCTTCCGCGGCGGGCCGATTATGCGTAACTTCCTCCGAGTGCTCCGCCTCTCGTGGGCGTATCGCTCGCGGCTGGTTCTCGCCGCCGTTGCCGCCGTTCTCGCCGCCCTGTGCTGGAGCCTGAACATCTCGGCGGCGTTCCCCATCTTGAAGGTGCTCATCCAAGGGCAGAACCTACACGAGTGGGTGGACAAGGAGATCGAGCAGTTCGAGCAACAAGCGAACGACCCGAAGAAGCTCAGCGACATCCGCAACATGCGGGCGAAGCAGAAGGAACTGGACGAAAACCCGATCGCCGACGACCGGGAAGACACCCTCCGCCGGCTGGCTCGCGACATCGCCCTCAAGGAGAAGGAACTCGCTCACGCCCACGAGAAGGCCGCCCAGCACCGCTGGCTCAAGCTGAACGCCATTTGCCACCTGCCGGACAACACGTTCGAGACGTTCGCCTGGATCGTGGTCGCCCTGGTGGTGGGCATCGCCGTGAAGGGGCTGTTCGAGTTCGTGCAAGAAACGATGGTCGGGGTGGTGGTACAACGGACACTGTTCGACTTCCGCAATCAGTTCTTCCGCCGTGGCCTGCACCAGGATTTCAAGCAACTCGGCGAGACTGGCCCGGCCGAACTCATGGCCCGCATGACCAACGACGTCGAGCAACTCGGCACCGGCATGAAGATGCTGTACGGGCGGGTGATGCTCGAACCGCTCCGCATGGCCGCCAGCCTGGCGTGTGCGTGTTTCATCAGCTGGCAGCTTACCCTCATGTTCGTGGCGGTGGTGGCGGTGGCCGTGTTCGCCCTGAACAAGGTGAGCCGGGCGATGAAGAAGGCTGCCCGCAAGGTACTCGAGCGGATGAGCGAGCTCTATCGGGTGCTGCGGGAGGCGTTCGATGGGCTGCGGGTGGTAAAGGCGTTCACTGGCGAGAGCCGCGAGCGGCGGCGGTTCCGCGCGGCCAACGAGGACTACTACAAACGCACGGTACGCGTCATCAACATCGACGCGGCCGTCGGCCCGATCCTCGAAACGCTGGGGATTCTCGCCGTCGGGTTGGTGCTCGTCGCCGGGGCGTACCTGGTGATCAATAGCCAGACCCACCTGTTCGGCGTGCGGATGCTCGACGACAAGATCGGCCCGGAAGCCCTGCTCACGCTCTACCTGTTGCTCGCCACCATCGCCGACCCGGTGCGCAAGCTGAGCAGCGTGTGGACGAAGATGCAGTCGGGCATGGTGGCGGCCGACCGCATTTTCGCCCTGTACGACCGCGAGCCGAGCGTTGGGGCGAATGCCGACGGCCCGATGGTGCCCCCGCACGCCCAGGGGGTGGTGTTCAAGAACGTCAGCTTCAGCTACCTCCCCGGTCGCTCCGCCCTGAACGACGTCACGCTGGAGGTGAACGCCGGCGAGACGGTGGCCCTGGTCGGCCCGAACGGCTGCGGGAAGAGTACCCTGCTCGGCCTGCTCCCGCGGTTCTACGACCCCGACCACGGCGAAATTCTCATCGACGGCGTCCCCCTGCGAACGGCCAACCTGCGGAGCGTGCGGAAGCAGATCGGCCTCGTCACGCAGGACACGCAACTGTTCGACGACACCATCCTGGCGAACATCGCTTTCGGCCGGCCGGGGGCCACACAAGAAGAGGTGGAGGCGGCGGCAAAGGCGGCGCATGCCCACGAGTTCATCGCCGCCCTGCCGCAGGGGTACCAGACGCGGACAGGCGACATGGCGGCCAGCCGGCTGAGCGGCGGGCAGAAGCAGCGGCTGGCGCTGGCGCGGGCCATCCTCCGCGACCCGCGGATTCTGATCCTGGACGAGTTCACGAGTCAGATCGACGGGGAGAGCGAGGCGAAGATCCACGAGGCGTTGCGGACGTTCGTGAAGGGGCGGACGACGTTCCTGATCACGCACCGGCGGAGCACGCTGGAGTTGGCGGACCGGATCGTGGTGATGGACGGCGGGCGGGTGGTGGCCACCGGCACGCACGCCGAGTTGCTCGTCAGCAGCAGCACCTACCGCCGGCTGTACGACACCGAGCCGACCGAGGGCAAGAACGCGGCGTGAAGCCGACCTTCACCCATTTGTGCAGATGCTCAGTTTTGTCTTGTTTCTGCTTGACTCAAGGGGGGGGGCAGTGCGTATTCTGTTGGGCAGACTGAGGTGCTGTTCTCACGTCAGTGCGCCAGTCGTGTCCCCCCTTCGACTGGAGGTCACGATTCTTCCGGTCGTCGATTTCGAGCAGCAACTCGCCATCGAAGAGGCGTCCGGTGTGGCCCTGCGGGACAGTGCTAAAGAACTTGCGAAAGAGTACCCCAACCAAGTCAAAGACATCCAGGATTTGGTCGACGCCCTCAACATCGCGTTCCCGGATCTGAACCTACGCGTGACGATCCCCGCACTGGAAAAGTACGTCCACCTCGCCGGGGCAGGCGACTACCCCGGACTGCCGCCGGGGGTCGGCTAACATGTCACCAGTGTTGCTAACCCTCTTACTGAGCGGTCCACTGTGTGGGGTTCTCGATACCCACCCCGATTACTTACTCCAACTCAAGTGCGTCCGCCAACCGGGCGAGCCGGATGTCGCCTTCTTCCGACGCGAGTCGGCGCGGATCGACGCGGTGATGCAATGGCTCATCGCCAAGAACGAGCGAGACGTCGCGAGGAACCAAGACCGCGAGCGTCGGTTTGAGCAGACGTTGCGACTCGCCGGAGCCGAAGGTGCGCGGCGGAGGCTGGAAGCGATGGGCCTCCAGGCAGTGGGGGGGTGGAATCGCTGACCACCCCACGGCCGGTGTCCTGGCGAGCCGATCGGCGGCCGACGCACAGTTTTTGAAGGAGTCGCGGGGGGCGTGGGAGAAGGCCCAAGCTGAATTCGAACAGCTGAAGCTTGACATTCGACGGAACGCAGCGGACTCGGCAGTCATCCGACAGCAGGTCCGCGAGAGTACCAAGCAGTTGCAGGATCTTGCCAAACAGCGGCCGAAGAAGTGACGACACGTCCCACCCGCGGGCGGCGCCGCCCGCGGCATTTCCCGATCCTCTCCATCTTCTCCAACAACCGACAGATTTCCCCTGGGGCGGCATTGAACGTCGCGTGTGCCGGCAAATTGGGTGATTTCGGCAAGGCTGTCTGTGCGGGTTGCATCAGACGTGGCGATTTTCCTTCAGGTCCGGGTGGGGTTGTGCCGATTTCAACGGACAGCAGGAAGCACCGACTTCCGGGCGGCAGGTGGAGCGTTGGGGGAACGCGCCGCTGTTTTCACCGCTCGCATCGTGTGGGACCGTTGGCTTCGGGCGAACCGAGCTGCCGGACCGCCGAGCAGGATCAGGGGAGCGTGTCATGCGGAAGAAGATTCTGGGGGCCTTCGCCGCTCTGTCGGCCGCCGCAGGGGGGGCACTTGCTCAGTCGCCCACCCGTCCGGTCGCACCCACCCCGATCGGGACAGTGGGTAGCTACGACGGCGGCATGAAGGACCCGATGGTCCGCCCGGCGAACGCCGAGCGGTACAACGAGCCGGTGCCGCCGCCCATGCCAGGCATGGGCATGGGGATGGACCCCGGCATGGGCGCCGACCCGATGATGGGCATGGGCGGGCCGATGTATCCGCCGCCGGGGCCGTATGGGCAAATGCCCTACGAGCAGCCGGTGCTTGGCGAGGGGGCGTTTAGCGCCACTTCCCCGCACCGCTTCTACCTCGACGGCCAGTATCTGCTCCTCTTCCCAGAGAGCCAGCCGACGCGGATTCCGCTACTCACGACCAGTGCCCCTGCCGACTTTGGCCGGCTCGGGTCGGCGACCACTACCATCCTGGCAGGCGACCGCAACAGCCTGAACCTGGGAACGGTGAGCGGGTTCCGCATCAACGGCGGGTTTATGCGGGCGGGCGATCAGCGAGTGGGCATCGAGGTCGGCGGTCTGTATCAGTCGCCCACGTCGTACACGCACTACGCCCAGTCGAGCGCTCAGGGCATCCCGGTGATCGCTCGGCCCTTCACCAACGCGGTGAACGGCGCGGCCCAGTCGCTGGTGGTGTCCAGCCCGAACAGCATCAGTGGGTCGGCCCTGGTGCGGGCCACCACCGAGTTCTGGGGGATTGAAGCGAGCGGGGTGCTGAACCTGTTCCGCACTTGCCCGGGCGATTGCCGGCTGTGGCAACTCAACCTGCTCGGCGGGTATCGCTACCTCGAACTGAACGAGACGCTCGGGCTGAGCAGCCAGTCGGCCATTCTGGCGGGCACCCTGCCGGCGGTCGGCCTAGCTGTCGGCCCGCCGACCTCGATCGCTGTCCGCGACCAGTTTAGCGCCATCAACCGCTTCCACGGTGCTCAGGTCGGCTTGCAGAGCCAGTTCACCAGCGGGCGGTGGTACGTCGGCATGACGGGTAAGGTGGCGTTCGGTGGGGTGAATCAGCGGTTGGAGGTCGCGGGTAGCACCGCACTGGCCAACCCGGTCGCCCAGACGGGCAGCGTCACCCTCGGTGGGCTGTTCGCCAACGCCTCGAACATCGGCCGGTATCGCACCGACCAGTTCGCGATCGTCACCGACCTGAACGCGACCCTCGGTTTCCATCTCACCACCTGGCTGATTGGGACCGTCGGTTACAACTTCATCCACCTGAGCACGGCGGTTCGTCCGGGCAACCAGTTCGATGGGCGAGTGGACCCCAGCCTGGTGCCGACCAGTGGTGCCTTCGGCACGGCCCCGCCCGCCGGTCGCCCGCCGATCAACATCCGCCAGGACGACTTCTTCACCCACGGGCTGAACTTCGGGTTCATCCTGAAGTACTAACCCTGGGAGTGGTTCGGTCTCCTGCTCGAACCCGCGGGTGGAAACGCCCGCGGGTTTCGCCGTTCACCCCTACTCCATCACTCGCAGCGACCCGAGTATCTTCTTCGCCACCTCCGACTCCGGATCGAAGTTCGGCCCGCCGACTCCCACCCAGTACACCCGTGGGCGGGATGCCTTCGGATCGAACAAATACCGCTCGACCCACCGTTGATTGCCGCCGGCGAACCGTACCTCGACGCCCTGCAGCGCGTTCACCCGCACCACCCCTTCGCCTTCGGCGGTAAGGCCCAACTCGCCCGCCCGCCGGTCGCGGAGCGCGCGGAACACGTCGTCCGGGCGGACCAGTTTCGCCTCCGGCACGTCGAACCAGCCGACTTCCCCTTCCACCTTCGATCCCCAACCCGGTGGCGTGCGGAACCGCTTCCCGGTGGGGAACAGTTCACCGGTCGCCGCGTCGGGTGTGATCCCCGCTTCGATCGCCGCCCCTGGTAGCAACGCCTTGCATGATCCATCGGGGGCGACGAACTCGGCGAGCGACACCGACCCGCCGAGCATCCGCACGCCGACGAACACCACTGCTGCCACTGCCACTAACAGGGCCGCATAGCCCGCCCACAGGAGTGGTCGAGACACCTTCTCCCGATCTCCTTTCTGGAGAAGAGTTTGGGGCGTGGAGTCTGACGTTGCCGCCGGCAGCGGGAGCACGTCCACTGCCACCGGCACGGCGTCGGTCGGCTTGCCGCACCACGAGCACGCCACCGAAGTGCCGAGTTTCTCCCGCGGCACCTGGAACAGCTTGCCGCACACCAGACACGCCACCTGAGCGAACATGACGCGGACTCCGCGGATCGTATGGTTGAAGGTACTTGGCGAGAGCGTGGAGGCGAACCATGAGCGGGTTGACATGGGGCGAGGTGGAGCGGCGGTTCGCGGCGGCGGATCGCCGACGGGTGGCGGTGGTGGCGTGGCGGGCGGCGGAGCGGGTGGCCCCGGTGGTCGCCCGGGCGGCAGACGTGTACGGCCCCGAAGCACTTGAATGGCTGAATGCGATTGCAGCAGTGCTTCGGACGGTCGAGCGGTGGGTGAGCGGTGCGGCGGTGTCGCGGTTCACGCTCGATCTGGCGGCCGACATCGCCCGTGCGACGGCAACGAGTGCGGCGGGGGTGGTACGGGTGATGGGGCCATCGAAGGCGGCGGAGGACGCGGAACTGGCGTTCGCGGCGTCGGCGTTCGCGGCCGACGTGTGCCGCACCGGGAACGCGGCACGGGCGGCATCGGCGGCGGTGCAGGGGGTGCGGGCGGCGGACGCCAGCGGGTGGGTGCCTCGGCCGCTGCTGGAGAATGATCTGGCGAAGCTTGACGGCGAGCTGTTCGGGCCGCTGTGGCCGGGCGAAGAACCAGACTGGTGGACCCACGGGAAGACGCGGCTCGCCGCGGCCGGCGAGTTCGTGCGGGTACTCGGCTAACGATTCGTAGGGTGGGTCGAGCGGGCGTCCGCCCGCGATGACCCAC
>JALOQR010000077.1 GCA_025459365.1 Fimbriiglobus sp.
ATCTTCTGGCAGCGGGCCTCAACGTTCGCCAGCAGTATCTTGATCTCCTCTTCGCGGAGTTGCTAGAGCCGCTTCTCCAGTTCGCGCTGGGCCTTCTCCAAGGCATCGATGGCCTTGTCTTGGGCTTTGCCGGCGTCGGCTCGCTTATCGTCCTCGATCTTCTTCGAGGCGTCGCCCTGGTGCGGGATCGCTTCCTGAATCTCCTTGCGGCCGGGGGTGTCGTTCGGGTTCTGCTGACCGCCCTGCTGCCCACCCTGCTGACCACCTTGTTGGCCACCCTGCTGACCGCCGCCCTTGCTCCCGCCCTGGCCGCTCTGCCCGCCCTGCTGGCCACCTTCCTTCCCGCTCCCCTTGCCCTCGCCGGCCTGGCCCTTGCCCTCGGACCCTTTGCCCTGGCCTTTTCCTTCGCCCTGGCCTTTCCCCTCGCCCTTGCTACCCGACTCCTTCCCACCGCCCGGCTGACCCTGGCCTTCTCCCGGCTGGCCCTGGCCTTTTCCTTCGCCGCCTTCTTTCCCGTCGCCCGGCTTGCCGTCTTTGCCGTCGCTCGGCTTGCCGGCACCGTCACCCTTGCCGTCTTTGCCGCCTTCCTTCCCGTCGCCGCTCTTGCCTTCGCCGGCGGCTTCCTTCCCGTCTTTGCCTTCGCCCATGCCGCTGCCCTTGCCCTCGCCGGCGCCTTCCTTGCCGTCCTTATCCTTCCCTTTCCCTTCGCCCTTCGCTTCGCCGGCCCCTTCCTTCCCGTCCTTGCCGTTGCCATCGCCTTCTTTGCCGGCCCCCTTGGCCTCGGCGGTGTCGGCCTTGCCGTCGCCGGCCTTCTCCCCGCCCTTCGGTTCGGCCTTACCCTCGGCCCGGTCGTCTTTCTTGGCTCCGCCGGATCCGCTGTTGCCATCGTCTTTCTTGGCTCCCATGCGGTCGGCCAGGTCGCGGGCGGTGTCCTTGAGGCGATCCTGTTCGTTCTTCAGCTTGTTCTTGTCGCCCCTGTTCGACTCCGTGCGGGCCTGGGCCGACTTCTGCTGATCGGTGAGTGCTTTCAGTTCCTTGAGCAGTTGCTCGATGCGTTCTCGCTCGGCCTTCAGGCGGGCGGTGTCGCTTTCCGTTTCCAGCAACCGCATGATGGCTTCCAGGGTGGTCACCAGTTGCTTGTCTTGTTCTTCCAACTTGCCCAGATCGATGGCCGAGGTCCCCTTGGCGATGCCGGCCACCAGTTGGGCGAACTGTCCGTCCACCCCTTTCTTCTCCACCTCGTCGAGGGCTTGCTTGATCACCTTCGCCTGGTCCTTCATCTCGGGCCGCTCGCTCTTCTCGAGCCGGCTCGCGAGGCGGAACAGTGCCTCCTTGAACTGGGTGAAGTTCTTCTTGTTGTCTTCCTGCTTCTGCTTCAGGTCTTCGGTCGATGCGGCCGGCTCGGCGGGCGGCGTCGGCTTGGGCGGCTGAGCGCTGAGCACCGACGCGAGGACGAACAGCCCGGCGGTGGCCGCCGCCAGTCGTCGCAACATGCGGGGGAAGCGGTCGGTCATTGGAAACGGTCCTCCGGGTCGGGTGAGAATGCCGGCGAGCGCGCACGCCCGTGAAAGGTTGACGATACGATAGGGCGATTCCAACGGATCGGAACGCCACCCGCAACCACTTGTGACGGCGGTGTTACCTACCAAGCATGGCGGGCGGGTGATGAAATCGCCACAAGTCTCGTGGGGAGTGATGCAAAAACGGAACGCAGGCAGTGGCCGCGAGCCGTTTCGGTCCTGCCAAGGGGCATCAGCGCTCAGCCGCGCCACATGTCCGCAGCCCGGTCCCGGACGGTCGCCAGACGGGTGGGAGATTGACACCGCACCGCCGGTTGGCTCTCATGCGTTCACCGAGGTGACCGCCGCCGAAACTCCTCGATCGCGTCCGCCACGCCTGCCGGGTGCGGCACGACTCCAGCCGCACCGAAGACGCCTACCACGACGGGTGCCGGCGGTTCATCCTGTTCCACCACCCGACGCCAACGGCGTCGTTCACCTGGCCCAGGGTTGAGCGAGCAGAGCGAGCGACACCCTGGGAACAGGTTCTGACCATATTGCCGGAATCGCTCGAACCGGACCTACTCGACCACTTGCAGAAAGTTCGCCGATTGCACGAGAAAGATCTGGCGAACAGGCTCGGGGCGGTGTACCTTCCTCACGCCTTGGCGGCGAAACTGCCGCTTGGAGATGGGGTACGACATCCGTACGGTGCAGGAACTCCTCGGGCACGCGGACGTGGCGACGACGATGGTGTGCGTCCATGTGCTGAACGCCGGCGGGATGGGCCGTGAAAAGTCCACTGGACGGATGAGACGAATTGAGGGCAGGATTCTTCGGTGATTTTGTCGGCGATATCATCTGACTACCAGTCGGATAGTATCGAGGTGTCGAAACCCCGACCGGGATAGATTGCGAGCTTGCAATCTAATAACAAGTTCGGCGGCAGGAGGGCGTGAATGAAAACTCGCGATGTGGTTATCTTCAGCACAGCGGCAGTGCTCTGCACTGTAATTCTGTCGTGTGCATTGGTTTTCTCAGCTGGTCTGTTTTCGACTGCAACTCCGCCGTTGGGGAGAGAAGCTCCCTCGAACTCTGCCGAAGGACTTAATGGAACAAAATCCATTCCTGGAAACTCACCGCCGACTTTTCATTATTCTTCGTCGCCAATAGGAGTTGGATTCAACAAAGAACCCATTACCCTCGACGATATCTATCGGAAGGAAGCAGAGTCGAAGCGTAAAGAGAAGAGTGTGCAAGACGTACTCAACGAAGCCTACACTGAGCCAGCGAACAAGAAGTAAACTATTGCCCCGGACGCCGAACCGGCGACTGTGTCTGAAGTCCAGCGGCCGTAGCTATTTCGGGTCCCACGGGTGGGCGTCCCGCAAAGCGGCGTTGCCGATCACCAGCAGCCTGCGGGCGACCCCGCGATACGCCGCCACGGTGAGGGAGGTTTCTTCCATCCGCCGTGTGTGCGAACGCAATTTCTGAGTCGCTGCGACGAATAGATGAGACTCGTCGGCGTGTCGTGTGCACGATTTCGTTCATGGCGAGGGTACACGATCTGAATGGGATGTTCGTCATGGTGCAGCGGGTCTGTCTGTTAGGGTGCGTCGCCCTCGTGCTCGCGTGTGGAGTCACCCAGGCCGCCGATGATGTGTTCGACTCGAAGGGGGTCAAGATTCGGTATGTCTCGGCGGGGACGGGCGAACCGATCCTTCTACTGCACGGCTGGATGGCAGACGCCGGGATGTGGGGGCGGTTGGACACCAACCCCATGTCCAAAGAGTTTCAACTGATCGCCGTCGACCTCCGCGGCCACGGGAAGAGCGACAAGCCGCACGAGGTGGACAAGTACGGCGCCGAGATGGCCGAGGACGTGATTCGGCTGCTCGACCACCTCAAACTGCCGAAGGCTCACCTGGTCGGCTACTCGATGGGCGCGATCGTCGCCGGGAAGGTGGCCGCCGCTCACCCTGATCGGGTGCTGTCGATCGTCTACGGTGGGCAGGCTCCCGTACTCACCGGGAAGAACAAGGCGGACGCCCGAGAAATCGAGGTGTTCGCGAAGGCGGTGGAGGAGGGCAGGGACCTCGGGGAATACTTGCTAGAAGTCCTCCCGGCCGACAAGGCGAAGTTGACCGCCGACCAGGCCACGGCCCTGGCGAAAATCGCCTACGCGAACAAGGACGTCAAGGCGTTCGCGGCCGCCGGTCGTGGCATCAAGAACCTGGACGTGACAGTGGATCAACTGGGGAAGTGCAAAGCGCCGTTCCTGTTCATTCACGGGTCCAAAGAAGCCGACGCGACGAAGCACCGGGCCGCGAACATCGTCAAGGCGCTCGGCCGCGGCGAGATCAAGGTGATCGACGGAGCCGACCACATCACGACTCTGGGCAACCCGGAGTTTGGGAAAGCCATCAACGAGTTTCTTCGGGCGAACAAGAAAAAATGAACCGGGGCGAGACCGCGAGGAGAGAACTTCACCAGCCGCGCTGCAAGCCAGATCGCAGCAAGGTCAGCATCCTGTCGCGGTCGTCGGCCTGCCAGCCGGGGCGGAGGAACCACTGCGGGCGGGGCATCCCCCGCAGGCCGCCGCCATGCCAGCAGCCGATGGCGTTCACGATCGTCTATCGGCTTCGCATCCCGCCAGCGCGGCCACCGGCTGCACCACCGGCAAAAGGTTGTTCAGTTCCTCGATCCGCAGCTTGCGGATCTCCCGCACGGCAGCGGACGTTCAACGCCGCACTCACACCCACAAGGCGAGCACCTTCTGCACCGCCTCCACCCACGCCTCGAACGGGTCGTCGGCCGGCAGGTCGGCCTTCGCCCCGTGGCCGTCGGTGAGGGTCGGCGTCGGGGCGCACACCGCCAGTGCCGACATTACCGCCGTTTCCAGTTCCCGCCACTCCGGGGCGGTGCCGATGTTTAGCACCTGCACCTGGGCGGTGCGGCTCGCCCGCTCGCAGTACGCCAACACCCCCTCAGGCGACTCCAGCACGCCGGCGAAGTGGTCGGCCTTTGTGTGCGGGTTCTTGCCGTCCGTGCCACCAACGCGGGCGACCGCCGCCGTCCCGTTCGCCCGCAGTTCCGAGAGCAGCACCTCGAACAACTTGGCCTCGGAGGTGAGCGGCGACTTCCCCCCCTTCGCCGGCGGGAACAGTAGCTCGAACCGCAGGGCGTCGGTACTCAGCCAGTCGGTCAGCCGACGTACCACCGCGAGCACGACCGCGACCGCCAGCACGATCCGCTGGTAGGGCAGTTCCGGGTCTTTCACTCTGGCGTCGGCGAGGCTGGGGTCGAACACGAACAGGAACACCCGCCGCCGCCGCAGGAACTGGTTCTCGTCCCGTGAGTAGTAGAACAGTTCGTCGCGCACGAACTTCATGTCGAACAGGTCGGGCTGTTCCTCCGCCTCCATGTACGCCAGTTGCGAATGGAGCAGGCTCTCAATGCTCCCCTTGGTGCTGATCGACGTGTACCCGCCGACGGGGTACTGGTCTTCGTCGAGCACGCGGGTGGGCACCTCCCGTCGGCCGGCGAGCGGGCGGACAGGGCGGGTGGGCAGGCGGGCCTCGAACCGGGCGGTGGCCTGAAGGATCTGGCGGTGGGCGACGTACTCACCCATGTCGGCCAGGGCGGTTCGCTGCTCCAGTGCGATGACGTCTTCGGGGTCGAGGATCTCGGCGATCCGCCGGGCGGCCTTCACCAGGTCTTCGTACTGAGCGAGGAGGATCGGGTTCGGGCCGTCGCGGGTGAAGAGGTCGTAGCCCTGCCGTAGCAGTTCGTCGGGGTTGGCGGTCAGCATGGCCCGCAGGACGGCCGGAGAGAGCGACACGCCGCCGAGCTTACCGCGAGCGCGGAATTGCTTCACCACGTAGGCCAGCCCCTTCCCCTGGTCGGCTTCGGAGTAGCGTCGGAGCGCGTCGGAGGCCCGCTCGAAAGTCCAGTCGGCGAACAGCTTGCCGAGCAGGTGGTCTTCGTAGGCACGGGTGAGGGTGTGCGGCCAACCGGGGATTTCCGGGAGTTGCTTACTCCACTTGCCACCCTCGGTGCCAAAGGCGACCGCACCGATGTCGCCGACGAAGCCGAGCGGGGGAAGCGGCTGGTCGCCGGAGGCGATGTGCAGGGCGGAGGTGAGGGCGGCCTTGACGGTGGCGGCAGTCGGCTTGAGTACCCGCTGGAGCCACAGCCCCTGGGTGAGGTACTCACGGGCGGCATCTGGATCGCGGAGTTCGACGACAGTCATGAAGCGTTCCAGGTGAACCCCGGCCGCAAGGCCAGCGAGTGCAAGGTGACACGCGGCGCACCCGCGTGCCAGCGGTTCGCCCGTGTGGTGCCCCCACTTTATACAAACCGCCAGCCGGCTCCCAAATTCCGGCGGCTCGCCTCGCCAGATTCGTCAAGTCCGGCACCTCCGGTGGCCGATTCAACTCATGGGAATGGTCCGGGTTCAACCGGCACCCGTGGTCCGCTTGCCGAGGCACCGGATGATCGCCAAACGCCTTCTTGCGTCCGCCGCCTGTGTGCCGCTCTTAGCGGCCGCTGCCGTCGGGCAGTCGTTCACCGCCCCGCCTCCGACGCCCCAACTCGCTTCGCCCGCTGGGTCGTCGCAACCGTTCGGCCCGAGTTGGCCGGCTCCGACCGCACTCCTGCCCGGCAAAAGCGTGGGTGTGCGTCCGGCGTCGGCCATCGACGTGCCGGCCCTGCCGACGGCTCCGTCGCCGACCGATACACTGGTCGGCTCCGGGGTGCCAAGTCTGCCCACTCTGCCAACCGTGGCCGACGCGGTGCCGGGGGCGGTCTACAGCCCGTGGTGCGGCGACACGCCCGCCGGTGGGTGCTACGGGCCAGTTGGAGCGAATGGCCCGGTGACCTATGAACCGTACCTCCGCACCGGGGTGTCGCTCATCAGCGGCGGCGGGACGATGGCGGCGGTCACCAAGACGTTTGGATGGAACTTTCAAGGGGGTGCCCGGTCGCTGTTCTTCAACCCGACCGGCGATGCGGCGTGGGTGTTCGACCTGGGCCTCAGCCACACGAACCACCGCGGGCGTGGGGCGGCCAACCCCCTGAATATCGAGGTCGGGGCGGTGAAGTTCGGCGGTGGGCTAAACCGCGATCTCTTCGCCGTCGGGCTGACCGAACTCCGCCGCACCAGCTTCAACTTCGGCCTGGGGCGAGACTACTTCCTGAACGGGCCAGGAGTGGTGGGGCAAGAACCGGGTTACGGGAACTTTCGGGCCGGCTGGGATATCGGCGGACGATGGGGTACGGCCAGCGCCGACTTCGAGCCGTTCGGCGACCCCGGCGGGAACCGCCGCCGGCAAGACGTGTTCCACGGGCTGTACCTGGGCGGCCAGGGGACGTGGGAACGACCGATGGGGGCGTGGACGTTCTACATCGGCGGTCGCATCGAGTGGGGCTACTACTGGACAGACATGATTCCGCCGAACGACGGCGACTTCCGCGACGTGAACCTGTTGCTAGTGGGTGGCGTGCGGTTCTAACCCGGCTTGCTGGCCGCGACTGGAAGCGAGTTGCTCGCGTCCAGTCGCGGCTAACCGTTTTTGTACTCCCACACCTTGCACGCCAAAGCGCCGTTGAACAGCGGCGTCTGGCGGACCACCGGCAGTTTCACCCGTCGAGCCAGGCGGTCGTTCGACGTGAACACCGCCAACCGCCAGCCCGGCCAGTGTTCACCGACTACCTCGCCCATGCTCCGGTACAACGGAATCAGTTCTTCCTCTTCGCCCAACCGCTCGCCGTAGGGCGGGTTCAGCACGATGAGCCCCGGCGGTTCGTTCGGCTCCGGGCGGGCCTTCCGCAACTCCTCTTTGGTCACCTTCACGAGATGCCCAACACCGGCCGACTTGGCGTTGCCGACGGCGAAGTCGATCGCGTCTTGCCGCACATCTGACCCCCGCGGCGGGAAGAGCGGTTTCGCCAACACGCCGGCCCGCGCTTCATCGCGCTCCCGCGCCCACGCTCCGGGGTCGAAGTCGGGCCAGCCATAGAAACTGAACCACTTTCGTGTCAGCCCCGGCGGGCGGCGGGTGGCCAGCCAGCATCCCTCCACCAGGAACGTGCCCGAGCCACACATGAAGTCGACCAGCGGGGCGGTGCCGTCGTAACCGAGGTGCAGGAGGATGCCGGCGGCGAGGGCTTCGTTGATCGGCGCCCGGCTCTGGATGGGGCGGTAGCCCCGTTTGTGCAGTGAGTCCCACGAGCTATCCAGGCTCAGTACGGCGTGGTTGCGGAAGAGGTGTAGGTTCAGGCCGATCATCGGCCGTTCAGTGTCGACGCTCGGCCGGCGGCCGGTGCGGTCGCGGAACTGGTCACAGATGGCGTCCTTCACCCGGCGGGCGGCGTACTGGCTGTGGGTGATCGCCGAGTCGCGGACGTTGCAATCGACCGCCAGCGTGTGGTCGGGCGTCATCACCCTCGACCAGTCGATGCTACGCACAAACTCATACAGGGCGTCGGTGTTCGGGACGTGCCCTTCATTCACCGGGCGCAGCACGCGCACCGCCGTGCGGAGCCAGAGGTTCGCCCTGTAGACGGTGGTGATGTCGCCGCGGAAGTGCACACCTCCACGGCCGGGTTCCACGTCGGCAGCCCCGATGCCGGCGAGTTCGCCCGCCAGGATCGGCTCCAGCCCGCGAGCACAAGTGGCAAAGTGGACGTGCATGGGGGGCCAAAGAGCCGACGACGCGAATCGTCGAGGGAAGGAAGGCATCCGACGACTGGCGTCGTCGGCTCACCGCGCAAATCTCTGCAAGTTCAGCAGCACCACGAACAGCCCCAGGGCCACGCCGCCGATGGCCAACTTCATCGCTTTGTCTACGAACCACACCGCCATGCCTTCGCCAAACGTCACCCGCATCATCTTGGCATGCAGGAAGGCGATGAGCACCATGTGGACCGGCAAGCCGACGAAAAATCCCACCAGCCCTGCCTCCCAGATCGGGAACCCGCCGAGCGTATACGCCCGCTCGATCCCCCACCCGAGCATGCCCTCGGCCAACGCTCCAACAAACAGCGACGCCAGCACCAACCCGACGCTGCGAAACACCGTGCGGGGGTTCACCCGTGCGATGCGGCAGGCTAGCCGGAGCAGCAGTACTTCGGCCGTCAGGTAGACGAACACGAAGAACGCGGCGCACAGCAGGATCAGCAGGTGGTCGGGGTTCATGGGGTGGGTCGGTTCACGCTTCGGCCGGCACCGGGAACTGCTCGCAGAGTTCGCGCACACTGCCACGGACACGGCTCAGTAGGTCGTCGTCGGTCGGGCGGTGCAGCACGTCCGAGATCCACCGGCCGACCTGCACCATCTCCGCCTCTTTCATGCCGCGGGTGGTGAGGGCCGGGGTGCCGATCCGCACGCCGGAGGGGTCCATCGGCTTCCGCGGGTCGAACGGGATCATGTTCTTGTTGACGGTGATGCCGGCGGAGTCGAGTGCCTGCTCGGCCAGTTTACCGCCGACGCCCGCCTTGGTGGCCACGTCCACCAGCATCAGGTGGTTGTCGGTGCCGCCGCTCACGATCGGGAAGCCGTGCCCCATCAGGCTCTCGGCCAGCGTGCGGGCGTTGGCGATCACCTGCGTCTGGTACGCCACGAACTCCGGCCGAAGGGCCTCACCGAATGCCACTGCCTTGCCGGCGATGACGTGCATGAGCGGCCCGCCCTGCACGCCAGGGAACACGGCCGAGTCGATCGGCTTGGCCCAGTTCTGGCGGCAGATGACGAGGCCACCCCGCGGGCCGCGGAGCGTCTTGTGCGTGGTGGTGGTCACGAAGTCGGCGTGTGGTACCGGGTCGGGGTGAACCTTTGCCGCCACCAGCCCGGCGATGTGGGCCATATCGACCAGGAACAGCGCCCCGACTTCCTTGGCGATCTCGGCGAATTTGCCGAAGTCGAACACGCGGGGATAGGCGCTCGCCCCGGCGATGATGAGCTTTGGCTTGTGCTCGCGAGCCTGGGCCGCGACCTGGTCGAAGTCGATGCGGTGGGTGTCCTTCGTCACCCCATAGCTGGCCACCTGGAAGTACTTGCCGCTGAAGTTCAGCTTCATGCCGTGGGTGAGGTGCCCGCCGTGGGCGAGGTCCAGCCCGAGGATGGTGTCGCCGGGTTGCAGGCAGGCGAGGAACACGGCCATGTTCGCCTGGGCGCCACTGTGGGGCTGCACGTTCACGTGGTCCCCGCCGAAGATCTTCTTGGCCCGGTCGAGGGCCAGTTTCTCCACTTCATCCACGAACTCGCAGCCGCCGTAGTACCGCCGGCCGGGATACCCCTCAGCGTACTTGTTCGTCAGCACCGACCCCTGCGCGAGCATGACCGCTCGGCTGGTGTAGTTTTCCGACGCGATCATCTCCAACCCAAACTTCTGTCGGGCCGTTTCGCCCTGGATGGCGTGGTAGATCTCGGGGTCTTGCCGTTCGAGCAGGTCCATCAACGGTCTCCGCATGTGGAACGGCCATTGTAGGGTGGGTCCGCACGAACCGTCAGGTTCGGCGCGACCCACGCGGGGGAGTTCGCCCGTGGGTCATCGCGGTCCATGCCGGATCCGCTCGACTACTCAATCTCCACCCCCAGCCCTCTCAACTGCCCGGCCAGATTCTCCCCCGGCCGGTAGAGCACCGCTTGCCAGCCGTGCCGGCGGGCCGCCTCCACGTTGGACGGGTAGTCGTCCACGAACACGCACTCGGCCGGCGGGTGTGGAGTGTGGAGCTGGCAGTAGGCGAAGTAGTCGGTGTGTGGCTTGCGGCTGCCGGCGTGGTGGCTCGGGCAGCGGGCGTCGAAGTGGCTCAGCACGTCGGCGAACTGTTCGGTGTATCGGCGGTAGTGAGCGTCGTTGGTGTTGCTGGCGAGCACCAGGCGGTACTTTGGCTTCAGCCGGGGGATGAGATTGCACACTTCCGGGTTGCGAGTAAAGATGTCGACAAACGCCGCCTCAAACTCCTCCGGCGAGCAACTCAGTTGGCCATCGCGAGCGCCGAGCCGGATGTACTCGGCGGTGCCGATCCGCCCGCATTCGTAGTCTTCTTCGAGTACCCCGCCGTACAGGGCGAGCGTGAGTTCGGCCGGCAGCAGCGGGGTGAACGCGGACAGTTTCGCCACCGCACGCTGGTGGTCGAAGAAGGCGATCACGTTGCCGAAGTCGAAGAAGATGGTCCGCATGATTGAAGTATAGACCGGGACAGAGAACGAAGACAGGCAGAGGCGTTCCCACCGAGTGTGCCCGTGGAGGGGCCACCACCCGGCCGCACACCTCACCTTCCCACACCCCGCCGCCCACGCTATTCCCCCTCCGTCAGTCATCGGAGGTCTGCCGTGGCACGCGTCTGTTTCGCGCTCCTTCTGTTTGCCGCACTGGCCCCCGCCGCCGACCCTTATCGGTTTGTGTGGGCGACGGGCGACACCCTCACTTACAAGGTGAGCCAGACCACGACCGTCGATGAACTCACCCTCGACGAGGGAGCCAAGAAACCGACGCCAGTGAAAACGGTGACCACCCTCACCACCACGAAAAAGTGGGCGGTGAAAGCAGTCGGCAAGGATGGGTCAGCCACCCTGGAACTGAGCGTGGCTGCTCTTCGCCAGGAGTTGACGCAGACCGTGGGCGAGAAGAAACCTGTCAACCGGGTCGTGGACTCGGCCGACCCCGAGGATGCGAAGTCGATGCCGTTCCTCGGCAAGCCGGTCTTGACGGCGACGGTAGACTCCACCGGCCGTGTGTTGGAGGCCAAGTCGGATCAGAAAGCGGCGGCCGAGCGGTTGGAAGCGGAACTACCATTCCGCCTGGCGTGGCCCGCGAAGATGCCCGCGGCCAATGAACGCTGGGAGCGAGCCTTCACCCTCAAACTCCCCCCACCACTTGGAACCGGGGAGAAATTCGACGCCACCCAGACGTATACCCTCCGCGGAATGAAAGATAGCTACGCGGTGGTGGGCATGAGTACGGCACTCAAGGAGATGCCATCCGACCCGGCCGTGGTACCTGCCCTGGTACCGGTGCTGTGGGAGGGCGACCTCTTCTTCGACACGAAGACTGGCCGGTACCACGGAGCGAAACTGACCGCCGCCCGCGAGGTGACCAACCACCGGGGAGAAGGGACGAAACTCAACTACCGCAGCGAGTACACCGAAGCCCTGGACAAGTAGTGAAGGCCAAAAATTGTTCAGCGGCCCGGTGTGGATCGAGTTGGCGGGCTGAAAAGTCAGAGAAAGTGGCGGAGTTGGGCAGGGAGCAGTCGCGGTTGACACGTTTTCAAGAAACCGGCACTATTGCCGGCTGTCGAACGGCGGGTTTCAGCGTTCGCCGCTTGGCATGACATGACCGGCTCTGCCGGTGAAACTCAAGGAGGGGTCATCGTGATCCGTTCGAAATGGCTCGCCCCGCTCGCGGCCGTGGGGTTGGCGGTTCTGTGCGGCGGCACCGCTCGGGCTGGCCTGTTGCCGACCAGCGTGACCGTGTTCCCGGAAGGGTCGAACTTCCGCTGGCAGTACGCCATCGTGTTGCCGACGGACAGCCAACTGAAAAATGGCGACTACTTCACCATCTACGATTTCAATGGGTTCGTGTCGGGCACCGATGTAGCCCCAGACTCGAATTGGTCGTTCACCACGGCGATGGTCGGGCCGACCCCACCGAACGTCGCCCCGTTCGACGATCCGTCCAAGCCGAATTTGTCTTGGAAGTACAACGGGCCGACCATCAACGTCGGCCAGACGGGGTTGGGCAACTTCATGGCCACCTCGGAATACCAGGACCGTACCCGGTCGTACTTCACCGCCCGCACGCACCGTAGCTCGGACGGCCGGATCGACCAGAACGTGACCTATACCGACGTGCCGGTGCCCGGCGGGGACGTGCAAGTGCCCGAACCGGCGACTCTTGCCCTGGCCGCGCTCGCTCTGCCGGCCGTCGGGCTGGCATTCCGCCGGAAGAAGATGGCGACTGCGTGAACCAACCCCGCCTGGCGAATGGCGGGCGGAACAGTTGTGGTTGACATGGTAGGGTAGGCAGTCTATGTGCCGCTCGACGACGACGCGGGGCTGACGACGGAGGGAACGACGACAGCCCCGACCCAACGACCGGAGCACCCGTCCCGGTGCCCGGACGACACCCGGAAGTCGCCTTTCAAGGAGGGATACCGAATGACCCGTGGGACAAGCTTCGCTCGCCTGATGGCGGCCGCCGTGGCGGTCGTCGGCCTGGTCGGGGGCACCGCCCAAGCCGGCCTGCTGCCGACCAGTGTGTCGATCTTCCCGGAATCGGGGAACTTCCGCTGGCAGTACGCCATCGTGTTGCCGACCGACATGAAACTCCAGGCCGGCAACTACTTCACCATCTACGACTTCGCCGGGCTGGTGCCCGACACAGTGATCGCCCCGGACGCGAACTGGGAAGTCTCGACCACCAGCACCCGCATCCCGCCGCTGCTCCGGCCGATCGACGACCCGAGCATCCCCAACCTGACGTTCACCTACCGTGGGCCGACCGTTCCGGCCGGTCAGATCGGCCTGGGGAACTTCATGGCGACCTCGACCTTCGGCGAGCGGAAAGAGGTGAGCTTCACCGCCGAGACGAACCGCACCTCCGACGGCCTGAAGGACAGCAACATCACCAGCACCGATGCCCCGACCGGCACCGACACCCCGCCCCCGCCGGTGCCCGAGCCGGCCACCCTGCTGCTCGCCGGCCTCGGCCTGCCGCTGCTCGGCCTGGCCAAGCTCCGCAAGAAGAAAGCCTAAACCGGCCACGACGACGTAACCACCCGCCGACCCGCCCACCTGGGCGGGTCGGCTTCGTTTTCGGCCTGATAGCAGAGGCAAGAAAGCCACTCTGCCACTGCCACTTCCACTGCTACGCTTCGTCCGTACCATGATTTGTATCCGTCTTCTCCTTTCTCCGTGTGGGTCCGATGCGCCATCGTCATGTGTTGTCCGCACTCGTGCAGAACCAGCCGGGGGTGCTCGCGCACGTCTCGGGTATGCTCGCCTCCCGCGGGTTCAACATCGACAGCCTCGCCGTCGGCGAGACCGAACAGCACGACCGCTCCCGCATGACGTTCGTCGTCCACGGCGACGACCAGGTGCTCGATCAGGTCCGCAAGCAACTCGACAAGATCGTTTACGTGATCCGGGTCGACGACATCAGCAGCGAAAACTTTGTCGAGCGAGACCTGATGCTCATCAAAGTGACCTGCTCCGCCGAGAAACGCCCGGAGTTGTTCCAACTGGCCGAGTCGTTCCGCGGCCGGGTGGTCGATATCCAGCACGACAACATCATGGTCGAGATCAGCGGCACCGAGCCGAAAGTGGAAGCATTCATCGAGCTGATGCGGCCCTACGGCATCCTCGAACTGGCCCGCACCGGCCGCATTGCGCTCGTTCGCGGCAACCCCCAATCCAAAGAGGCAACGGCGTGAGCACCGAGGTGAAACTCCCCTCCAGCCACCGCACGCTGGACCCCATGCTGGTGGCCCTGCTCAAGGAATTGAAGCCGGGCGACAACATCAAACTCACACAGACGGTGCGAGTCGGAGCGAAGACGTGGCCGGCCGAAGCCACCGGCACTTTCCGTGGCATTAGCTACCTGTCCACCGGGGTGACAGTGGACCGCGTGGCCGAGGACGACATCGTCGTGCCGACCGTCCACTTCACCAAGCCCAATGGCGAACTGGCCAGCATCGCCCTCGACGAAAACACAAAGATCGTGCGAGGCTAAACGGCGTTCCGCCGCGGAGCCGACCCCTCGCGGGATCGGCTCCTCTGGCTCGCCCATTTGGTTCGTCGGTCCCGCCGCCGCCCACGTTCCACCTGTAGCCGCTTGACCCGCTGGCCCCGGCCGCCCAACAATGCCGATACACCCACCCCTGCCCGCTCGCTTGTGAGCCGGTCTCGCCCCGAGATGCGTCCGATGCGTTTGCTCCGCCCGGTTGTCGCCGTCGTCGCGGCGGCGGTTGTCCTCCTGTCCGCCGGTTGCCGGCCGGAGGATGAAATCCGCGCCTACACCGCCCCCAAAGAGGCCATCGTCGCCAAGCCCGCCGCCGACGAGAAGTTCCGTATGCTCGGAGCGGTCATCCCGGCCGAGCCGGGGTACTGGTGGTTCGTCAAGTTCGTCGGCCCGGCCGAGGTTGTTTCCCCGCTCGAAGCCGACTTCAACGCCTTCGTGAAGGGCATTAAGCCGGACGAGAAGAAGCCGACCTGGGCCGCCCCGCCCAAGTGGACCGAAGCCCCGCCCCGTGCCACCCGCCTCGCCACCTACCAAAACGGCCAGGCCGAGATGTACCTTTCGGGTCCGTTTGGCGGTAGCCTGCTCGACAACGTGAACCGCTGGCGGAAGGAAGTCGGGCTGCGGGAGGTGAAGGAGGCCGAGTTGAACAGCGGCGTGACAGAACTGAAGCTCGGCAACAAAACGGCGTACACCGTCGACCTCCGCGGCCCTACCTGGAGCGGCGGCATGATGGGCGGGAAGGGTCCATTCCAGAAGTGACCCCGGCCCGCACGGACACGAACACCCTGTTGCTCCCCCGATAGGTTCCCGCCATGTCGTTCATACTGCGTTTCCTGCCGCGGCTGTTTCAGTTGCTCGCGTCGCTCAAGGTCACCGTTGTCCTGTTCGTCCTGTCGAGCTTGCTGGTGTTCTTCGGCACCCTGGCGCAGAAGGGGCAGGGCGTGTGGACGGTGGTGGACAACTACTTCTACTCGTGGTGGGTGAAGGTGGAGGTGAAGTACCTCCTCGAGTTCGGCAAGGTGTTCCTCGGGGTACGGCCAGACGCCACCTCCGCCGCCTGGTTCCCATTCCCGGCTGGCAAGCTACTCGGCTGGGCGATGGTGGTGAACCTGACTGCCGCCCACGTGCTCCTGTTCGCCAAACTGGTGAGCGGGCTGCGGAAGCAGGCGGCCCGATCGCGATCGACCGCCGCCGAGATCGGTCTGCTGCTCCTCAAGCGGTCCGGCATTATCGTCTTGCATGCCGGCGTGTTGGCGATGCTCCTCGGCGAGTATGTCACGCGTGAGTTCGCCGTCGAGCAACAAATGCTCATCGAGGAGGGGAAGTCGGCCAACTACGCCTACGAGACCCGCAACTTCGAAATTGCTTTCGTGGATCGCACCGACCCGGCGGCCGACAAGGTGGCCGTTCTGCCATCTCGCAAGCTGAAGGATGCCGTCGAGGCCCGCGACCGTGCCCGCCGCTACGGCCTACCGTTGCCGTCCACCCGGTTCACCCACGACGCCCTACCGGTGGATGTGGAAGTGCTCGAATACTTCCCGAACTCGAAGGTGGAGGCAGTGACGGACGCGTTGCAGACCGTGCTTCGTAAAGCCCTGCCGAACGCCACCGACCCGGCCCGCAAGGAAGTGACGGACGACGCCGCCGTACTCCTGCAAGCCTTCCAGGAAGCGACCGCCAA
>JALOQR010000356.1 GCA_025459365.1 Fimbriiglobus sp.
GCCCTCGCCGGGCATACCCTCCTGCTCATGGATCGGGGGGAGATCAATGAACTGCCGCGTGCGGGGGGCGTGCTGGCTGGCGGCCGGGACTATGGCCGCTGCGGGAGGGTGCGCGTCCGTCCCTCCGGTAGACAACCCGGTGCTGGTGCGGCCGAAGGTATACGATCAGGCCCGATCGACGGATCAGCCGACCGGTCGGCCGGGGTGCGCCGGCTATGACGAAGTGTATGAGCGGGTACTCGACGCTCTCGATGACGACTTCGAGATCATCCCTGGCTCGCGCTACGCCCGTGAGATCCGCACTTACCCCCACGTTGCCCCAGGGTACGAGCAGTTCTGGAAGACGGGATCACCCGATCCGAATGAACGCTGGCTCGCGACGTTCCAGCCTCTCCGGCACTTTGCCATCGTCCGCATCGACGATGCGGATGATGGCGGGTATCGCGTAACCGTCGAGGTCTACAAGGAACTGGAACTGGTGGGTGTGCCTTCGCTGCCACTCGGCGGGCCGGCCGTGTTCCGCAGTGCCCCTGTGGCCGATCGCACCTCCGATACACTCACGACCCCAGCCACGGCAGAGCGCCAGTGGCTTCCGGCAGGCCCGGCACCACACCGCGACTTCGCCTTCGAGCAAAAGATTCTGAAAAAAGTGCTCCGCCCCGGCGGGATCAAGTAGGCAAAAAGGGGAGCGGAACAGCCCGTGGGCATTCCTCTCCCCTTTTTCGTATCTTCCCTACCCTCTTCTCGCACCTCAGTTTCAAACGTCGTCCGGCAGTCGCTTCGGCAGTTTCACAGTGAACGTACTTCCCTTGCCGAGCACGCTCTCGACGCGGATGCGGCCGTGGTGCTGTTCGATAATCTGCCGGCACACACTTAGACCCAGCCCGCTTCCGCCGCGGCCATATTCGTCGGGCGACTTGGTAGTGAAAAACGGCTCGAAAATCTGCCGGAGGTGCTCAGGGGCGATGCCGGTGCCGGTGTCGGCGATCTTGATCTCCACCGTGTCGCCGGCTTGATTCTCGCTGACCTCGACTCGCAACCGCCCGCCGTTTGTCATGGCTTGCCGGGCGTTGATTACCAGATTGACCAGAATCTGCTCGATTTGCCCCGGCACCACCACCGCCCACGGCCGACAGTGCCACCGCTTATCCATCTGAACCCGGTGCTTTGAGAGGTCTTTTTCGGTGAGGAGCAGCACCTCCTCCACCAGGTGAACGATGTCGGTGTTCTCGCGTCCGGCGGCGTTATTCCGGGCAAAGCCGAGCATGCTGTTCACCACCGCCGCTGCTCGTTGCCCGCCCCGGAGGATCTTCTCGAATGCTTGAGCCTGGGCGGCTGGGGTCTGCCCCTTCAAGCCAATCTTGGCATAGTTGATGATGGTGGCGATGACGTTGTTGAACTCATGGGCCACGCTCGACGCCAGTTCGCCAACGCTACTCAACCGCTGAGCCTGGAGTAACTGTTGACGGAGGGAGTCGGTCTCGCTCGTGGGGGTGGTCGGGGCGGGTGGGGCGAGCAGGTCGTTTCCGGTCGTCATGGCCTTCCAATCCCCGTGACGGCGAGGTGAACGTCTGGGAGGGCGACCCCAGACACGACCCCGACACAGGAGAACGTATCGGCCAGGGCGAATCGGCCTCTTCATCCGAAGGGGCCGATTGTGAAGGCCTATTGCAAGTGAATTTCGGTGGAAGTGGGCATTTTTCATCAACTCGCTCAGGGTGGAGTACCCCGAGTCATCGCCGACACAACCGATCGGCGAGTCGCTCGAGCAAGATTTCGAGTTGCACCCGGCGGTCGATGAGTCGGTCGGCCTCCACGCATGCCTGCATCGCCTCGGCAACTCGCTCGTCGCCCACTACGGCCCAGTGCTTCGCGGCCTCCTTCTCCACCCGCTCGCCATCGGGAACCCCGCCGATCGCGACCCGCAAGGCCACCCGAAGCATTTCCAGCAGCATCCCCACTACCACCGATGCCCGTTCCCGCTTCGCCTTGCTCTCCTTGCCGGCATCGGCCACAAACTCGTTCATCAACTTGGCCAGGGCGAACGCATCCGGCTTCGCCGTAGTGAACTGGTTGAGCAGGCTGTGGCGAAAGTCGGCGACCGCCTTGTCGCTCAGGGCCAGTGCCCGCCCCACGCATCCGCCGCTCAGTCGTACCAGTCGATCCAGGTCGGCCGGTTCGGTGATGCCCTGATCGATCAACACCAGCTTCAATTCTGCTGCCACCAGAGGTTGAAACCGCACGACCTGGCACCGGGAGAGGATCGTCGACAACTGGGTGTCGGTGGAGGTGGCGAGCAAGATGAGCACCGCCCCTGGCGGTGGTTCTTCGAGTGTCTTCAACAGGCAGTTGGCCGATTCTTCGTTGAGGGTGTCGGCGTCCTCAATCAGGCACACCCGTCCGCGCCCGCGAGCCGGCCGCAGGGCAAGGTTGGCCACCACCTCCCGGGCCACCTCAATGACAAACTCTTGCTTGTCTTCGGGCCGGGAGAAGATGGTGAAGTCGGGGTGGGTGCCGGCGACCACCTGGGCGCAGGCCGGACACTGGTCGCAAGGGGTGAATTCGGCCGGCGGCTTCTCGCAGAACACCGCCTTGGTGAACTCCACCGCGAACCGCCGCTTGCCGACGCCATCGGGACCGACGAACAGGTACGCGTGACCGAGCCGGCCTCGCCGAAACGCGGTCAGAAGTTGCTGACGGGAGGCATCGTGCCCACGGATGTCGGTCCAGGCCATCGGGGGGGGTCTCGGCGGTCAAGCACGCGGGCCAGGGGTGCTCTTGAGTCGGCGTTCCAGGAGATCCCGCACCTCGGCGAACACGGCAGCCTGGACGTCTTCCACCGTCCCGCTCGCGTCGATCACCCGCATCCGGTCGGGCCAATTGTGGACCTCGAACAGAAATCCTTCTCGAACTCGGTTGAAGTACCAGTCGCCGCGGCTTTCCACTCGATCGGCGGCGGAGGGTTTGCGACGAGTGCGGGCGACCTCCACGGGCAAGTCGAGTACGAGTGTCAGGTCGGGGTCGAGTGCGCCGGTGCTAAATCGACCGACGGCCCACAGGTCGGTCGGGTCGAGCCCGCCGGCATGCCCCTGGTACACCACATTCGCCAGCAGATAGCGATCCGCGAGCACAACCTCCCCACGGGCCAACGCCGGGCGGATGACCTTATCGACCAACTCTGCCCGGCTGGCCATGAACATGAGGGCTTCGGCCCGGAGACTCATCTGTGTTTGCCGACCGTAGAGGAGGATTTCGCGAAGCCGAGCACCGATTTCGGTGCCACCGGGATCGACACAGGTCGTGACGGTATGCCCGAGCGAGCGAAGTTTCTCGGCAAGCAGTGCGAGTTGGGTCGACTTGCCGGTGCCGTCGATGCCGTCGAGGGAAATGAAGGCGCTGCGATGGCTGAGCGGCATGGCGAATTACTCAACGACGGTGCCGAGGGTTTGACCTGGGTGCAGTGTATCGGCGGGACGGGCAAACTGCTCGCTCAGAGTGCCACTCGCCGGGGCCGGCAAGTCGATCACCACCCCGCGTATGCGGACCTCCGCCACCCGCTCACCTTCGAGCACCCGCTCCCCAACGGCAACGTGCCACAGCCCAAAGGTAACGGGCGACGAGCCGAGATCGGGCAGGGTGATGAGGGGCATCGGCGGAGTGCCTCCGTTCAGTGCGGCACCATGTCGGCGGCGTGGTAGCTGCTCCGTACAAACGGGCCGGCGACCACCTGCGAGAAGCCGAGTAGGCGAGCCCGTGCGGCCAAATCGTCGAACTCGGCCGGCGGCACGAACCGGGCGATGGGGATGTGCTTCAGCGTCGGGGCGAGGTACTGGCCCATCGTCAGGACGTCGCAGTTGATGGCCCGCAGGTCGGCGAGCACGTCGAACAACTCATCGATCGTCTCGCCCAGGCCGAGCATCAGCCCCGCCTTCGTCACGATCTTCGGGTCACGTTTCTTCACTCGTTCCAGCAGATCAAGGCTACGGCGGTAGTCGGCACGACCGCGAGCGACACGGTACAGCCGCGGGACGGTTTCGAGGTTGTGGTTGAAGACTTCCGGCTTCGCATCGGTCACGGCGTCGATGGCCGCCTCATCGCCGAGGAAGTCGGGCGTCAGCACCTCCACCGCCGCACCGGTGCGTTCACGAACGGCATGGATGCACTTCACGAAGTGGTCGGCCCCACCGTCGGGGAGGTCGTCCCGCGTGACAGACGTGATCACGACATGCTTCAACCCCAGCCGGGCCGACGCCTCCGCGAGCCGCTGCGGTTCGTCGACTTCCACCGCCTCCGGCGTGCCCATCTTCGGCACCGAGCAGAACCCGCACGGCCGAGTACACATGTTGCCGAGGATCATGAAGGTAGCGGTGCGGCGACTCCAACACTCGCTCCGGTTGGGACAGCGGGCACTCTCGCACACCGTTTCCAACCGGAGTTCGTCGATCACCCCGCGCGTGTAGAAGTTCTCGTT
>JALOQR010000357.1 GCA_025459365.1 Fimbriiglobus sp.
ATTCGAGGTTGGCCTTGCCGACATCTTCGTACCGGGCGGGTACGGCGATGAATTCACCCTTCTCCGCCTTCCCGCCCGCCTTCGACGCGAACTGCTGCGAGGCGGCATATTGGGCCTGCATCATTGACGTGCGGACGGCCGCTCGGACCTTGCCCGCCGGTACGCCTTTCACTTCGAACTTGCCTTTGTCGATTCCGCCCACCCGCTGCTCGGTGCTGTTCGGGATCTCAAAGACAACCTGGCCGACGGGGATCGGTTGGCCGTCGAGTGTGACTGTGCCCGTCACCGTAAGCCCCTCCTCCTTGCTCCCGCCGCACCCGGTGAAGGCCAGCAGGGCGAACGACGCGGCCAACAGTACAGATCGTGATCGACTCATGAGTTCACCGTGGGGAAAAAGGGAACGGCCCACCAGAGTGGGCCGTTCGGGGTGTGAGCAAGGTTAGAACGAGTCGCTGTTGATCACGGCCCCGTCGTTGAAGAGCACCAGCCGGGTCCAGGTGAGTTGGTCGATGCTGCCGCGGATGCTGCGGACGCTACCGTCGCCTAGCCCGACCATGGTGCCACTCGAGCTGTGGCCATGAGGGCGGCTATCCCAACCCTGGCAGTTGGCCGGGGTCGGGTTCACCTGCGGGATGGAGAACTGGCGGTTCGGGTCGTTGGCACCGGCGCCGTTGTTCGGAATGCGAGCGAACACCGGCCACGCCATATCTTCGGCCGGGTGTCCCCAACTGTTCAGGAAGGTGTTGTTCGACCAGAAGTTGCCGGGGCGGTACGGGCCAGGCCCGCACACTTGCCGCTTCTCGGCCAGGAAGACGGTGTTGGTCAGGCCGTCGGTGACGTCGGTCAGCCGCCGCTGGCCGTGCGTCTTCTGCCAACTCCACGGGCTGGTCCCCTCGACGGGGTTCTCCGGTCGGCCGAACACCTGGAAGTTGCAGGCATAGCTGCAGGTCGCCACATCGACCGGATTCCGCCACATCCACCCGGCGCTAAACGCCCCGCTCATCACCGAGTTGCCCGGGCCGGTCGGGTCGTTCGGGGCGACGAGGATTTTGATCGGCACGCTCATGGCGGCCTGGGTGCTGTTGATCGCCCCCAGCCCGCTTCCCGGCCAGTTGCTGATGTTCGTCTGCAGGGTGCCCTGCTCGTAGTACGGGAGCAGGCAGAAGAAGAAGGTGCCGTCGCTGGTCGTGTACCCGCCGGTGTAGGTCGGGTTGCTCCACCAGAAGGCGACCGCCGGCGGCAGTACGCCGAGCGAGTCGTGGCCGTTGTGGGTGGCCAGCCCGATCTGCTTCAGGTTGTTGGCCGACTGCATACGGGCCGCCGCCTCGCGGACCTTCTGTACGGCGGGCAGCAGCAGGCCGATCAGGATGGCGATGATGGCAATCACCACCAGCAACTCGATCAGCGTGAACCCACGCCGACTCGATCGCGGGGAGAGGAACATAAACCACCTCCGAATGAAAAAGATGGGAGAAGGCCGGATCGGTGGTAGTTGTACCGAACCCGGCTCGGCCCACTGTAATCTCCGGATGGCAAGTTGTGTAGTACTTTTTCGGTGAACAAGTTCTAATCGTTGGCCGTTCGACAATCACGGCAGATCTCAGGCGATCGGGGCTGCTTCATCAGGAGCGAGCAGCGGGCCGGGCTGCCCCGAAAAGCCGTAATCTGACGCGAGGCAGTGGGCTACGGGAAACTCCCGGACGTGAGGGCGAATTGATGAGCACCATCCGGATTGGCAATGGTTGTGGGTTTTGGGGCGATAGCCCGGATGCCCCAGTGCGATTGGCCGAGGCTGGCCGGCTCGATTACCTGACGCTGGAGTACCTCGCCGAACTCACCATGTCGATCCTGGCGTTGCTCCGCCAGCGCGACGCCAACGCCGGGTACGCCACCGACTTCCTCGACGTGCTCGGGCGGCTGGTGCCGACCCTGAAGAGCCAACCGAACCTGAAGGTGATCACGAACGCCGGCGGAATGAACCCGGCCGCATGTGCGAAGGCCGCGAAAGAAGTGCTGGCGAAGGCGGGCATCACCGATCGGAAGGTCGGCGTGGTGAGCGGGGACGACCTGTTGCCACGATTGGACGAACTGCTCGCCGCCGGGCACACCTTGAATCACCTCGACACCGGTGAACCACTCTCCACGGTGCGGAGCAAGGTGGTGAGTGCGAACGCCTACCTCGGCTCGGCCCCGATCGCGGAGGCGCTGAAACTCGGGGCGGGCGTCGTCGTCACCGGGCGTGTCGCCGATGCGTGCCTGACGGTCGGGCCGTGCCTGCACGAGTTCGGTTGGCAACCGGACGACTGGCACCGGCTGAGCGCGGGTACCGTGGCTGGGCACCTGATCGAGTGCGGAGCGCAGGCCACCGGTGGGCTGTGGGTGAACGCGAGCGAGGCCACCGGACTGGAAACCGTCGGCTACCCGTTCGTCGATATCGCGGCCGACGGCACCTTCACGATCAGCAAGCCACCGGGCACCGGCGGGGCGGTGAACCTGGAGACGGTGAGCGAGCAATTGCTCTACGAAGTGGCCGACCCTGCCCGCTACTTCACCCCAGACGTGATTGCCGACTTCACCACCCCGACGTTCACGCAGGAAGCGGCCAACGTGGTGCGGTGCGTCGGGGCGAAGGGGCACCCTGCCTCCGACAGCTACAAGGTGAGTATCGCCTACCGTGACGGTTGGACCGCTGCCGGCACGCTCGTCATCCCCGGCCCGAACGCCGTGGCGAAGGCCCGGCACAGTGGGCGGATCATGCTCGACCGGCTGAAACAATCCGGCCACACCTTCGCGCACAGCCTGGTGGAAGTGCTCGGGGCCGGCGACTCGGTGCCGGGAGTGCTGCCGACCGCCGACCCGCCCGAAGTCGTCCTCCGCGTGGCCGTGCGAGATGCGAACAAGGCCGCGGTGGAGCGGTTCACCAAGGAGTTTGCTCCGCTCGTCACGAGTGGGTACGCCGGCACGACGGGCTACACCACCGGCCGCGCCGCCGTGCGAGAGGTGTTCGCCTACTGGCCGGCGTTGATCAAGAAGAGTGCCATCACACCGAAGGTGGAAATTGTCTGACCTGCCGCCCCTCGATCCGGACGCGGTGGTTGGCTGCCTGTTGGGTCAGGCGGTCGGCGACATGATGGGCCTGCCGATGGAGGGCCTCGGCCCGCGGCGGGTGGCAAAGCTGTTCCCGAACCTCGACCGCCCCCGGTTCCTGTTCGGCTTCGGCATGGGGTCGGACGACACCGAACACGCCTGCATGACGGCGCAGGCTCTGTTGCGAAGCGGCGGGGATCGCCACCGCTTCCGGCGGTCGTTGGCGTGGCGGCTGCGGTGGTGGTTCCTGGCGGGGCCGGCGGGTATCGGCAAGGCAACGTTGCTCGCGTGCCTGCGGTTGTGGTTCGGCGTGCCGTCGCACAAGAGTGGAGTGAAGTCAGCAGGCAACGGCCCGGCGATGCGAGCGGCGATCCTGTTCGCGGCGACGGATTGCCCGAAAGAGCCTGATGACATGGATTGCTTCTATGACACGCCGTTCCGGCCGTGGCTGGGTGATTCAACTTTCCTCACCCACGACGACGAACAGGCGGTGTTCGGGGCGTTCGCGGTGAGAGCGGCGGCTAGTCTCGCGTCTCGGGGACGTGGTCAGCAGTTGGATGCGAACTCGTTGCTGGAATTGTACCGGATGGATTTCAGTTTCCTGTCAAACGATATCGGCAGAAACCTGAAGTCGATGGTAATCGCATACGACGCCAATAAATCCGTCGCCGAGTTCGCGGCGGAGTTGAAGCTCACTCGCGGCGTCACCGGGTACATCGCCCACACGGTGCCGGTCGCCATCTACGCCTTCTTGCGTCACCCAGACGACTACCGCACGGCGGTGGAATCCGTCGTCCGGTTGGGTGGCGACACCGACACGGTGGCGGCGATCACCGGGGCGCTGGTCGGCGCTCGCGTCGGCAAGGCGGGCATCCCGAAGGAGTGGCTCGACCGCTGGGCCGACTGGCCGCGATCCGTGGCGTGGATGGAGAAACTGGGCCGCAAGCTCGCCGAAGGAAAGTGGCGTTCGTCGCCCCAGGCGGCGGTGTCGCTGGCCTGGTGGGCCATTCCGTTCCGCAACCTGCTGTTCTTCCTCGTCGTGCTCGCCCACGCCTTCCGCCGGCTGCTCCCGCCCTACTGATCGTCACCCCGGTCGAAGCTCACGCCGCTTGACCGCCGCCGACGCCTCGCGGCCGAGGAAGCCGGCCGCCTCCGCCAGCCTTGCCAGCAGTGGGCCGGCGGCCGCCCCGGCATACTCCAGCACCTCCACCGCCCGCACCGTGCGGAGCCAGTCCGTCGGCGTCGTTGCCCGCCCGACCACCCGCTGCAACCGCTCGTCCGCCTCCTCGGTGTCCAGCCCCGCGTCGGCCGCCGCTCGCAGTCGCTCGGCGATCACGTCGGCCACGGCGGTCAGTTCCCGCTCGGCCGCGTAGTCCGAAGCCCCCAGCCGTTCGAGCCGTTCGTCCACCCATGCCGGCGTCGGCACCGCGGTCGGCTTCAACCGGGCGGAGAGCAGCTTCACCGCCGCGGCCGGGTGCTGCACCAACCGCCGCACCGCCGCGAACGCTGTCTCCGCGTCGGCCGACGCCAGCGCTTCCCAGTCGGCCGAGGTCGGCGGCGGTTGCGGGTCGGAGGTCTCGCCGAACACATCCCACAGGTACACCGGTTGGTCGGCCCGGCAGGTGGCTACGAACCGCCCACACGGCGAGCACCGCAAGTCGGCGAAAAGTTCGTCTATGGGCTGCCGCCACCGCCGTCGGCCGGTCGCCACCTCCCACAGTTCCAAT